>DASWNR010000528.1:0-5834 GCA_036399155.1 Pyrinomonadaceae bacterium
TGAGGCCGGCGCGGACGTTTATCACGTGGCCGGGCATCTCCGCCTCGGCCGCGCGCTCGCACAGCGCCTTGAGCGCCCCGTACCTCTCCCCGAAGAACGGCGCGTCTTTCAGCTCCGACTGCGTGAGCGCCTCGGACTCGCGCAGCTCCTCGTCGGTGATGGCGGCGACCGCGTGGCCCTCGTCCACGCCCGGGACGCTCGTGTCCCTGTAGACCGAGGCGCTTGAGACGAACGCGTAATGCCCGGACGCGTCGGCCAGCAGCCGCGCCGAGTCGCGCACGACGCGCGGCGAGAAGCCGCTCGTGTCGACGACCGCGTCCCAGCGCCGCCCCTTCAACGAGTCGAGCCCGCCGTCGCGGTCGCCGCGCAGGCGCTCCGCCGCGGGGAAAATCTCGGGGTTGAGCTGGCCGCGGTTGAAGAGCGTCACCTCGTCCCCGCGCGCGAGCGCGAGTTCGACGAGGTGACGGCCGAGGAAGCTTGTCCCGCCGAGTACGAGCAGTTTCATCTTGTGCCTCAGAGTTCCGTCCTGCGCCTCAGAGCGTCCGTGTGACCTTCGCCAGCGAGCGCGGCGCGTCGGGGTCGAGCCCCTTCGCGTCGGCGAGCAGCGCGGCGAAGAGTTGCGCGGGGATGATGTAGGGGATGACGGCCAGCGTCTCGTTAATCTCTTCGGGGAGCAGCACGGCGCGCGTGGCGAGCGAGGCCGCCTCGCGGTCGGAGGTGAAGGCGAGCGTGTCGGCGCGCAGCTCCTTCAGACGCGAGAGCAGCTCGCGCACGCCGCCGAGCGTGACGCCCGGCGGGGCGAAGGCGAAGATGGGGAAGTGCCGCTCGACGACCGCGACCGGGCCGTGTAGAAAGTCGGCCGACGAGAATCGCTCGGCGACGACGTAGCAGGTCTCCATCAGCTTCAGGGCCATCTCGAAGGCGTTGGCGTAGACCAGCCCGCGCCCGACCACCACGCAGTTCTCCATGAAGACGTAGCGCTCGACCATCTCCTCGATTCGCGGGCGCAGGTCGAGCGCGTCGGCGGCGAACTCGGGGATGGCCTCGAAGCCGAGCTGCGCGCCGCCGGCCAGCGCCTCGGCCAGCATGTAGAAGTGCAGGAGCTGCCCCGTGTAGGTCTTCGTCGCCGCCACCGAGCGCTCGCGCCCGCCGTGCGTCAGCAGAATCTCGTCAACGACCTTCGTCATCGCCGAGTCGGGCTCGTTCGTGATGCCGACGGTGCAGAGCGCGCCGCCCTCGCGCGCCTCCGCGAGCACCCGGTTGATGTCCTCGCCCTCGCCCGACTGCGAGACGCCGATGACGGCCGCGCGCTTGAGGCGGAGCCGCGCGTTGTAGAGCGTGACGACCGAGGGCGCGGCCAGCGCGACGGGGACGCCGGTCGTGATTTCGAGCAGGTAGCGGCCGAAGAGCGCGGCGTTGTCGGACGAGCCGCGCGCGACGAGCACTATCAAGTCAACGTCCTGCTCGCGCAGGCGGCGGCCCAGCCGCGCCACCTTCTCGCGCTCTTCGTCGATGGTGCGCGACAGCGCCTCGGGCTGCTGCGCGATCTCTTCGAGCATCAGTGACACGGCTTTGAAAGTCTCTCCTCGCGAAAGTTTGCAGAGCGGGCGCGCGGGGGCACGGGGGCGCGTTGACTCTCTTTTGCCATCATGTTAATTGTCGGCGCAAGTGCTCCGACACCACGTCCACATTTTTTATTCGCAGACACACCCGATGATGAAGACGCCGACGACCAAACCGCGCGTGCCCCGCGCCGCGCGACTGACGCTGCTCGCCTGCCTTTTCGCGGCGACATTTACCGACCCCGCGCACGCGCGCCAGCCCGCAACGGCCGGCGCCGGTTCGCCGCCGAAGTCTGAGGCGGCGGCCGTCCGGGTCATCCCCGCGCCCAAATCCGTCGCCGCCACGGGCGAGAATTTTTACTTCAAGCGCGACACGCGCGTCGTCGTCGCCGACCCGAAGTCGGAGGACGACCGCTTCGCCGCTCAGGACTTCGCAGACGACCTGCGCGAGACGGCGGGCGTCACGCTCCGCGTCGGCTCGGGGGGAGGTGGTCGGCGTGTCCTCGTCGGGCCGCTCGACAACGCGCGCGTCCGTCGGGAGGTCGAGCGGGCGGGCGTGAGCGTCCCGGCCGACCTGGGCGAAGAGGGCTACGTGCTCTTCGTCGGCCCCGAAGTGGTAGTCGTGGCGGGGCGCTCGTCGGCCGGGACGTTCTACGGTCTTCAGACTTTGAAACAGCTCGTGCGCGGCGAGGGCGGGGGCGCGTACGCGCAGGGCGTTCGCGTCGTCGACTGGCCTTCGGTTCGCTGGCGCGGGCTCTCCGACGACGTGAGCCGCGGCCCCGTCCCGACGGTCGAATACTTCAAGCGGCAGATTCGCAACGAGGCCATGTTCAAGATGAACATGCACAGCCTCTACATGGAGCACGTCTTCGGCTCGCGCTCTCACCCGCTCATCGCGCCCGAGGGCGGGACGCTCACCGCCGAAGAGATTCGCGAGATGGTCGCGTACGCGCGCCGCTATCACGTCGAGCTTGTCCCGCAGCAGCAGACCTTCGGCCACCTGCACAAGGCGCTCCGGCTCGAAAAGTACAACGAGCTGGCCGAAGTGCCTTACGGCGACGTGCTCTCGCCGCAGGACGAGGGGACTTACGAACTCGTCGCCGACTGGTACGAGGAGCTTGAAGAGCTTTTCCCCGGCCGCTTCTTCCACATCGGCGCGGACGAGACCTTCGAGCTGGGGCGCGGGCGCAGCGCCGAGGCGGTGAAGGCGAAGGGGCTCGGCACGGTCTACTTCGACCACCTGAAGCGCGTCCGCGAGCTGCTGCTGCCGCACAAGCGCCGGCTGATGTTCTGGGGCGACATCGCGCTCAACCACCCGGAGCTGCTGCCCTCAGTCCCGCGCGACATGATCGCGATGAACTGGGACTACGTGGCGCGGCAGAGCTACGAGGCGCGCGTCGGGCTCTTTAAGAAGGCGGGGCTCGAACAGTTCGTCTGCCCGGGCGTGTCGAGCTGGAATCAGATTTTCCCGGACACGGACACGGCGTCCGTCAACATCGTCAACTTCGTCCGCGACGGCCAGCGAGCCGGCGTCCTCGGCGTGATGAACACGGAGTGGGACGACGACGGCGAGGCCCTTTTCGAGAACACATGGTACGGCGTCGTGCTCGGCGCGGCCGCGTCGTGGCAGGCGGCGCCGCTCGACCTCGCGGCCTTCGAGCGCGACTTCGACTGGGCCTTCTTTCGCCGCGAGGGCGACGTGCTCGTGAAGGCGACGCGCACGCTCGGCGGCGCGGGAAACGCCCTGGGAGTCAACTCGACCGATGAGCTTTTCTGGCGCGACCCGTTTACGGAAGACTTTCAGGTGTCCGTCGCGCGCAAGCTCGACGATAAGACGCGCGAGATGCGGCTCGACGCCGAGGAGGTCGAGGAGACGCTCATCCGCGCGCGACCCGGCGTGAGGCGGAACCGGCAGGCGCTCGACTCGATGCGGCTGGCGGCGCGGCGCTTCGACCACCTGGGTCGGCGCGCGCAGGTCGTCCGACAGCTCAGCCGCGACTACTGGGACGCCTACCTCAACCTCGGCGACCGTAGGCGCGTGCGCCGCCTGCGCGCGTACTTCGGCCCGGTCTACAACTCGCTGCGCGAGATGACAGAGGAGCTGACCGAGCTGCGCGAGGCGTACCGCGAGCGCTGGCTCGCGGAGAATCGGCCGTACTGGCTCGCGAGCGTGCTGGCGCGCTATGATCTCGCCGCCGCGCGCTGGCTCACGCGCTCGAAGCAGTTGGAGGATGCGCTGCGCGAGTACGACCGCACCTCGACGCTGCCCGCGCCTTCGGAGTTCGGACTCGGGCCCCGACCCACGCAGGAAGACTGACCCGGAAGGGGGTTTTTCACAGGATGAGCATGACTGTCGGCGAGTACGAGACCGGCGCGCGCGAGGAGGCCGAGGCCCGGCGCGCCGGCGCGGGCGAGGCCGGCGGGGGCGGCGTAGTCAGCGGTCATGCGGCGGGCGCGACGCGCCTTCTGTCGCTCGACGCCTTTCGCGGGCTGACCGTGGCGGGGATGATTCTGGTCAACAACCCCGGGACGTGGAGCGCCATCTACAGCCCGCTACAGCACGCCGCGTGGCACGGGTGGACGCCGACTGATTTAGTCTTCCCGTTCTTCCTCTTCATCGTCGGCGTCTCCGTCACGCTCGCGCTCTCGCGCCGCGCCGAGGCGGCGGGCGGCAAGCGCGACCTCTACGTCAAGATTCTCCGCCGCTCGCTCATCATCTTCGGGCTCGGGCTGTTCCTCGCGGGCTTCCCTTCGTTCGACCTCTCCACGATACGCATCCCCGGCGTGCTCCAGCGCATCGCCGTCTGCTATCTCTGCGCCGCGCTCATCTTCCTCAACACAGACTGGCGCAGGCAGGCTTACATAGTCGCGGGGCTGCTCGTGGCCTACTGTGCCGTGTTGACGCTCGTGCCGGTGCCGGGTTACGGGCCGGGTGATTTGGGGAGCAAGGAGTGGAACATCGCGGCGTATGTTGACCGCGCCGTCTTCGGCGGGCACGTCTGGCGGCAGGCGAAGGTCTATGACCCCGAAGGAATCTTGAGCACGCTCGGGGCGCTGGCGACGACGCTCGCGGGCGTGCTCACGGGGCACCTCCTGCGCTCGCGGCGCGGTGACTTTGAGAAGGTCGCGTTGATGTTCGTCGCCGGGGCGGCCGGCGTCGTGGCGGGCTGGGCGTGGAACTTCTGGCTGCCCGCGAACAAGGCTCTGTGGACAAGCTCCTACGTGCTGCTGACGGCGGGGATGGCCCTGCAACTGCTCGCCGTCTGCTACTGGCTGATAGACCTGAAGGGTTACAGGCGCTGGGCGTTCCCGTTCGTCGTCTTCGGCACCAACGCGCTCGCGGCCTTCTTCCTGACGGGGCTGTGCGCGAAGCTGCTCGGGCTCATCAAGCTGGCGGGCGCGGACGGCAAACAGGTTGCGCTCCAAACGGTCATCTACAGAAACGTCTTCGCCTCGTGGCTCGCGCCGGTCAACGCGTCGCTCGCCTTCGCCGTCTGCTTCGTGCTCGTCTGGCTCGGGCTGATGTGGCTGCTCTACCGGCGCGGCGTCTTCATCAAGGTCTGATGAGAAGGGAACTGACAGCGTCGCTCGCCGCGCTGGCCCTCGTGCTCGCGGCCGCCTGCCTTCCGCCCGGCGCGGGGGCGTCGTCGCGGGGGCGCGTCCACCTGAACGTGATGAGCTACAACATTCACGTCGGCGTCGGGATGGACAAGAAGCTCGACCTCAAGCGCATCGCGGACGTGATTAAGCTCTACCGCTGCGACCTCGTCGGCTTGCAGGAGGTCGACCGGGGCGTCGAGCGGACGGGGCGTGTTGACGAGATAAAGGAGCTGGCGCGTCTGACGGGGATGGACTACGCCTTCGCGCACAACCTCGACTATCAGGGCGGCCAGTACGGCGTGGCGGTTCTCTCTCGTTACCCGATTCTCGCCATCGACCACCGCCGCTACGCCAACACGCGCGAGCGCGAGCGGCGCGGCTTCATACGCGTCGAGGTCGAGGTCAAGGGCCGCCGGCTCAACTTCGTCACCACTCATCTCGACTACCAGCACGCCGACGGCCGCCTGTTCGAGACGCGGCAACTGCTCGACGCCCTCAAGGACGTGCGCGGCCCCCTCATCGTGACCGGCGACTTCAACGAAGACCCGTGGGGGAAGACCTACGAGCTGATGGGCGGCGCGGGCTTCGCCGACGGCTGGCGGCGCTCGCGCGGCCCGAGCGCGGAGTCACCCGGCGACGGCGCGACCTACCCGGCCGACAAGCCCAAGAAGC
>DASWNR010000529.1:0-6911 GCA_036399155.1 Pyrinomonadaceae bacterium
GGCCGGCGCGGTCTCGTTGCCGCGTCGGCCATTTCGTCTTTTTCCGTGTGCGGAAAGTTACTCGCCGACGACGGCGTCGTCGGCGTCGGGTGTGTCGGCGTCGCCGTCGGCGTCGGCCGCGACGACGACCTTCTCGCGCGCGGGGACGACCGCGGGCGGCTCGGCGCCGAGGAGGAGGTCGGAGAGGCTCTCGTGCTGCTCCTCGCGCTCGCGCTCGGCCGTCGTGTCGCGCTCGACCTTGACGTTGCGGTAGAAGTCCATGCCCGTCCCCGCTGGGATGAGCCGGCCCATGATGACGTTCTCCTTGAGGCCGCGCAGGTAGTCGATACGCCCCGAGATGGCCGCCTCGGTCAGAACCCTCGTCGTCTCCTGGAAGGAGGCCGCCGAGATGAACGAGTCGGTCGAGAGCGAAGCCTTCGTGATCCCTAAGAGCAGCGGCTCGGCCTTCGACGGCTCGCCCTCCGCGGCCGCGATGCGCTCGTTCTCGTCGGTGAAGCGGAAGCGGTCGACCTGCTCGTCGAGCAGGAAGTCCGTGTCGCCCACGTCGCTGATGCGCACCCAGCGGAGCATCTGGCGGACGATGACCTCGATGTGCTTGTCGTTGATGTTGACGCCCTGGAGGCGGTAGACCTCCTGGATTTCGTTGACGAGGTACTCCTGCAAACGGTTCATGCCGAGCACGCGCAGGATGTCGTGCGGGTTGAGCGGGCCGTCCATCAGCGCCTCGCCGGCGCGGACGCGGTCGCCCTCCTGCACGTTGATGTGCGTGCCGCGCGGGATGTCGTACTCGCGCTCCTCGCCGTCGTCGCCGACCACGATCAGACGCCGCTTGCCCTTCGAGATGGCTCCGAGCTTGACCGTGCCGTCGATCTCGGACATGACCGCCGTCTCGCGGGGCTTGCGCGCCTCGAAGAGTTCGACGACGCGCGGCAGGCCGCCCGTGATGTCCTTCGTCTTGGTCGTCTCGCGCGGAATCTTGGCGATGACGTCGCCGGGAGCGACCTCGTCGGCGTCGTGCACCATCAGGTTCGCGCGCACGGGCATCTGGTAAGTCTTCAGCACCTTGTTGCCGCTGCGGATTTCCAGACGCGGCTGGCGCTTCTCGTCGGGCGAGTCCTTGACGACGACGCGCGACTGGCCCGTCACCTCGTCAACCTCCTCCTCGACCGTCACGCCTTCCTTGAGGTCCTGATACTTCACCACGCCCGCGACCTCGGTCAGGATGGCGAAGGTGAACGGGTCCCACGTCGCGAGGACCTGGTCTTCGGTGACGCGCGCGCCGTTCTCGACGTGGATGCGCGCGCCGTAGACGATCTGGTGGCGCGCGACCTCGCGGCCGCGCTCGTCGATGATGATGAGCGCGCCGTTGCGGTTCATCGCCGTGATCTCGCCGCGGCGGTTCTTGACGACGTTCAGCTCGACGTACTTGATGGTGCCGTCCATGCGCGCCTCGTGCTTGGACGACTCTTCGAGGCGCGCGGTGCCGCCGATGTGGAACGTGCGCATCGTGAGCTGCGTGCCGGGCTCGCCGATACTCTGCGCGGCGATGACGCCGACGGCCTCGCCGATGTCCACGGCCTTGCCCGTGGCGAGGTTGCGGCCGTAGCACCTGATGCAGACGCCGCGGCGCGACTCGCACGTCAAGACCGAGCGGATGCGGACGCGCTGGACGCCCGAGCGCTGAATCTCCTGCGCGAGGTCTTCGGTGATCTCGTCGTTGGAGGCGACGATGACCGCGCCCTCCACGGGGTCGATCACGTCTTCGAGCGCGGTGCGGCCGATGATGCGGTCGCGCAGGCTCTCGATCTCTTCGCCGCCCTCGACGATGGCCGAAGCGCTGATGCCCTTGAGCGTGCCGCAGTCGGGCTCGGAGACGATCACGTCCTGCGCCACGTCAACCAGCCGGCGCGTCAGGTAGCCCGAGTCGGCCGTCTTCAGGGCCGTGTCGGCCAGACCCTTGCGCGCGCCGTGGGTCGAGATGAAGTACTGGAGGACGTTCAGGCCCTCGCGGAAGTTCGAGCGAATCGGCGTCTCGATGATCTCGCCCGAGGGCTTGGCCATCAGGCCGCGCATCCCGGCGAGCTGCCGAATCTGCTGCGCGGTGCCGCGCGCGCCCGAGTCCGACATGATGAGAATCGGGTTCGACTCTTTCGCCGTCTTCTCCTTCTCGTCCATCGCCAGGAACATCTCCTTGGCGACCTTGTCGGTGACCTCCGACCAGATGGCGATGACCTTGTTGTAGCGCTCGCCGTTGGTGATGACGCCGTCCCGGTACTGCTTCTCGACCTCGATGACGTCCTTGTCGGCCTGCCCCACCAGCACCTTCTTGGCGTCGGGCGTGACGAGGTCGTCAATCCCGATGGAGATTCCGGCGCGCGTCGCGTAGAGGAAGCCGAGCGACTTCAGGTCGTCGAGCATCTTCACCGTCATCTCGTGGCCGAGGCGGAGGTGACAGTAGTTGACGAGCGACTGGAGCCCCTTCTTCTTGAGCGTCCCGTTGATGTATGACAGACCCTTGGGAATCTGGTCGTTGAAGATGACGCGGCCGACCGTCGTGTTGATGACGCGGCGCACGTCCTCCTGCACGGCGGCGCGCATCACGTCCTGCGTGTCGTGCTCCTGCGTCAGGTCGATGAGGCTGCCGACGACGCGCAGCTTGATGGGCGTCTGCGTCGTCACTTCCTTGGCGTCGAGCGCGAGCAGCACCTCGTTGATCGAGGCGAAGACGCGCCCCTCGCCCTTGGCGCCCGGCTTGTCCTTCGTCAGGTAGTAGCAGCCGAGGACGATGTCCTGCGAGGGCACCGCGATGGGCTGACCCGAAGCGGGCGACAGGATGTTGTTCGAGGCGAGCATGAGCACCGCCGCCTCGATCTGCGCCTCGGGCGAGAGTGGGATGTGGACAGCCATCTGGTCGCCGTCGAAGTCCGCGTTGAAGGCCGTGCAGACGAGCGGGTGAATCTTGATGGCCTTGCCCTCGACCAGCACCGGCTCGAACGCCTGTATGCCGAGGCGGTGGAGCGTCGGGGCGCGGTTCAGAAGCACCGGGTGCTCGCGGATGACCTCTTCGAGGATGTCCCACACCACGGGCTCCTGCCGGTCGACCATCTCGCGCGCCTGCTTGATGGTGGCGGCGTAGCCCTGCTTTTCGAGCTGGTTGTAGATGAACGGCTTGAACAGCTCAAGCGCCATCTTCTTCGGCAGGCCGCACTGGTGGAGCTTCAGCTCGGGCCCGACGACGATGACCGAGCGCCCCGAGTAGTCGACGCGCTTGCCGAGAAGGTTCTGGCGGAAGCGTCCCTGCTTGCCCTTGAGCGTGTCGGACAGAGACTTGAGCGGGCGGTTGTTGACGCCGCGCAGGACGCGGCCGCGCCGCCCGTTGTCGAAGAGCGCGTCCACCGCCTCCTGAAGCATGCGCTTCTCGTTGCGCACGATGACCTCGGGCGCGCGCAGCTCCATCAGCTTCTTCAGGCGGTTGTTGCGGTTGATGACGCGCCTGTAGAGGTCGTTCAAGTCCGACGTGGCGAAGCGCCCGCCGTCGAGCGGCACGAGGGGCCGAAGCTCGGGCGGGATGACCGGAATCACGTCGAGGATCATCCAGTCGGGGTGGTTGCCCGACTTGAGGAAAGAGGTCGTGACCTTCAGCCGCTTGGAGTACTTCAGCTTCTTCTGCTGCGAGTTCTCCTCCTTCATCCTCTGGCGCAGCTCGACCGACAGCTCCTCGATGTTGACGGCCGCGAGCAGCTCCTTGATGGCCTCCGCGCCCATGCGGGCGACGAACTGGCCGGGGAAGTCGCGCGTCAGCTCGCGGAAGCGCTCGTCGGTCAGAAGCTCGCGCTCCTTGACCGGCGCGTCGCCCGGGTCGATGACGATGTAGGACTCGAAGTAGAGCACCTTCTCAAGCTCCCTGAGCGGGATGTCGAGCAGGTGGCCGATGCGCGAGGGCAGCCCCTTGAAGAACCAGACGTGCGAGCAGGGGCTCGCCAGCTCGATGTGGCCGAGGCGCTCGCGGCGCACCTTGGCCTGCGTGACCTCGACGCCGCACTTGTCGCAGATGACGCCGCGGTGCTTCATCCGCTTGTACTTGCCGCAGAGGCACTCCCAGTCGGTGACGGGGCCGAAGATGCGCGCGCAGAAGAGGCCGTCGCGCTCGGGCTTGAACGTGCGGTAGTTGATCGTCTCCGGCTTCGTCACCTCGCCGTGCGACCACTGGCGAATCTTCTCCGGCGAGGCCAGGGAGATGCGAATCGCCTCGAAGTCGGGCGCGAGTTGCGTCTTCTCTTGCTGGAATCTGAACACCGTTTTTATCTCCGTAAACAGAAAGCCGAAAGCAAAAATAACTGTGGCGGTGATAAACCGTCCGGGGGCGCGGCGGCGTTCGCGGCCGCCGCGCTCCCGCTTACCTTTTTATTCCACCGGGCCCGCGGTCGGGACGACGGGGCGGCCCAGGCCGTCGCCGGCCGCCGCCTCGTCAATCACCGCGTTGCGGTCGATGAGCTCCACGTCGAGGCAGAGCGACTGAAGCTCCCTGACGAGGACGTTGAACGACTCGGGTACGCCCGGGTTGAAGTCGGCCTCGCCCTTGACGATGGCCTCGTAAATCTTCGACCGGCCGGCCACGTCGTCCGACTTGGCGGTCAGAAGCTCCTGGAGGATGTGCGCCGCGCCGTAGGCTTCGAGCGCCCAGACCTCCATCTCGCCGAAACGCTGGCCGCCGAACTGCGCCTTGCCGCCGAGGGGCTGCTGCGTGATGAGCGAGTACGGCCCGATGCTCCGCGCGTGAATCTTGTCGTCCACGAGGTGCGAGAGCTTGAGCATGTAGATGTAGCCGATGGTCACCTTCTGCTCGAAGGGCTCGCCCGAAAGCCCGTCGTAGAGGACGGTCTTGCCCGAGTCGCCGACGATGTCCGGGATGCCCTGCTCGCGCAGCGTGTCGCCCGCGCGCTTGATCATGCCCTTGATCTCGGGCTCGGTCGCGCCGTCGAAGACCGGGGTGGCGAAGTGCATGCCGAGCACGCGCGCCGCCCAGCCGAGGTGCGTCTCAAGAATCTGCCCGACGTTCATGCGCGAGGGCACGCCGAGCGGGTTCAGGACGATGTCGACGGGCGTGCCGTCCGGCAGGTACGGCATGTCCTCCTCGGGGAGGATGCGGGCGATGACGCCCTTGTTGCCGTGGCGGCCGGCCATCTTGTCGCCGACCGACAGCTTGCGCTTCATCGCGATGAAGACCTTGACCATCTTGATGACGCCGGGGGCGAGCTCGTCGCCCTGGCGCAGCTTGGCGATCTTCTCCTCGTAGATGTCGGTGAGGATGCGAATCTGGCGCTCGGTCCTCTCCTCGAAGTCCTTCGCCTCGGCGAGCACGTCGGAGGCGCGCGCGCCGGCGAGCTGCGCCTTGCGGAGCTGCTTGGGCTCTATCCCGGCGAGCATCTCGCGCGTGATGGTCTCGTTCTTGGGGATGCGCACCTCGCGCTCGACCGTCAGGTCGGCCGAGAGCTTGCGCCCCTCGAACAGCTCGTAGACGCGCGCGTCGCGCTGCTCGCGCAGGATGCGAATCTCGTCTTCGAGGTCGCGGCGGAGGCGGTTCTCCTCCTCCTGCTCGATGTTCAGCGAGCGCTGGTCGCGCTCCTGACCCTTGCGCGTGAAGACCTGCACCTCGACGACCGTGCCGTCGATGCCCGGCGGGCAGACGAGCGAGGCGTCCTTCACGTCGCCGGCCTTCTCGCCGAAGATGGCGCGGAGCAGTTTCTCCTCGGCCGTCAACTGCGTCTCGCCCTTCGGCGTGACCTTGCCGACGAGGATGGAGCCGGGCTTGACCTGCGCGCCGATGCGGATGATGCCCGACTCGTCGAGGTCGCGGAGCATGTTCTCGCCGACGTTCGGGATGTCGCGCGTGATCTCCTCGGGCCCGAGCTTGGTGTCGCGGGCCTCGATCTCAAGCTCCTCGATGTGGATGGACGTGTAGTAGTCGTCCTTCACCAGCCGCTCGGAGACGAGGATGGCGTCCTCGAAGTTGTAGCCGCGCCACGGCATGAAGGCCACGAGCACGTTGCGGCCGAGGGCCAGCTCGCCCCTGTCCGTGCAGGGGCCGTCGGCGATGACCTGCGCCTTCGAGACGCGCTCGCCGATCTGGACGATGGGCCTCTGGTTGATGCAGGTGTTCTGGTTCGAGCGCTTGAACTTCGTCAGCGTGTAGATGTCGGCGGTCACCTCGCGCGAGATGGTGCCGTCAACGTTGTGGTCGGCGCGCACGATGATGCGCTCCGAGTCGACGTAGTCCACGATGCCGTCTCGGCGCGCGGCCACGACCGCGCCCGAGTCCCTCGCCGTCACCTGCTCCATGCCGGTGCCGATGTAGGGCGCCTCGGCGCGCAGCAGCGGCACCGACTGGCGCTGCATGTTCGAGCCCATCAGCGCGCGGTTCGCGTCGTCGTTCTCAAGGAACGGGATGAGCGACGCGGCCACGGAGACGAGCTGCTTCGGGCTCACGTCGACGTACTCGATGTCGTCGCGGTGGGCGTTGATGAACTCGCCGGCCTTACGCGAGGCGTTGCGCTCGTTGATGATCGAGCCGTCCTCGCCCAGCTCGATGTTGGCCTGTCCGATGACCCACTTGTCCTCCTCCCACGCGGTCAGGTAGAAGGGGTAGGGCTCCATCTCGGCGTGGCGCGCGTCGGCGCCGAGCTTGCGGTTGGCCTTCTCGAACTCCTCGTCGGTGACGTGGTTGCCCGGCTTGAGCTTGGTGTCGCCGCCGTTGACGATGCGCACGTACTCGACGACGCGCCCTTCGACGACCTTGCGGTACGGCGACTCGATGAAGCCGAACTCGTTGATGCGCGCGAAGCACGAGAGCGACGAGATGAGGCCGATGTTCGGCCCCTCGGGCGTCTCGATGGGGCAGATGCGGCCGTAGT
>DASWNR010000530.1:0-2475 GCA_036399155.1 Pyrinomonadaceae bacterium
TCGCAGAGCTTGAGGCGGCCTACACCGAAGCCGCGAGCTTAGAGCGCGGCCTGCTGCGCATGTTGTTCGGAGCGGAGCGCGCGTCGGTCTACAGGCTGCTTGAGCGCAAGTCCGAGTCACTTTACGACCACGAAGGCGCGGACGAGGCTTACAGGGCGTTGGAGAGGATGCAGGGGGAGCTATCCGAGCGGGACCGAAACCGGCTGTTCGGAATCGGGGAACCCTTCGAGCCGGAGCCGGGGGAGATCAACGAATACATCCGGGCGCTTTCCGCGCTCGACTACGACACGCCTGCCGCGCTGGGCGACAGCCTCAAATACGCTTTCATCAAAGTCGGCGACGAGACCAGGCCGGACGCCATGCGCGGCCCGCAGCAGCGGGGATACGCGCAGATACGAGCAGCCGCCTTGCACGCCGAGGCACAGGGCTGGGATGCCCGCACCGTGCTCTACGCCGCGGCCGGCGGCATCTTCGCGCTGTACGACGACCGAGCCGACGCCGAGCTTGTGAGCAGGCGCGCTCTCCGAATCGCCGAGGAGGTCGAGCAAGGGGCAAGCTGGTTTTACGTCTGGACGAGGGAGAGCGGGGAATGTTCGCTCGCGCCGTGATGAAGCCATGACAGCAAGCGTGACGACCGACAAAGCCGCCGTGCTGGAATTGATAAGGCGTCTCCGCGGCGAACTGGCCGGGGCGGGGGACTTACAAATCGAGGGCGCGGTGCAGGACTCAAACCTGCGCGTCGCGCTGGGAGACCTCTTGACCGGGGAGAGGATCACGGCCGAGGAAGCGCGGGAGGCTTTAGGGGAGCTTTCAACGGTAGTGTTCGTGGGGCCTAAAAGGGGTGGCTGAGCGGGGCGCGGGCGGAAATATATCTTGACATAAATACTCCGTAGGGTGTATATTGGCAGGGTATCGAGCACCCGCTAAGGAGCACCCGCACATGACCGCAGCCGCCGCCGACACCTACCAGCCGAACCCCACGAACGACCCCGCGTTCGCCAACATACCCGTAGCTTCTGGACTCTACACCGGATTCACCGGCTTCCGCACCCACGACGGCGATACCGTCACCTACACCCGAGAGATACTTTTCAGGGGGACTTACGTGCTGGCGATAGCCGGCGCTCAAATAAACTTCGGCGGCCTCCGACCCGGATACGACCTCTACGGGCGCGAGACGCCGCAGGACGGCTACTTTACGCGGCTGTCACACGGCGAGCACATGCGCGACGCGGCCGTGCGGTGCGCCGAGACGATGGACGACCATCGCCGAGCCGAGCGCGTCACGGTCGAGCAGCTTCCCGCCGTCCTCATGTGGCTCGGGCACAGGTACGAGCGCGCCGCGCTCGCCGAGCCGCGCGCCTACCGCACGATGGACAGGGCTTCGGCCGTGCTCGATTCGTTGCAGCGCCGGTTCGAGGAAGCCGATTGTGGCATGTTCTTCCGGCGCGGTCAGAACGCCGTGAGAAGGCTGCGCGGGCTTGAGGGGGTTGCCGCATGGTAAGGCGGGGGGCGGCGGCAACCTCCGACACGTTCGGGGGGAAGTTCGAGAGCATCCGGGTCGGAGCCAGGATAGGACTCGTCAGCGGGCCGGGGCAGTTCCCGCGCGAGGGGGGAGGGTGCAGGCTGGGGAAGGTTTACGGCAAGGTCAACGGCCGCTTCGGGCGATACCTCCGCGTGAAGATGGACGACTTCACATTCGAGACTGTCCACGGACTCACCGAGGTCGGAATCGGAGCCTATTTAATCACCGGCGACAAGCCGAGGGCGTAGACGGGGGCGAGCGATGAGGCGAATTTATCTTTGCTCACAAAAGGACTGTCAGGTTATCCAGAGCGGCGACGAACACGCCGAGGGAGAACCCTGCGAGAATTGCGACGCGCCCGGCGTGGTCGAGCTTGTGACTGTCTCGCGCGCCGACATTGAGGGGCGGTCGGGAGACTACATCGCGGCAGAGATTCGCCGCACCTTCGAGGGGAACTGAAAATGAAAACGCACCCAGCCACATACACACCGCAGGGCGACGTGCCCGACGTGCCGAAGCCCGGCAGCAAGGGCGAGGCGTGGCCCGCAAGCGGCGTCAATGATTCGAGGAGCGCGGAGTACGGCGCTTGGCTGTTCAGACCCGAAGGCGACGGAAACGCATACTACGTCGCCGAGGGGGATTTGACGTTCGACGCGAAGCCGACGACGGCGCGGCCGGCGCGGAGGAAGCCGACCGGCATCTACGCCCGCTCGCTCGACGGCGTTGCCCTCATCCTCAAGGTGCGAATCAACGACGCGCTCGGGCGCATCGTGAAGGATTTGCTGAAAGCGGCGACGGCCATCACCCAGCAGTTGGGGACGGAGCCGACCGGGGGCGCGGCGCACCGCACAGGTTTGCCGGAGGCGCTTTACATGGTCTTAGACAGGTGCGGCGATCACGAGGCCGCGCGCCTCGCCTGCGAATCCTTCTTAGAGCGCAACGAGCGCCCG
>DASWNR010000531.1:0-12205 GCA_036399155.1 Pyrinomonadaceae bacterium
CGAGCAGGCCGCCCGGCTTGAGCTTGCGCGCCATCTCGGCGACGAGGCTGTCGCGCTGTTCGGCGACGAGGTGTTCGAGCGTGTTGACGCAGACGACGCGGTCGAACGCTCCGTCGGGCACGCCGAAGGGGGGCGCGAAGCGTTCGCCGCGCACGGGGTTCCAGTGCCGGTAGAGCGCGTGCGGGTAGAGGCCGGCCAGACGCTCGCCGAAGTCCACGGGGTTGATGGTGCAGTCGAGCACGGACATCGTGCCCGAGAGCCGCGCCTTGAAGAGCGCGAAGGGCATCTCCCAACGGCGCATGCGCGGGTAGTCGCGCGCGTGGTTGAAGGCGGCGAACTCCGGGAGCAGAAGGTCGCGCTCCTTCGCGTAGGTCATCTCGGGTGTCGCCTCAGGAATCGTGAAGTCCACTTCCATCTGCCCTCCGTCGGTTCGCTGTTTGTTGACGAGTCCGCCGCGCACGTCCTCGGTCGAATGGCTGGCGGCCTCGCCCGCGACGACGAGCGAGAGCGGCTGCGCGAGCCCGAGCGCCACGTCGGACGCGTCCTCGCACGAAACTTGCTCACACGAAACTTGGCCGCCCAAAGGTAGCCAGCAGTCGAGCCCCGCCGCTTCGAGCGCGCGCGCCGCCCCCGCGCCGAGAGAGAAGTGAGCGCCCGCGCGACTCAGCGGCTTAAGCTCCGCGCCGTCGAACGCGGCCTCGCGCTCTCCGACGTGAGAGACGAGCAGCCTCGCCCAAACCCCTTCAAGCCCTTCGTCGCCGAGCAGCCCGAGCGCGAGACGCTGGCCGAAGACGACGACCGCGTCGCACGCGCGGAGCGTCTCGCCCACGGCGTCGGGAACTCGACCGACGCCGCACGGGATGCGCTCGACCTCGAAGCCGTAGAGCGTGCGCAGCGCGTCGGCCGTCGAGCCGGCGGCCTCACACGCCTCCGCGCAGCCGCCGTCGAAGGCGAAGGCGACTTTGCGCCCGGCGTCCCACGGGCAGGTGAAGTGGCGCGGGGCGGGGAAGCGCGCCAGCATCTCGGCGCGGCCCGTCACGCGCCGCGTGGCGCGGAGCAGCGCGACGTTGGCGTCGTAGTGCGGGTTCTTGGCGAGGTGGTTGGTCGAGTCGTAGCCGCCGGAGTTCTCGTGGTGCAGGTGGTAGAGGTGTTGGTCGTTGCGCTGCGTGACGGCCGCCGAGCCGACGACGCGCGCGCGGTAGAACCATGCGTTGTCCTCGCCGCCCCAGCCGCGGAAGCCCTCGCACATCCCGCCCGCGCGCCGCAGGAAATCGCGCCGCACGAGCACCGCGCCGCCGCACGCGCCCTGCCGCGTGTAGTAGGCGTTGACGTGCTCGCAGTCGCCGACGCCCGTGCGCCGCCCCGCGAAGACCTCGGCCGTGTCCCCGCGCGAGAGGTAGCGCACCGAAGTCCAAGGGACTAGACAGTCGAGCCGGCGTCTGTGCATCTCGGCGAGCGCCTTCGGGAGAAAGTCTTCGGGGAGCAGCAGGTCGTTGTCGAGCCAGAGCACTACCCGGCCGCGCGCCGCGAGCGGGACGCCCGCGTTCATCGCGCGCGCCTTGTGGAAGACGCCTTCGCGCCTGACGAAGGCGTATGCGTCCGCGAGGCGTCGCGTGACGCCGAGCGCGTGCGGACGCTCGTCCATCTCGACCACGCAAACGTCGAGCACGTGCCCGACCTCGCGCAGACGTTCCAGAATCTTCTCAAGCTGCGGCAGACGCTCCGGCCCGCCGTGCGGGATGACGACGCTCACGCCTTCGGCCGAAGGCGCGACGCCCGCGCGCCGCTCGACGAGCCGCAGCGGCGCGCGCGTCGTCGTCTGCCGCGTCGACGCCGTCGCCGCGTTCGCCGGGGCGCACGTCTCCGAGCGTGTCGCCGCGGGCGTCTCCGCTCGCGTCTCCTCGCGCGCGGCCGCGGGGGCCGCGACGCCTGGTTCGTGCGGGGCCGGCACGAGGCCGGCCCCGTTCCGGGTGCGCTGTGTCGACGGCGCCCCTCCGGCGCGCCCTAGCGCCCGCGCGACGACCGGCACCCAGAAATGCTCCCACTGCCGCGTAAAGTCCCAGTGCTCCTCCATCCAGCGGCGGTTCGCCGCGCCCGCCGCGGCCAGTGCCGCCGCGCCCGTTTCGACGAGCGACGCGAGCACGCCTTCGAGGTCTTCGAGGCTCGCACGCGCGAAGGGCGTCTGAGTCGAGCCGGGCGCGCAAGCGTGGAAGACCTCCTCTATCTCGGGGCGCAGGCCGAGCCCGTTGACGACGACGCAGCCCGCCGCCAGTCCTTCGAGGCTGTTGCGGTGGTAGCTGCCCGTCACGCACTCGTCGATGACGATGTGCGAGTGCCGCTTCATCGCAAGCGACTCGGCGTGCGAGACCTGTCGGCCGTCGATGACTTCGAGCCGCAGCGTGTAGCGCGCCGAGAGACGTTCGAGCACGCGCATCGTCGTCGCGTAGCCCTTCGAGTGCCAGTAAAGCTTGTGACCTTCGGGGTAGCGGTCGTGCCGGCCCGAGGGCGTGTAGCAGACGGTGACCGTCTCGCCCTTCTCGCCCGGCCGGTGCCCGGGCTCCCACAGGGGGACGGGGTTGGGGACGGCCGCCCAGCCGTCGAACTCGCGGAGCGCGGCCTGGTACTGCCCGACGACGACGCCGGGGAAGCCCGCGCGCACGAACGTCTCGTCCACGTTCCACTTGTAGTTGTGCGCCATCGTCACGACGGCCTTGTCCGCGAGCAGCTTTCGGTGGCGGGGCTCGAACTTGCCGTTGTGGACGACGACGAGGTCGGCGCGCCGCAGCTCCTCTTCGGCGCGCGCGCTCTCGGTCGTCCACTCGACGCCGCCCTCGAAGCGGACGCCGTTGCCGTAGTCCCTGCGCGCCCACACGCAGCTCGACGCGTGCGGCGTGCGCGCCTCGACGCAGCGCGCGAGAATCGCCGGCACGCCCGCCACGGGCGTCGTCGCGTACGAGACGACGCGCAGGGGCTCGGCCGTCTGCGTTAAATAAGTCTCGGCCGCGCCAGCCCCCGCGCCTTTAATCTCAGACGAGTCTGAAGAGTCTGAAGAGGCGCGCGTCGCTTCGGCCCCCGCGAGCGCGGCGAATGCTTCGACCGTCATCTTTGGGAAGGCGGTCAGGCGGCTCGCGCCGCTCAGGTTGAAAACCTCTATGCCGCGCGCCCGCAGCGCCTCGCCGAGCCGGCGGTACTGCGCGTCGATGGTGGCGAGACGCGGGGCGAGCGAGTGGCGACCCGTGCGCGCGAAGAAGTGGTGGTCGGTGAAGTCAACGCCGATGAGGCCGACGCGGCGCGCGCCCATGTGCGCGGCGAGGCAGAGCGCGACGTACGGCGAGTTCTGCGTGTAGTCGAGCGCGTCGGGGTTCGAGACGTTCGTCCCGCCGTAGGAGCCGAGCCGGAACCTGACGACGCCCCCGCGCTTGAGCCCGAGGTCGAGCTGCGTGAAGACGAACTCTGCCTTCGAGTCTTCGACGTACTTGAAGCGGTCGCCGGTGAACTGGTTGCGCGGGTTGACGACGACGAGGTAGCGCGGCGTGAAGCGCCGCCCCACGTCGTTGACGCCGACGGTCACGAAGCGCCCGGGGAGTTCGAGCGCGTTCAGAGACTCGCCGCAGCCGCAGACGACGACGCTCTCGCCATGATGTGCGTTTCGGAAGGCCCCCAGCGTTGTCATGTCAAGACCCTTCATCCCGGAATGCGCGCGAGCAGCGACTCGACGGTCTCCCGGTTTTTCCCTTCCAGGCGGGCCAGCAGCCTTTCGAGGTCGCCGCGCACGGACTCGTCGGGCGTCCACACGTCGTCTTTGGCCGCGAGGTGCTCGGCCGCCGACAGCGCGCCCTCGGTCTCGGGCGATTTCAACATCTCGACCAGCAGGCCGACGACCCTGGGTTTCGGGGAAGAGAAGACCGCCTCGGCCAGTTTGGCCTGCCATGCGGCGGGCCTGTCCCTCCACACTCTTTCCAGCTCGGCCCACTCCTCGTCGCTCAGGCCGTCGGCGAGTTGGCCCGCGTAGAGGACGACGTCGTCCGACCAGACGTTCACGTTGTAGTCGGTCGCGAGTTCTTGATCGAGTTCGTAAAGATTGTTCATAAGCCCTCCGCGGGTAAGCCCTCCGCGGGTTAGAAGACGGGCGGCCCGCCCCCGGTCGGGAACGAACTGGTTACTTTCCCCGCGGCGTCCTTGATTACTTCCCATACTACCCCGTTGATGGTCTCCACATGCAGGGTAGCCCGGTCGCGCATCCGCGACTGGAGGGCGGGCGTGGCGGCGGTCTGGTCGCCGGCCCGCAGGATGTCGGCGTCGGTCCAGGTGGGCGGCGCGACGGTGCTGGTCTTCGGGGAGGACCTGACGGGCGGCGGGCCGGGGGAGACCAGTTTTGTAAATCTGACGTTGATGGTGCCGTCGGGATTCGGGGTCTGCGAGATGATGTTGAAGTCCGGGTGGGTCAGGATTTGCGGCGAGTGCGCGCCGACGATCCTCCTCGCGTCCCCGGTCGGGGGCGTGCCCGGCACGACGGGGTCGACGGTTCGGCCGGTCAAAATTTTGCTGTCGAGGACTTTCAGGTCGTCGAGCGCGGTCTCAATCGTCGCGACCGGGTGCTGGCCGGGGCCTAACTGTTCCAGGACGCGCTCCAGCCGGGTCACGTCGGCCGCCGGCGGCGTGCCGAGTCCCGCCTTGTTAATCAGCCGCTCCAACTCGGCCACGTCGTCGGCGAAGGCGCCGAGGAGGCGGTTGAACCGCGCGCCGTCGCCGCCGACCATGCCCAGCAGCCCTTCGAGCCGCGTGGCGTCGCCGCCGGCCTTGCCTATGAGGGATTCGAGCCGCGCGGCGTCGTCAGAGACCGCGCCCAGAAGCGTGTTGAATCGTGTGGCGTCGCCGCCGACGCTCGTCATCAGCGCTTCGAGTCGCGGGACGTCGTCGGCGACGCTGGTGAGCAGGGTGTCGAAGCGCGCGGCGTCGTCGCCGACGGCGCCGAGCAGACTTTCGATTCGGGCGCCGTCGTTGCCGACGGTGGCGAGGGCGGCTTCGAGCCGCGCCGCGTCGCCGCCGACGCCGCCGAGGAGGGCTTCGACTCGGGCCGCGTCGTCGGCGACGGCGCCGAGGAGGCCGTTGAAGCGCGCGGAGTCGCCGCCGACCTTGCCGAGAATGGCTTCGATTCGGGTGGCGTCGCCGCCGACCGTGCCGAGGAGTGTTTCGAGCCGCCCGGCGTCGTCGGCGACGGCGCCGAGGAGGGTGTTGAACCGTGCGGCGTCGCCGCCCACCTTGCCCAGCAGGGCTTCGAGCCGTGCTGCGTCGTCGCCGACCGTGCCCAACAGCACTTCGAGTCGTAAGACGTCGTCGCCGACCTTGCCGAGGAGAGTTTCCAGCCGGGCGACGTCGCCGCCGACCGTGCCGAGGAGGGCCTGGAGCTTCGCCTCGTCGGCGATGAGCCCGCGCAGGCGCGCGAGCCGCGCGGCGTCGCCCGCCGCTTCGCCGGCCCCGCCCAGCCCCCGCAACCACTTCCCGAGCTTGGCGAAAATCTTGCCGCCGAAAATGCCGAAGGCTATCTCGAAGACCCCGCGCCCGGCCAGCTTCCCGCGCTCGTAGTCGCTTAAATCGCTCCGCGTGATGGAGAGGTAGATGTAGTAGGCCCCGACCAGTACGCCGTAGATGATCAGGAGCACCGCGGCCACCTTAAGGATGACGGCGATCACCCCGGCCGCCGCCGCGAGGAACGCCCCCACCGCCACGATCACCTTGAAGAGCAACGCGAGGCCGCCTATCGCCAGGATGATTAAGGCGATGACGACGACGAGGACGATGACGGCCAGCGCGAGGACGAGGAGTGCCACGAGCACGGTCAGCGCGGCTTCGAGGATGCCGACGATGAACCCTCCGATGGCGCTGAGCGCGCGCGACAGCAGGCTCTCGTTCTCGATCTCCTCCGCCTTCTCGTCCATGTTCGAGGACAGCTCGGTCAGAACCTCCTCCTGACTGGCGATGCCTTCGGTGATCTTATCCCTGATCTCGTTCGTGCCGTCGGTAAGCTCTGTGTCCCACTTCGACCGGCTGTCGTCGACCGCCTTCTGAAGCTCGCTCCCGGTGTCGGTCGGCACCCGCTGCATCTCGGTCACGCCGTTCGCGGTCGGCTCCTCCATGCCGCGCGTGGCCTCGCCCGAGGCGCTCGCCGCGCCGGTCTCGTAATCGGCCCCGGCCTGCCTGACGGGGGCGGAGAGCTGATCCACCTGTGTGGCGGCCTGCGCGATGGTTTGCGCCGCGCCGCTTTCTATCTCCTGCGAGGCGGTGTCGGCCAGCCGGGTCACCTCCGCGTCGAACTCCGAGACGACGCCGTCCAGTTCGGCCAGCGCGTCCTTCAGAGCCGTGCCGGCGGCCTCGCCGGTGGCGCTGCCGAAGCGCGTCGCCATCTCGGAGGTGAACGTGTCCAGCTCGCCTATGGCGTCGGCGGTCTCACTATCCACGGCGTCGCACGCCGTCTGGGCCGCGGTGTCTATCGCGGCGCTCGCGCCCGGAATGGCCTGGCGAATCTGCTCGCCGGCCCCCTGCCGCCCGGTTTCGAGTTCCGCGATGAGCTTACTGCCGTCGGCCTCCAACTGCGTGAGCGGCTCGTCCCCCACCTTGTCGAGGCCGGCGATGACGTTGTCCCTCTCCTCCTCGATCTTTCTACGGCCCGGCTCCAGCGAGTCGGCGAATGTGACGGCGGCCTCTTCGGCCTCGCGGCGGAACTTGGCGGCCAGCTCGCCGGCGTCGTGCCGCGCGGCGGCGGCCATCTCGTCCCCGGCCTTCAGGATGCTCCGGCCCGCCTCGGTCGCCATCTCGGTCAACACGCTGCGGATGTGGTCGGCGCGGTCGTAGTTCTTATACTGTTCGCCCTTGCTCGTCCCGAGGCGGCCGGCCGCGAGTGCCTTCGCGCGGCACTCGTCGAGCGCGCGCTTCGCCTGCTCTTCGCCGGCGCGTTCGGCCGCCGTCGCCTTCTCCTCGCCGGCGGCCCTGACGGCGGTCTGCTTCTCGCCCACCACGCGCTCAAGGTTGCCCAGCTCGGTCTCGGCCGTCTGCTGCGCCAGCTGAACCTTCGCCGCCTTAGTGGTCTCGATTTCGGTGCGCGCGTTCTCCATCGCCGCCTGCACCTGCGCGATGCTCTGGTCGTAAACTCCCTCGATGCGTGCCGCCTCGGCCTCGACGCGCGACTGTATTTCCTGCTTCTGCGTTTCGGCCGCGGAGCGGATGGCGGCCTTCTTCTCGTCGGCGAGAGCGGTCAGCGCCGCGCGCCGCGCGTTCGCTTCGGCGAGGAACTGGCCGAACTCCGGAGACACGTCCGCGCTCGGCATCTCGGGGGCGACGGCGCCGGGCTCGGCCGCCGCCGACGGCTCCTGAGCTTCGGGGCCGTTCGTCGCCCCGCCCGCGTCCGCGCCGCCGGGCTCGTTACCGCCCGCGTCCGTCGTCGAGCTTGACGACGACGTGTCGCCGCCGCCGGCCTGCGCTCCCCCCGCGTCCGTCGTCGAGCCGGGTACTGCCGGGGTGGCGGCGGCGCCGGGGTCGGTCGTCGCCCCGCCGCCGGCGGGGACGTTGGAGGAGGCGTCCGGCGACGCGCTCGCCCCGTTCGAGCCGGGGTCGGTCGAGGGGCTTTGGTTCGGCCCACCCGCCGGTGTGGCGTTCGAGGACGATTGCTTCTGGTCGGCGGGCGTCGAGTCGGCGGAGCCGTCGGAAGGCGAGGAGTCGGCGGCCGGGGTTCCTGACGCGGGCGGGGGCGCCGGCGTGTGGGTGGGCTGCGGTTCGTCCGGGCGCTGTAGTTGTACCTCCGCCTCCCCCGCGTCATTGGTCGCCCCCGGCTGGGCCGCTTCCGGCGCGGTCGGCGGGGCGGCGGCGCCCTGTTGCACGACGTGCGCCGTCTCGTGCGCCATCAGACTCAGGTCGTCGGCGCGTTCGCCCTGCGCGAGCCAGATGTGGTTGCGGCTGGTGAAGGCGCGTGCGCCGAGCGCCCTCGTCGGGCCGTCGGCTTCGCCCCCCGTGTGGACGCGCACGCCCGAGAGGTCGACTCCCATGTGGTCTTCGAGACGGGAGCGCGTCGGTTCGTCCAGAGGGGCGCCGGCCCCCGGTTGCCTGACGGACTGCTCCGCCGCCGCCACGCCCCCGCCGTCCGAGTCGGGAGGTTGCTCGCGCCCTTCTGCGTCACGTCCTTCGGACTGGCGCTGAAGCTGCTCGACGGGCGCGTCAACCTCCTCCTCCTCAACCGGCGGTTGCTCCGGCGGTTGCTCCGCCGCCGCCACACGCTGCACGGGAGTTTCGTCGGCGAGCCCCTCTTCTTCTTCCTCTTCCTCCTCCTGCCGGTCAACCTCCAAGTCCGCGCCCGCCCGTGCGGCGCGTTGGAGGGTCGTCCGGCCTTTCGCGGCGACCTTCTCCCGGCCGGCGTCGGCCGGCGCCTCGGCCGCCGGAGTCGTCTCGGCGGCGGCGGGCTGCTTCGAGACCACGCGTGCGGCGACGGCGTCGGCCTCGCGCTCGGAAGGGTCGCCGGGCCGGCTGACGGCGAGTTTGGTCTGCACCCCGCCGAACAGCGGCAGGGCGGGGCCGGGCCCCTGCGCGTAAGCGGGCGACACCTTCGCCTGCTCGGACGTGAGCGCGGGGCCGTCGGCGAGCGCGACCGAGCCCGCCGCGGCGGGCTTATCGCTCTTCGGTGATTTCGACTGTGCCTCGGGCATGACAGACGGGCGGACGCGCGCCCCCTCAGTTCATCTCCGCGAGCATCTGGCTGAGCGCCGCGCGGTGGCCGCTCCGGCCGTCGCGCCCGCGCGACGGCGGCAGCGGGCACGACGCGCCCGCCTTCCTGTACTCGCGCCGCGCCGCCGCCTCCACGTCCGCGTCCACGACGCGGCCGACGCGCCCGGCCTCGACCGCGAGGAGCGAGGCGTGCAGCGCGGCGTTGCGTATCTGCCCGCCCGTCAGCGCGCAGTGCCCCGACACGGTTTCGAGCCACGCGTCCGAGACGCCGCAGCCCTCCGGCAAGTGGTGGCGCCAGATCGAAAGGCGCTCGCGCGAGTCGGGCGGCTGGAAGTCCACTATCACGTCGAAGCGGCGCTTGAACGCGTGGTCGATGCGGTTGCCCGCGTTGGTCGTCACGACGATGACGCCCTGATAAGTCTCAAGCCGCTGGAGCAGGTAGTTCGTCTCAAGGTTGGCGTAGCGGTCGTTGGCCGACTTCACGTCGGTGCGCCCCGTCATCAGAGAGTCGCCCTCGTCCACGAGCAGGATCACGTCCAGCTCCTCCGCGCGCGCGAGCAGTTGGCTCAGGTTCTTCTCGGTCTCGCCGATGTACTTGTTGACGACCGATGCGAGGTCTACGCGGTACACGTCCAACTGTAGGACGGCGGCGAGGACTTTGGCGGCGAGCGTCTTGCCCGTCCCCGAAGGGCCGTTGAAGAGCGCGCGCACGCCGCAGTTCATCGAGTTGCGGAAGCCCGCGCCGAGGCTCGCGAGCAGCCGCTCGCGGTTGCGGCAGCGCAGCTCAAGCTCGCCCAGCTCCCCGGCGGTCGCTTCGTTGACGACGAGGTCTCCCCACCCGCCGCCGACCTCTAGACGCTGCGCGAGCGTGTCGAGCTTCTGCCGGTTGAGCGAGCGGCAGGCGAGCTGCACGTCTTCGGCCGTCACCGTCTCGCGCCGCTCAAGCGCCGCGTAGCCGGCCGCCACCCCGGCCGCGCGCGCGAGGTTGCCGAGCGGGAGCAGGAAGCGCTCGACGATTGCCGGCAGGTCTTCGCCCGCGCGGCCTTCGAGCGCGTGCTCCCAAACGTCGCGCCGGTGCGCGGGCTCGGGCGCGGGGAGGTTGAGCGTGACGGCGCGCTCAAGCAGCGGCCCGCCCACGCCGCCCTCGCGCCGCATCACGACGCCGACCGCGCCCTCGTAGCCTTTGAGCGCGGGAAGCTCAATCGTCTCGCCCGGCGCGGGGTCTACGGCGACGACGGGGAGCGCGCCCGTCAAGGTCGCCAGCGGCCCGACGAGGTGCCAGAAGTCTTCCCCTTGCGGCGCGGTGCGGTCGTAGAAGAGCAGGTCGCGCCGCATCGAGCGCGCCAGCGCCCCCATCACCGTCCGCCTTCCGCTGTCGGCCATCCCGCGCAGCACGACCGCCGAAAGCTGTCCGCGCGCGACGACGCGGGGCAGCCCCGAGAGTCGGCGCAGCAGCCCGGCGTCGAGCGCCAGCCGCTTGAGCGGCGCGAACTCGCGCCGCGAGTGGAGGCGGCAGCCGCCGCCGACGTTCCCGACGCGGCGGCCGCGCAGCGCGTCCCACACCTGCGCCGGCACGCGCACGACCCACTCGCTGCGCGGCGCCGTCTGGTTCTCCGCGACGACGAGCCCCAGCTCGATGAGCCGCCGCGCGGACTCCCACCAGTCCGCGCCCGCCCCTTCTTCGCCCTCGAAGGCGAGCGCGCCGAGCAGCCCCAGACACGGCCGGCGCGCGGGCAGCGGCTCCTGCAAGACCGCGAAGAGCGAGCCGAAGCGTATGTCCTCTTCGACGAGCCCGGCGAGCACGAGCGCGGTCTGCTCGCCGTGTGTGAGCCCGAGCCGCAGCTCAAGCTCGCGCAGCGGGAGTCGTACGCGCGCCCCGCGCTCCCACGCACGCGTCTGCTCGCGCCACCACGCGTGCGACTCACCCTCGGCCAGGTCGGCCGGCAGACACGCGCGCAGCTCGTCCTCGTAGCCCTTGAGGAACTTGTGCGAGCCGAGCACCGATTCGTAGGAAGACCCTTCGGCCTTCGCGAGCCGGCGCAGGTGCGTCGTCAGCCGCAGCACGGCCGCGTAGTAGAAGAGTCGGAAGTGCGACCCCGCGTCGGCCGGCAGACTCTCGAAGGCGTTGTTGCTGTGCGGCTGCGTCATCGCTGTCTTGAAGCTCCTCTACTCGAAATGGAAGGCGACCACGCGCATCAGGTCGCGCACCCAGCCCGGCGAAGCGTCGAGCCCCGACCGCCGCGCGGCGAACGAGACCGACGACGCCTCCAACAAAAGATCGACGTGCGTGGCCGTGCAGTAGAGCCGGCCGCGCCTGACCAGAAGCTCGCGCACGGCCGGCGCGTCCGCCTGACGCTCGCCCGCCCCGGCGAGCGAGCGGCGCAGCGCGTAGGACACAAAGGGGAACGTCCAACCCATCCAGCGGCGCAGGTCGGCCGGGAGCGCCGCGCCGCCGTAAGCGCGCAGGCCCTCGAACGTCTCCCCGTCGAATTCGAGGTCGGGTTCGAGGGCCGGTGAAAGACTCGCGTCCTCTTCGCCGCCGCGCGGCGCGAAGAGGTTGAGCCAGCGCGACGGCGCCCTGTAAACGTCGCCGACGCGGAGCCCTCGCGCGGGCGGCTCGCCGGCTTCGCGCCCGTCGAGGTGCGCGAGCGCGCCCCACAAAGGGTCTTCTTCAAACTCCGCGCACGCGCGCCCGAGCAGAGCGCGCGCCAGAAGCTCCGCCAGCCCCCAGCCCGTGACGTGCTCGGAGAGCCGGCAGTCGTCGTCGAAACACTCTGGGAGCCGCAGGCCGCGCAGCAGGTTGAGAAGGAAGAGCACGCCGCCCAGGCCGGTCTCGCAGCCTTCGACGCTCGCCCACGGTCTTGCACGCTCGTCCGCTTCGACCGCGCCGTCGGCGGCGGGCTCAAGCGTCGCGACTTCGTCGGGCAATCCTCTCAAGCTCGTGCCCACGCCCGCGCGCGCAGCCGTCTCGCCGTCCGACGCGACGCGCGCGATGCCCGACGCCCGCGCCCCCGGCTCGTGTTCGGGACGGACGACGGCCGCGCTTTCGTCCTTCGCGGGAGCCGGCGCGACCGAGTCGAGCGCGCCCTTCGTCGCGCGCGCTTCGGTCACTTCGTCGCCGCGAGCGCGCGGCCGTGGCGCGTCGTCGGGCCCCGTGCGACGGCGCGGCGCGACGCCTTCGGTGAAGGCTCTAACCTCCTCCGCGAACTCCGCGCGCCGCGCGACGGCCGGCGCGTGAAAGAGCGCCGCCGCGTAGGCGAGCAGGCTTTGCGCCGCCGGCGGCAGACGCGCGCACTCGCCGCCTGTCGCCGGGAGCCAGCGGCCCCACGGCGCGCGCGGCGCTTCGGCGTCTCGAACGTGCCCCGCCCGTTCTTCGAGCCGCCCGTGGTGACGCGCGCCGGACTCGTCGTCTGAAGCCGGCGCGTGACGCCGGCCGCCGCGCGCGCCCCGCGTCGCCGCGTCCCGACGCGCCGCTTCGACCGTCGCGTCTCCC
>DASWNR010000532.1:0-2283 GCA_036399155.1 Pyrinomonadaceae bacterium
ACTTCAATGTGTATATCGGCGTGGGCGGCGCGGCCATAGGTATAGTAAAATGCTGCCGGAGCCGGACTGTTAAATGACCCTATTATTTCTCACCAGCTTAGGAGGGGCGGCCGAGGAGGTCGAGCACTTCGACTTGCGCGACCGGCGCGACGACGTGCGCGACGAGTTCGAGCCGTCGAGGGCCGAGCCGGTCGAGGAGGAGTTGAGCGTAGCCGGCGCGGTCGCGCGCTACCGGAAGCTCCAACGCGGCGGCACGCCGGAGGCCCTGATCGAGTGCGGCGTAGAGTTGCTTTCGCTGGGGCAGGACACCCGCAAGCTCGCGGTCGAGGCTTTCACGCGCGCCAGCCGTTTCGAGGGCGTGCAGGCCGCCGCCTACTTCTGGCTCGGGGAGGCGCACGCCGCGGACGGCAAGCGACGCCTCGCGCTCCACTTCTACGGCGAGAGCGTAAAGGCCGGCGCTTCCCTTCTGGCCTTAGAGAGACTTTTAGCGTTGCAGCTTGAGGAAGGTCTGACGGTCGAGGCCGAGGCCACGGCAGATAGAATCAAGCAGCTGCCGGCAGCAGAGAGTGACGAGCAGCGACCCGCCGAGTAAGCCCACCGCGCGGCGCGTGCGCAGACGCCAGCGCCGGCGCACCAGCCACAGCCAATCACAGTGTAGATAAAGCCAACTCGACGCCGGGACGCACGGGGTAGCACGTCGGCGTGTGCGCGGTCGAGAAGGGGACGGCGCGCGTGCTGGGGAGGTCGGCGAGGACGGAGGGGAAGGAACGGCGCACGTCGGCGCGCTCGCGCTCTTTGAGGAGGGCGACAAACTCCCGCTTCCGGCGCAACGCCTCTTCGACGCCGTGACGCTGCGCTTCGGCGATCTGGCCGCGCTCGCGCTCTAAGAGGCGGTATTCGCGCTCAGCGATGGTCGCAAGCAGAATTTGGGTGAGTATCTGAGGCAGGGAGAATCCTTGCCTGATTTCTTTTGAAAGCATGAGGGCTTCCTTACAGCGGAAGGGAGCTAGTCGGAAGCTCCCGCTATTCTCCGCGCGCGTGCGAGGCGCTTCTGCAAAGCACGCGCGCTGAGATGGAGTGATTCGGCGACGGCGCCGACGTTGTGGCCGGTGTGTTCGAGCAAGCCCTGTCTCAGCGCGAGCAGCACGCGCGCCTCATAATCCTCGATAGGCTCGCCCACCACGTAAGGGGGGATAGGGATTGTCGTGTGAGAGTGAGGAGGGGCAAGAGGGGCAAGGGGGGCAGGAGAGGGGCGGTGAGAGTCGGGAGCCGCGCCAAGCGAGAGCGCGACGCGGCGCGCGAGCGCGGCCGTGATGTTGCCGGCGTCGGCGGCTTCGAGCGCCAGGCGCTCGGCGACCGAACGCAGCTGGCGGACGTTATCGGGCCAGTCGCAGTTGACCAGCACTTCGAGCGCGCCCGGTTCGAGCGTGTAAGGGAGCGGGCGGCTGAAATGAGGGGCGAATTGATCGAGGTAGTGCGCGAGGAGCGCGGGCACGTCCTCGCGGCGTTCGGCGAGTGTCGGCACGCAAATCCGGTAAGAGCCTAAGCGCGCCCGCAAGTCCTGTCGAAAGCCGCCCTCTTCAACCAGGCGGCCGAGGTCTCTGTTGGTAGCGGAGATGATACGCACGTCGGCGGTTATCTCTTTATCGCCGCCCACCCTGCGGAAGCTTTTGTTTTCGAGCGCGAGCAGCAGCTTGGCTTGCAGGGGCAAGGGCAATTCCCCGATCTCGTCAAGGAACAGCGTCCCGCCGTCCGCCTGTTCCATCAGGCCGAGCTTGCGCGCGTGCGCGCCGGTAAATGCCCCCCTCTCGTGACCGAACAACTCGCTCTCGAAAAGGTCAGCGCCGATGGTCGCGCAGTTGAGCGCGACGAAGGGCTTTTGTGCCCGCGGAGACATTTCGTGAATCGCCCTAGCGATAGCACTCTTCCCGGTCCCGGTCGCGCCCGTCAGGACGACGGACACCCGATGCCACGGCGCGACCTTAGCAACTTCATCCACCATCGAGCGGAACGCGGCCCCGACGCCGACGAGGCCGGGCGCGGCCGGGCGCGGCATGTTCAGAGGTCGAGCTTCGATCACCACCGCCGCATCGAGGCCGAAGCCGAATCCGACGCCGACGCCGGCCGAAGAACCAGGAGCTAAATATTCGGGCATAAGAAGAACCCAGCGGGAAAGGATTTAAGCAGCGAAGGGCGTATTTTACCCACCGACCGAGGGCGTAATATGCGCCCGACGCTCAGGCGGAAACAGGGTCGTCACCCGGCCGCCGTCGCATCGTAAAG
>DASWNR010000533.1:0-27153 GCA_036399155.1 Pyrinomonadaceae bacterium
TATCATCCGTCGCTTCCCCCTTCGTGCCCGTTTAGGAATCAAGAAAGGCGGGGGCGCGGTACGAGACCGCGCCCCCGCGAAGATTAAACCCGGTCAGTCCGGTCTATGTTTAGATGTCCGGCGGTTGCACGCGCGCGCCGACCCCTACCGCCTTACTGTCCCGCGGGCTTCGGCGCGGGCAGCAACGCTTCGAGGTGCAGGTCGATGGTGACCTCGTTGCCGATGTCGAAGCCGCCGCCCGCGAGCGCGTTGCCGAAGGTGATGCCGAAGTCGCGCCGGTTGATTTTCGTCTGCGCCTCGACGCCGAAGCGTGTGTTGCCGCGCTGGTCTTTGATGGCGCCCGTCAACTTGAACGGGAGCGCCACCGGCTTCGTCACGCCCTTGAGCGTGAGGTCGCCGTGGAGGACGCCCGCGTCCTTGCCCTTGCGCTCGACGCGCGTGCTCTTGAAGGTCATCTCGGGGTGCTTCTCGACCTCGAAGAAGTCCGCGGTGCGCAGGTGCTTGTCGCGCCCCTCGACCCCCGTGTCGATGGACGTGACCTTCGCAGAGAACTCGACCGACGACTTCGTCACGTCCTTGTCGTCGTAGCGGATGGTGCCGTTGAAGTCCTTGAAGCGCCCCTCGACCCAGTTGATCTCAAGGTGGCGCACGGCGAACCCGATGGTGCTGTGCGCCGGGTCGATCCTGTAGTCGCCGCCGGGCACCGGCACGTAGGTGACGGCCTTCGCGGGTGCCTGCGCGCCCGCCGCCGGTGTCTGCGCCGCGCCCGCCGGGGGCAGGGCGACGAGCGCCGCCAGCGCGGCGGCGAAGATAGCGTTTCTGAAAAGTCTCATCTGTCTCTCCTTTGAAGCGTTCCCGCGTGTCGGCGCCGGGGCCGTACTCGAACCGACGCACGGCGTTGACCTGAATCGTTATAACGACTGTGGGGGTGGAATTTTTTAAGCTTCGGGGCCGCGCACCGCTTCGAGCAGCTCGTTGAGCGTCTTCAGGCGCTGCCGTCCGAGGTGCCCGGCGATTTTTCGGTGGCTCTCCTCGACGGGGCCGTCCAGCTCCGCTAGGAGCCGCAAGCCCTCCTCCGTGATGCGCGTGAGGACGACGCGGCGGTTGTTCTCGGGGCGCTCGCGCGAGATGAGGCCGCGCCGCTCCAGCCGGTCGAGCAGCCGCGTGATGTCCGAATCCCTCGTCACCATCCGCTCGCTTATGTCGCCGCAGGTGAGCCCCTCGTCACCCGCGCCGCGCAGGATGCGCAGCGCGTTGTACTGCGTGGCGGTCAGGTCTGCGCGGCGGAAGAGCGCCGCGCTGCGCGACATGACGTACTCGGCCGTGCGCGCGAGGTTAAGGATGACCTCCTCCTCAAGGCTCGCGAAGGGCTTCGTCTGCTTCAACTCCTTTTGCAGCTTCGTGACCACGGAAGGAAGTATAGACGTTATAACGACTATTGTCAAGAGGAGAGAGCGTGCCGCGCCCGGACGAGAGTCGTTTTAAGGTGCCGTGACCCGTGGGCTCTGTTCGGATAGAATCGCGCCGGGAGGAAACTCATGCCGGAAGCACCAGTCCAGATCGAGCTCGGCGCCGTGGAGACGCTCCTCGGCAACCTTCAGTTCACCTTCGTGATGAGCCCGGAGGGCGACGCGCACATACAGGTCTACGCCTCCGACCCGTCGAGCGCGGGGAAGGGCGGCGTGATGTTGATGCTCGACGCCGGGGGGTACGAGCGGCTCAAGGCCGTCGTCCGCGGCGCGGACAAGGTCATCGACCGCCTCATCGTCGAGGGCAAAGTGAAGCGGATGGTGCTGCCTTACTGAGCCTTTTTTTGGAGCGGCCGGGGCGGTTCGCGTCACTGGCCGGGCGGGGCCTTCTCTGCTATCTTAAACTCCCGACGGTCGCCGGAAATACTTTCTTTCCTCCCCATACAAACTCAGGAAATACTTATGCCCAGAACCAAACTCACACGGCCGCGTCTCGCCTTGAGACTGTCGCTCGCTTTGCTCGCCGCCGCGCTGCCGGCCTCGAACCTGCCCGGCGTTTTGCGTGCGGGCTCCGCGTCGCGCGCGGCGAGCCCGCGACCCATGGCCGCGACCTCCGGCGGCACGAACGCCGTCCCGACACTCGACGCGGACGCCGCGCGCGCACGCTTCGAGGAGGTCTACTCAAAGCTGCCGCTCCAGTTCGAGGCGAACAGGGGACAGGCCGACCGCCGCTTCGACTTCCTCTCGCGCGGTGCCGGCTACGACGTGCTGCTCTCGCCGACCGGTGCCGTCTTCGCCCTCAAAGAGAATCGGCGCGCGAAGAACGGCGGCCGCGACTCTGCTCCGCGCCGCGGCGTCCTCGGCATGAGGCTCGTCGGCGCGAACCGCGACGCCGCGCCGGCGGGCGAAGGCCGGCGCTTCGGCCCCGTCAACTATTTCCGGGGCGGCCATTCGCCCCGGCAACTCGTTGACGTTCCCACGTTCGGGGGCGTGCGCTACGCGTCCGTCTACACGGGCGTTGACGTGGTCTATTACGGCAAGCAGCGCGAGCTTGAATACGACTTTCACCTGGCGCCCGGCGCGGACGCGTCGCGCGTCAGGTTGCGTTTCACGGGGGCCGAGCGGCTTGCGATTGAGCGCGAGACGGGCGACCTGCTGCTCACAGTCGGCGGCCGCGAGGTGCGACAGCACAAGCCCTTCGCGTACCAGTCGGTCGGCGGCGTTATGCGGGAGGTCGCGGCGGGCTACGTTCGTCTGGGCGGCGCGACGGTCGGCGTCCGTCTGGGCGACTACGACAAGTCTCTGCCGCTGGTCATCGACCCCGTCCTGAGTTATTCGACCTACGTGGGCGGCGCGGGCTTCGAGGGCGGCGGCGGCATCGCCGTCGACTCGGCCGGAAACATCTACTACACCGGGTTCACCACCTCGACCGACTTCCCCACGACGGCCGGCACCTACCAGCCCGCGCGCGCGTCTTCGAGCTGGGAGCTGTTCGTGTTGAAGCTCAACCCGAAGGCGACGGGCGCGTCCGCGCTCGTCTTCTCGACCTACGTCGGCGGCGCGGGCAACGAGCACCCGCTCGGGATTGCGCTCGACGGCGCGGGGAACATCTACGTGGCCGGCGGCACCGACTCGGTTAACTACCCCGTCACCGCCAACGCCTTCCAGTCGCAACGCGCCGGGGCCGACGACGGCATCGTCTTCAAGCTCGGCCCGTCCGGGAACGCGCTGCTCTACTCGTCATACCTCGGCGGTCTTTCGAGCGACGGCTGCAAGGGCGTCGCGGTCGACCCGGCGGGGAACGTCTACGTCGCCGGCCACACCTACTCGCAGAACATGCCGACGACGGCCGGCGCGTTCCAGACCGTTTACGCCGGCGGCGACGGCGACAACTTCGTCGCGAAGTTCAACCCGTCGGCGGCCACGGGCCCCGCCAGCCTGCTCTATTCGACCTACCTCGGCGGGAGCGGCGGCGAGTTCGGCGGGTTCGGACTCGGGCTCGACGCGGCGGGCGCGATTCACCTGACGGGCCGCACCAACTCGGCCAACTTCCCCGTGACGGCCGGCGCGATTCAGCCGGCGAAGTCCGCGGGGGATGACCTCTTCATCACGCGGCTGAAGACGGAAGGGAAGGGGGCGGCCGACCTCGCCTACTCGACCTTCTTCGGCGGGCAGGGCGAAGACCGCGGCATCGGCCTGACGATGGGCAGGGACGAAAGCCTCTACCTGACCGGCTACACGACCTCGCCCGACTTCCCCGTGACGAAGAGCGCCTTGCAGTCGAAGCCGGCAGGCGACCGCGACTTCTTCGTCACCAAGCTCGACCTGAAAAAGTCCGGCGCGGCCGCGCTCGTCTACTCGACGCTCGTCGGCGGCTCCGCGATGGACGTGGGCTGGGACATCGCCGTGGACGCGGTCGGCAACGCGTACGTCACGGGCGAGACGCGCTCGACCGACCTGCCGATAACGGCGGGCGCGTTCCAGTCCGCCATCGGCGGCGTGAGCGACGCCTTCTCCGCCCCGGGCGGCGACGCCTTCGCCGCCAAGCTGAACGCGGCGGGCACGGCGCTCGTCTACTTCACCTACCTCGGCGGCGAGGGGGGCGACGCGGCCAACCACATCGCGCTCGACGCGAGGGGCAACGCCTACGTCGCCGGCGGCTATACCTTCTCGCCCAACTTCCCGACTACAGTCAACGCCCTCAAGACGACCTTTACCACCGAACCCAACGTGACCAACGCCGAGGCTTTCATCGCGCGCATCGACAACCCTTCGAGCTTCGCCTCGAACGACGCGACGGCCGAGGCTCTTTACGACTCGCCCGACGCGCCCGCCGCGCCCTCCTCGGGCGGCGCGGCCGCGCTGCCGAACCCGATTGAGGACTCGCGCAAGTTCGTGCGCCAGCAGTACCGCGACTTCCTCAACCGCGCGCCCGACGACGCGGGGCTTGAGTTCTGGACGAACGAGATCGAGCAGTGCGGCACCGACGCACAGTGCCGCGAGGTCAAGCGCGTCAACGTCTCGGCGGCGTTCTTCCTGTCGATTGAATTTCAGGAGACGGGCTTCCTCGTCCACAGGCTCTACCGCGCGTCGTTCGCGCGGACGCCGGCGCTGCGCGAGTTCTCGCCGGACACGGTGGTCATCGGGCGGGACGTCGTCGTCAACACGGAAGGCTGGCAGCAGAAGCTCGCGTCGAACAAGACAGCCTTCGTCGAGTCGTGGGTGCAGCGCGAAGACTTCCGCGCGCTCTACGACGCGAAGACCGACGCCGAGTACGTAGACGCGCTGTTCGCTAACGCGGGGTTGCAGCCGTCGCAGGCGGAGCGCGACGCGCTCGTCGGCGGGCTCGCGGGCGGGACAAAGACGCGCGCCACCGTGCTCCGCGAGGTCGTCGAGAACCAGACGCTCGCCGCGAAGGAGCTGAACCGCGCGTTCGTCCTGATGCAGTACTTCGGCTACCTGCAACGCAGCCCAGACGACCCGCCGGACGGCGACCTCTCGGGCTACAACTTCTGGCTCACGAAGCTCGAAGAGTTCGGCGGCGACTACATCGCGGCCGAGATGGTCAAGGCGTTCATCTCTTCGGCCGAGTACCGCCGCCGCTTCGGCGAAGACTAGGCGACGGACGCGCCCGTGTAGCCCGTCCGACGGGCGAGTAAGAGCCCGACCGCGAGTGGTCGGGCTCTTACTTTTTTGCCGCCGGTAAAATTATTGACAGCCGCGCCGGCCGGGTTTTATTGTAGAGACTGGTTATCACACTCACTTCGTCCCCGATGAAGTCCAGAGCCGTAAGTCCCTCTTAAACCTCGAACCGCCGACAGACGCGCCCACTCTTCGCCGAGCGAAAGCAAGTCCCGACTTCGTCTCACACCTCTCAACCGGGCACGCCCATCCCCCGGAGAACCAATGCGACACTACATTCGCCCCTCGCTGAGCGCCCTCTGCCTGCTGCTGGCGCTCGTCATCCCCTCGCTCCTCGCCGTCGAGGCCGCGCGCTCTAAACCCTCTTCCCCCGCCGGCAAAAATCCTCCCGGCGACGCCGGCCGACGAGCCTCGTCAACCTCGGAGCCCGACGCCGCCACGGCCGCCGGCGTCACGCAGAAATACGGGCGCTCCCTTTGAGTTTCGAGGAGAATCGCGGACAGGCCTACGTCACGGGGTCGACGGATTCGACGAACTTCCCCGTCACGCCCGGCGCCTTCCAGACCGAGAATTTAAACGGCGGCCTCAAAGCCTTCGTCGCCAAGCTCGGCGCCGACGGCGCGGGGCTCGCCTACTCCACATACTTCGGCGGCTCCAACGGCGACAGGGTGAACGCCATCGCCGTGGACGCGCACGGGAACGCCTACGTGGCCGGCGAGACCTATTCCTACGACCTCCCCGTCACGCCCGGCGCCTTGCAGCCTGACAACGCGGGCGGGTTCTTCGACGGCTTCGTCCTCAAGCTCAACCCGGCGGGGACTTCGGCCCCGTACGTCACCTACCTCGGGGGCAGCGACTGGGACTCGGCGCAGGGCGTCGCCGTCGGCCCCGACGGCGGCATCCACCTGACGGGCTTCACCTACTCTTACGACTTCAACGTGACCCCCTTCGCCTTCCAGCCCAACCGCGGCGACGGCGGCAGCGACGCCTTCGTCACGAAGCTCAGGCTCGACGCCACGCACTACAGCGTCACGGGGCGCGTGACAAACCAGTTCGGCGTCGGCCTCGCGGGCGCCGAGGTCGCGGTGAGCGGCGGCTTCCAGGCGTCGGAGTTCACAGACGAGGACGGCTACTACACGCTCCCCGGCATACCCGTGGACTCCGAGGTGATGCTCCTCGCGATCCGCTTCGGGTTCACCTTCACGCCGCAGACCGTCGTCCTCAGGAACGTCACGGGGGACGTGTCGGTCAGCTTCTCCGGCCAGGCTCCGCTCCGCATCAGCGGTCGCATCCTGGACGAGTTCGGCGGGGGCATCCCCACGCAGGTCACTTTAACGTCGGCGACCGGCGACACCAACTTCTTTACGGGCTGGGACGGCTTCTACTACTTCATCGTGCCGCGCGGCAGCGACTACACCGTCACGCCCTCCCACCCGCTCTACACATTCGAGCCGCCGAGCCGGAGCGTGACCAACGCGCTGGCCGACCAGATTTTCACGTTCGAGGCCCTGCCGCCGCTGAGCATCCGCGGCTCAATGACGGACGAGGAAGGGAACCGCGTCGCGGGCGCGACCGTCACGCTCGCGGGCGCCGTCAACGCGACCGCCACCACGGACGAGTTCGGCGTCTACGGCTTTAACAACCTCCCGCGCGGCGGCTCTTACACCGTGACGCCCGCGCACGGTCTTTACAACTTCGAGCCGGCGAGCCTTGAGTTCCCCAACATGGCCGGCGACCAGACCGCCCCCTTCAACGGTACGTTCCGGCGGTTCACGCTGAGCGGCCGCGCGGCCGACTCGAACGGCGCGGTGCTCTCCGGCGTCGAGGTTCGGCTCGGCGGCGGCTACGCCGACCTGAAGCAGACGGACGCGGACGGGAACTATTCGTTCGCGAACCTGCGCGTCGGGCGGAACTACACCGTCACGGCCGCGCGGCCCGGCTACGCCTTCGCGCCCGCGACTCACAACGTCAACGACCCGCGCGCCGACCGATCGGCCAACTTCACAGGCTCGCACCTGACCTACGCCATCAACGGCCGCGTCACCGACTCGGCCGGCGCCGCCGGCATAAGCGGCGCGACGGTCAGCCTCTCCGGCTCGCTCTCCGCGACCACTCAGACCGACGCGCAGGGCGACTACTCCTTCGCGGGACTCCCGTCCGAGGGCAGCTACAACGTCAGCGCGTCGCACCCGAGCTTCAGCTGTACGCCCGCGACGCGCGCCTTCAACAACCTCCTCGACAACATGGAGTCCGACTTCGCCGGCACGCGCCGCAGACACCAGATAGGCGGGCGCGTCTCCGACGGCGCGGGCGCCGCGCTCTCCGGCGTCACCGTCACGCTCGGCGGCGCGAGCACGGCCACCGCGCAGACGGACTCCTTCGGCCTCTACCTCTTCGCAGATCTCGCGTCCGGCTTCGACTAGACAGTGACCGCCGCGAAGACGCATTACAGTTTGAGTCCCGCGACGCGTCAGCTCGAAGACCTCGCCGCCGACGCGGCGGCCGACTTCACGGCGACGCGGCTCAAGCACAACATCAGCGGGCGCGTCGTAGACGTGAACGGCAACGGCTTCGGCAGGCGCTTTCGCGTTGCGCGGGCTCAAACTCCTTCCCTCAAACTTCGTGTGATCCCGAACGCCCCGCGGCCACGCGTTAGAGGTTTGGAAAACATTCAAACGGAAAAACGGGTGCGCGTGATGAACGAGCGAGGGCGGGCGGCGGGCGGCGGGGGCGGGCGTGAGCGCCTCAAGGTCAACTATCTCGTGCTCGCGTACCTGTGTCTCGCGCACGTCGTCGCCGCGTCGGCGTTCCTGCTGCCGGCGCGCGCCACCCACGTCGCGCTCGCCTTCGTCACCTACTTCTCGGTCGGGTTCAGCACGACCATCGGCCTGCACCGCCTGCTCAGTCACAGGTCTTTCGAGTGCCCGAAGTGGCTCGAATACCTGCTCGTGACCGTGGCGATGCTGACGGGGCAGGGGAGCCCGCTGCTCTGGGTCGCCAACCACAGGATTCATCACGGGCGCAGCGACCGCGAGGGCGACGTGCACTCGCCGGCGCGCGGCTTCTGGTACGCGCACGTCGGGTGGATAATCGACGACGCCTCGACCGACCCGCAAGCCTACCGCAAATACTGCAAAGACCTCGCGGGCGACCCGTACTATCACTGGCTCGTCCGCTACCGACTCGCCCCGCAGGCGGCGGCGGTCGCGCTCGTCGGCTTCACGCTGGGGTGGGCGGCCGTCCCCTTAGTCTTCTTTCTCCCGGTCGTCTGCTGGATGCACAGCACCTACGCGGTCAACTCCGTCTGCCACGACGCGCGCTTCGGCTCGCGCCTGTTCGAGACGCGCGAGGGCAGCCGCAACGTCTGGTGGGTCGGCCTGCTCGCGCTCGGCGAGGGGTGGCACAACAACCACCACGCACACCCGCGCTCGGCCCGGCACGGGCTCGGCGCGCGACAGTTAGACCTCTCCTACTTCGTCATCCGCCTCTTTCACGTGTTAGGGCTCGCGCGGAATGTGAAGGAGGCTCGGGTCGCCGCGCGCCTCCGCGCCGCCGAAGACCGCCGCGCCGAAGACGTTCGCGAGGCCGCCCGCCTTCGCGAAGACGCGACGCCGCGCGCCGCGTGATCCCTTTCGCCGCCCGGCCACGCGTTAGACGGTTGAGCAGTCATCCCACGAGCCGGCCTCATTGATTCGTCAACGTCTCCCGGACGATCAAACGGGTCAGTGCCGGAACGCCGGAGTGTTAGGAATCATGAACGCAGTTAAGCAGACCAGACTTGAGCGCAACCAGAACGTAGACAGGCTTCAGCTCTACAAGCCTTTCATCTTTTACACGGCGGTCGTCTCCGCCATGCAGTTCGCGGTCGTCCGCGGCGGCGGGTCGTCCGTCGGCGGCGCGGCCGCGCTCTTCGTCGTCGGGCTCCTGACGTGGGGGCTCTACGAGTACGTCACACACCGCTGGGTGCTGCACCGCGAGCCGAAGGCGGAAGGCTTCAACCTGCCCGGCAACCTGACGCACCTGCGCCACCACGCCGACCCGAACTCGCTCCAGCGGCTCAACGTCCAGTTGAGCGAGAGCGTTCCGGTCTGCGCCGTCTACTTCCTCGCGGCCTGGGGCCTGGCGGGGAGCTGGCAGGCGGCGACGCACCTCTACACGGGGCTCATCGCCGGGTATTTCTTCTACGAGTACCTAGACTTTCAGGCGCACCACGGCACTTCGCGCGGACGCCTGACGCGCTACTTCCGAAAGTATCACCTGCAACACCACCACTTCGACGCGACCGTCCGCTTCGGCGTCACGTCGCCGCTCTTCGACTACCTCTTCGGCACCTTTCACATCGAGAAGAGGCGCGGCCAAAGCGGCGTGCGTGCGGCCGAGGCCGGGCGCGGACTTTTATAAACACCCAACGAGACGACCGAGAAGCCGAGGTAGACATGAAGATAGCCGTCATCAGCACCTACACGCACCCGACGAGGCTCCCGCGCAAGGAGCGCGGCATCATGCAGTCGTCGGTGCCCGAACTCATCGCCTCGCTGTGCCCCGACGGCGCGGAGGTCGAGGTCTACAACGAGAAGGAGGCGGACATCCCCTTAGACCGCGACTGGGATTTGGTCTTCTTCTCCTACCTGCACTCCTACTACGAGCACACGAAGGTTCTCTCGGCGCTCTTCCGCCGGCGCGGCATCAAGACCGTCGCGGGCGGGCGCCACGCCGTCCACTTCGCGGACGATTGCGAGAAGTACTTCGACGCGGTCGTCACGGGCGAGCCCGAGTCGAACGTTCCCGCGCTCGTCGCGGACTTCGAGCGCGGCGAGCTGAAGCGTCGCTACAACCTCCGCTCGAACGGGCCGGAGGAGATTCGCCCCTACCGCTACGACCTCGTGGACTTCAAGACGAACAAGATACGCCTGCCCGGCATCGAGGCGTCGCGCGGCTGCCCGTTCACGTGCAACTTCTGCGTGCTGACCGGGCACGAGAAGTACCGCTACCGCCCGGTCAAACACGTCGTGGACGAGATTAAGTTCAAGATGCGTTGGAACAGGAACTACTTCGGCCTGCTCGACAACGCGTTCTCGTTCCTCGACAACAACCTCGGCGGCAACCCGCGCTACCTGCGCGAGCTGTGCGAGGAGCTGATTCCCTTAAAGAAGACTTGGGGCTGCGCGCTCACCTTCAACGTGCTCAAGGACGAGGAGACCGTGAGGCTGATGGCGCAGGCCGGGTGCCGTTACGTCTACACCGGGCTCGAATCGCTCAACCCGGATTCGATCAAGGCGATGAACAAGGGGCAGAACAAAATCTCGGAGGTGGATCGCGTCATCCGGCGCTGCTTCGAGAACGGCATCATGCTCTCGTTCGGCCTGCTCGTCGGCTCGGACGGCGACACGCCCGAGTATCTTGAACGCCTGCCCGACTACCTGTCCGACTTGCACTACTTCAACATCACGTTCCTCGGCATCGTCTGCCCGTACCCGGAGACGCCCTTCTACCGCCAGCTCGCGCGCGAGGGGCGCATCCTGCCCGGCACCGTGAGCCGCGACTACGACGGCTACACGCTCTGCCACCGCCCCACGGGGATGGAGCCGGCGGAGGTCGTCGAGCACTTCAAGAGGCTCTGCAACCAGCTCGGGAGTTTGACGAACCTCGCGCGACACTACCGCTCAAAGCTCCCGATGAGCCGGATGCCGAACTACAAGAAGGTGATTCTCGCGTCGGGGCCGGAAATCCTGAGCGTCCGCAACCCCATCCGCAACGAGGCGCGGAAGTACATCGCCGGGCTCGACCCCGTCGAGGAGTGGGACGCGCGCATGCTGGCGGAGCTGAACATTCCCCTTCAGTCGTTGAGCCCTGCGGAGACGGCGCCCGCGTCCAACGTCGTGAGCATCGCGTCGAGGATGACGCCCCCGGCCGCGCTCGTGACCCCGCCGCAGGCCGGGCTCATCGCCGCGCAGGGCTAAGACCGCCCGGAGGGTTTTTTAGAAGCGGAGAAGAGAATGGCCGCCCGGCGAAAATGCGCGGGCGGCCATTCGTGTGTCGGCGAAAGCGTCGGGCTACTGCGCGACCGGCCCTACGGCTTCAACTTCCACGAGCCGGCTGCGGCCGCCGACCGCGTTGCTGATGAGGACGCGCACCTTCGTCGTCGTCACCTCCGGGAACGTGACCTTGCGCCAGACCAGGTTGTTGCCGGTCACCGCGCCTCCCGGCACCGCCGCCCACGCGGAGCCCGTCCAGTACTGCACCTCGAAAGAAGTCACGCCGTACTTCGTGAAGGCCGTCGCCTCGGTCGGCTCGGACGGCGACGTGTAGTTGTCCTGCAAGGAGAAGACGTTAACCTCATCCACCTTTCGCGCCCCGGCGAAGTCCACCTGCACCCAGTCTGGGAACGCGGCGCTGGCGTCTCTCCACCCGCCGCCGTGCTCCCAATTCAGCCCCCGCCGGTCACCGTTGACGACGGACGAGACGGGGAACGTCAGGCCGGGGTACTCCGCGTCCGGCGTCGTCGATGAGGCGGTCGCCACGCCCCCGCCCGACGCAGAGGCGTGGTTGACCCTGCCCGCGGCGGGCGGCGGCTGGGCGGCCGTGCCCCACGCCTCGACCTCGACGAGCCGGCTGCGGCCCGCCAGCGCGTTGCTGACGACCACGCGCACCTTCGTCGTCGTCACAGCCGGGAACGTGAGCCTGCGCCAGACGTTGCCGTTGTTGGTGACGACCCCGCCCGGCACGGTCGCCCACGCCGAGCCCGTCCAGTACTGCACCTCGAAGACGGTCACGCCGTACTTCGTGAAGGCCGTCGCCTCGGTCGGCTCCGCCGGGGAGGTGTAGTTATCCTGCAAGGAGAAGACGTTGACCTCGTCCACGGCGGTCGGGGCGGCGAAGGCCACCTCGAACCAGTCGGGGAACGAGTTGTTCGTCGCGTCTCGCCAGCCGCCGCCGTGCTCCCAGTTCAAGCCCTTGCGGTCGCCGTTGATGACACCGGCGGGCGAGAAGTCGAGGCCGGGCAACTCGGCTTGCGTCGTCGTCGATGACGCGGTGGCGACGCCCCCGTTCGTCGCGAGGGCGGCGTTGAAACGCACCCCCGCCGGCGGGGCAGTGTCGGCCGCGGCGCCCAGTGCCTCGAACTCGACGAGGCGTGAGCGGCCGGCCATCGCGTTGCGCACAGCCACCCTTAGCTTCGTCGTGTTGACGGCCGGGAACGTCACCTTCCGCCAGACCTTGTTGTTGCCAACGACCGCGCCGCCCGGCACGGCCGCCCACGCCGCGCCGTCCCAGTAGAGGAGGTCGAAGGCGGTGACGCCGTACTGCGTGAACGTCGTCGCCTCGGTCGGCTCGACGGGCGACGTGTAGTTGTCTTGCAGGGAGACGACGTTCACCTCCGAGATGCTCTTCGCCCCGCTGAAGTCCACCTGCACCCAGTCGGGGAACGTGTTGTTGGTGGCGTCGCGCCAGCCGCCGCCGTGCTCCCAGTTAAGACCCTTGCGGTCGCCGTTAATCACGCCCGCCGCCGAGAAGTCGAGCCCCGGAAGCTCCTGCTGCGTCGTGGTGGACGATGCCGTCGCCACGCCGCCGTTGGACGCGAGCGCGAAGTTCGTCAGCCCCGTCGCCGGCACGGGCGTCGGAGTCGGGATGGGCGTCGGCGTCGTAGCGACAGCCGCCGTGAAGTCGGTCGGCTGGTTGCTCCTCAGCGCGGTGTAGGTCGCCGACGGGGGCGTGAAGGCGTAGCCGTCCTTCGACGGGCGCACGGTGTAGTCGCCCCCGCCCGGCAGTTCGCGGAAGAGGTAATTGCCGTCCGCGCCGGTTATGGTCGTGCCCGAGGCGGTTCCGCCAAGGGTGACGGTCACGCCGGGGAGTCCCTGCCCGGCCCCGTCCTTGACGGCGCCCGAAATGATGTAGGTGATGGGCACGGCGACGAAGTCGGGGACGACGTAGTCCTGAGCCAGGTTCGCCTTGAACTGGCTGACGGGCGAGAACCCGTAGGTGTTCGAGGGGTCGCTCGGGTAGACGCCGATGGACGCGCCGTGCGCCACGCCGGCGAAGCTGTAGCGGCCGTCCGCGCCGGTCGTGGTGTTGCGCTCGTTGCTCGCGCTGAGCTTCACGACCATCCCCGCGACGCCCGCCCCCTTCTCGTCTACGACGCGCCCGCTGACCGTGACGGTCTGGCCCTGCGTCGCCCCCTTGAAGTCGGCCACCTGATCCGCCGAGAGGTTCGGGAAGGTGCGGTGGTGCGGCTCAAACGTGTGGAGGTTCTTGTAGGGCTGGACGGTGTACGTGCCGCCCGGCGCGAGGCCGTAGAAGAAGTATGTGCCGTCGGACAAGACGTTCGTGTAGGCGTTCTTCGAGCCGCTCAGGTAGACGGTCGCCGGGTGGACGGGGTTGCCGGCGGCGTCGGTCAGCCGGCCCGTGATGGCCTTGCCCACGCGGGTGGCGATGAAGTGCTGCCCGGTCTTGCTCCCCGAGACGGCGGGGTAGGTCGCCCTTTCGGGCGCGAAGCTGAAGCCGGCGGCCTCGGGCGTGACCGTGTAGGTCTGGCCGGGCTGTAGGCCGCCGAAGTAGTAGTTGCCCGTGCCGCCGACGGTCGTCGTCATGTACGCCGGCGCGGTGCCCGCGGGGCCGTCGAGGCGTAGGCGGACGCCGGCGATGCCGATGCCGCGGTCGTCCATGACCTGCCCGCTGACCGTGTAGCCCTGCGCCTCGACGTTGATGACCCGCGGGGCCGAGGTCGTCACGCCGCCCATGTTGTCGGTGCAGCGCGCGGCGAGGCTGCGCGCCCCCGCGACGTTGGCCGTGTAGAGGTGCGAGTACGGCGGGTTGTAGGTCGGCGGCTCGTAGGAGGTGACCGTCTGGCCGTCCACCATGAACTCGACGCGCGCGACGGCGCGGTCGCGGTTGGGCGTCATCGTGGCCTCCAACAGGACGGAGGCGCCGTAGGCGTAAGTGGTGCCGTCGGCCGGGGCCGTGAGCACGCAGGCGGGCGGGGCCGCGCTCGGGGCGACGGAGATTTTGACCTCCGCGGAGCGCCCCTCGCCGTTGCCGTCGTCGGTCGCGACGGCCGTCAGCGCGTAGCTGCCGCCCCGCACTTCGCTCCACGCGAAGGCGAAGGGCGCCTGCCTGTCGGTGCCGACGAGCTGGCCGTCGGCGTAGAAGCGGACGGCCGTCACCGTGCCGTCGGAGTCCGAGACCGCGGCCGAGAGTTGGACGGTGTCGCCCGACTGGTAGCTGGTGCCGCCCGCCGGGGCCGAGAGGCTCACCGCGGGCGCGAGGTTGCCGTCGCGCGGCGCCCCCGGCGCGTTGTAGACGGCGCCGTGGGTGGCCGCGCCCTCGTCGGCGATGCCGCCCCAGACGATCATCTGCGTGCCCGTCCAGACCTGCACGTGCTGCGAACGCTTGCTCGGGGCGCTCAGCGTGCTCGTCGGCGTCCAGACATCGGTCTGCGGGTTGTAACGCGCGCCGGTGTAGGTTCCATCCCCGCCGGCGACTCCTTTGACTATGCCGCCCCAGACGATCATCTGCGAGCCCGTCCAGATGGCGCGGTGGTCGGTGCGCGCCTGTGGCGCGCCGGCCGTCGAGGTCGGAGTCCACGCGTCGGCCACGGGGTCGTAGCGGCCGCCCGTGTTGAGGCGCGACTCGCTGGCGGGGACGGCGTCGTTCATGCCGCCCCAGACGACCATCTGTGAGCCCGTCCAGACCGCCGTGTGGGTGATGCGCCCCTCGGGCGCGCCCGCGGTCGAGGTGGGCCGCCATGTGTCGGTCTCGGGGTTGTAGCGCCCGCCGGTGTGGTGCTTCCCGGCGACGCCGGCCGTCGTGCCGCCCCAGACGATCATCTCGGAGCCCGACCAGACCGCCGTGTGCATGTAGCGGTCGGCGGGCGCGCCCGCGGTCGAAGTGGGTCGCCAAGTGTCCGTCTCGGGGTTATAACGCCCGCCCTCGCCGGCGCCCCCCTGCGTGCTGCTGCTGCCCCAGACGATCATCTCCTTGCCGCTCCAGACGGCCGTGAAGCCCTCCGTTGGCGCGCCCGCCGTCGAGATGGCCGCCCAACTGTCCGTCAGGGGGTTGTAGCGGCCCCGGCCGCCGCCCCAGACGAGCATCTCCTTGCCCGTCCAGAGGGCGTTGGTGCCGTGGCCCCTGGTTCCGGCCACGGGCGCGCCCGCTAGGTTCATCGGCCGCCAGACGTTGGTCGCGGGGTCGTAGCGCCCGCCCACGCTGGTGAAACAGTTGCAGAGTGTGTTCTGACCCCAGACGAGCATCTCCGCGCCCGTCCACACGCCGCGGTCGAGGTAGAGCGGCGAGTCGTTGTTGTTGACGGGCGTCCAGGTGTCATTCGAGGGGTTGAAGCGCGCACCCTCCTTCTGGAAGGAGCCGCTGCCGGTGCTGCCGCCCCAGACGAACACCTCCGTGCCCGTCCACACGGCGACGTGCTGGAACTTGACGGGCGACCCGGCCGTCGGGAGAGGTGCCCAGGTGTCGTCGGCGGGGTTATAGCGAGCGCCCGTGTTGGTGGGCTCCAACTGGCCCGAGGTGCGCAGGTCGCCGCCGTGGACGACCATCTCGGAGCCCGTCCAGACGGCCACGTGGCCGTAGCGAGCGGCCGGCGCGCCTGCCGTCGAGGTCGGCGTCCACGTGTCGGTCGCAGGGTTGTAGCGGCCGCCCGTGTTGAGCGTGACGTTGTTGCCCTCGAAGCCGCCCCAGACGACGGCCTCCCTGCCAGTCCAGACCATCGAGAAGTTGTTGCGCTCCGAGGGCGCGTTGAAGTTGTTGGGCTGGCGCCACGTGCCGGTCTCGGGGTTGAAGAGGCCGCCCCTCATGCCCGTGTCGTTGTTGATGCCGCCCCACGTGAAAATCTCCGTGCCCGTCCAGACCGCCCTGTTGCCTACGAAGCCGGGCGTGCCGGAGCGCGGGGTCAGTTTCCACGTGTCGGACGAAGGGTCGTAGACGTTGCCGGCCAAGCTGCCGAGGACGATCATCTTCGAGCCCGTCCAGACCGTGAGGGCGTTGGAGGTGGCGGGTGCGCCGCTGAGCGAGGTCGGCGTCCACGTGTCGGTCAGCGGGTTGTAGCGCCCGCCGGTGTTGGTGTAGTCATACCTGCATGGGCCGTCACCGCCGCAGTTGACGCCGACGAGGCCGCCCCAGATGAGCATCTCCGTGCCCGTCCAGTAGGCCGCGTGCCCCGAGCGCTCGCGCGGCGCGCCGACGGTCGAGGTCGAAGCCCACGTGTCGGTCGCGGGGTTGTAGCGCGAGCCGGAGTTGGTGCGCCCGCCGTACTGGGTCGTGCCGCCCCAGATGATGACCTCGGCGCCGGTCCAGACGGCCGTGCCCGTGGCGACGGGGAGCGCCTGCGTCGGCGACCATGTGTCGTCCGCCCGCGCGGCGTCGATCTCCGCGAATTTGAAGTCGAAGCTCTCCCCGGCCGCGTGCTCGGCCGCGAACTGCTGGCTCGTGCCTTCCCACCAGGAGTCGAAAGAGGCCGTTTCGGCCGCGCCAGCCTTCGGGGTGTCGGCCGCGTCGGCCATCGCGTCGGCGTCGAAGGAGCCGCGCGCGAGCCTGTCCACAAGCGCGGGTCGCGCCAGCACTTCGGCGATGACGAAGGGGTCGTCGCCGAGCGCCGCGAACAGCTCGCGCAGCGTTTCGGGCTGGCGCGTCTCGCGCGCCATGCGGGTCATCTCGGCCTGAAGCTGTTCGGGCGTGACGGGGCGGCCCCAGTGCCGGGCCAGCGCCCCGGATTTGCGCAGCGTGTCCTCGACCTTCGCGCGCGTCGCCTCAAGAGGCATCACCTCGTCGAGTGTCGGCTTCGGCCGTCCGTTCTCCGCCGGCCAGATAGTGCGCCGCCAGTAGACCTCGTCCACGGCGCGCTGGTGCGCGACGCGCTCATCGAGCGAGAGCGTGCGCGAGTTGGCGCGCGCGCCGCCGGCCGCGTGCGAGGTGAAAGAGGCGAGGCCGGATGCGAAGCCGGCGAACGCCAGCAGAGCGAGGGCAGCGAGGGCGAAGGCGACGGGACGAAGTCCGGCCGTCTTTGTCCGCGAGGCGGACGGGCGAAGCGAGGGGCGGGGCATAAAAACTCTTTACTCCGATGGAAAAAATCTGAGGTGAAGGCGGCTTCTGTGCGACGCGGGCCATGAACCGCGCGCAGTCCGCCGTCCCTGTTTAGAAAAAACAACTCACCGCCAAAACAGTGCGTCGGGGATGCTCAGAAATACACGGTCGGGGACACGTCGCCCGCGAAGTCCGCACGCGAAGCAAATCGCGGACAGTCCGGGGTGACGTATGTGTTGGGGAGGCGCTATGTAGCGCGGAAAGAGAAGCGAAGTGAGATGGCCCGGTCACCGCCCCGGTTGCCTGAGTTCAGTCCCCCGGGCGGATATAGTCGATAAAAGTCGCGCGACTCGGGATTCGCGGGTGTTGGAGGGCGGGTAAGATGGCCAACGGTTCGGACGCGCGGCGCGGGGGCCGTTGTATCATCGGGCGGGAAGCCGGCTGAAGCGAATGAACGCGATTCAAAATTTTCCGGCGGCGGCGTGGCGTGCCGTCGCCGCGCGTCGGGCCGAGGCGCTCTGCGTCTGCCTGCTGCTCTTGATGGCGGCCAACCTGCTCGCCGTCATCAGCCGCAAGGGGCTCACGGCCGACGAGTTCTACCACATCCCCGCGGGCTACTATCACCTGACGGCCGGAGACTTTCACCTCAACACCGAGCACCCCCCGCTCGTCAAGATGTTCGCCGCGCTGCCGCTGCTCGCCGTCCGGCCCGAAGCCCCGAGGCCGAGCTACGCGGCGGCGGCGGAACCGAGACGGCGGACGGAGGAGACGCTCGCGCTCTTCTGGCGCGCCAACACCTCTCGCTTCGAGACCATCTCGTTCTGGCCGCGCGTGCCGATGATCTTGTTGACGCTCGCGCTCGGGTGGCTCGTCTTCGTCTACGCGCGGCAACTCTTCGGCGCGCGCGCGGCGCTGTTCGCCGTTGCTCTCTACGGCTTCGAGCCGACCGTCCTCGCACACGGCCGCGTGATTCAGACGGACGTGCCGGCGGCCTTCTCGTACCTGCTCTTCTTCTACACGCTCCACGCGTACGCGCGGAAGCCTTCGGCGCGACGCGCGCTCGGGCTGGGGGCCGCGCTCGGGCTCGCGCTCGTCACCAAGTTCTCGCTCGTCGTCGTCGCGCCCGTCTTCGCGGTCTGCGCCGTGGCGTTCGTCGTCTTAGCGCCGCGGCGCGGGTGCCGGCGCGGGCGTGCCGCGCTCCACGCGGCCGCCGCCGCGCTCGTCGCCCTCTTCGCCGTCAACGCCGTCTACTACTTTCACGGACGGACTCTGCTCGAAGGCGACCTCGCTTACGTCGCGCGGCACACGCCCGAGTCCGCCGGCGAGGTGGTCGCCGCCATGCGTGCGCTCTCGGCGCTCGTCCCGACGAAATACCTGTTCGGCGTCTACCAGGTCGCGATTCACAACCGCGAAGGGCACCTCGCCTCGGTCTTCGGGCGCTACGGTTATCAGGGCTGGTGGCTCTACTTCCCCGTGGCCTTCGCGTTGAAGACGACGCTGCCGTTCTTCATGACGGCCGTGGCCGCGCTCGTCTGGGCGACGCGCAGGCTGTTCAAAAAACGCGAGTGGCGGATGCTCACACTGCTCGCGCCGCTCGCCCTCTACGCGCTGCTCGCCGCGTCGAGCCGAATCAACATCGGCGTCAGGCACTTCCTCCCCGTCTTCCCCTTCCTCTTCATCCTCGGCGGCGCACTCCTCGACCGCATGCTGCGCGCGGGTCAGGGTCGGCGCAGGCTCCTGACGCTCGTCGTCGTGCTGATGTGCTGGGTCGGCTTCGAGGCGGCGCGGGCTTTCCCCGACTACGTGCCCTACATGAACCAACTGGCGTGGCGCCGGCCGCACTGGTATTACCTGACCGACTCGAACGTCGAGTGGGGCGACGACGCGCGCGCCCTCGCGCTCTACCTGCGCGGGCGCGGCGAGACGAGGGTGCGCGCGGCGCTGCTCGACGGCATCACGTTCAACGACTACGGCGTCGAGTACGTGAGGACGCTCGACCACTACGGCGTCGAGTACGTCAACCTCGTCTCGGCCGAGGGGTCGCAGCCCGAGACGCGTTACGTGGCGGTCGGCGCGAGCTACCTCAACGGCGCTACGCTGCTCGCCGTGCCCGTGCCGCAGAGGTTGAGGGTGCTTGAGTACCGGCGGCGCGCGCCCGAGGCCGTCTTCGGCAACTCCATCTATCTTTACCGCGTCGCCCCCTGAAGACGAAGGCGGGCGGCCGCACCGTGTTTTAGAAGTGCAGTTCGAGCGCGAAGCTGCGAACACGTCCGGTGTCCTGTTCGGCCTTGTCCTCGACCGTGAGCGTCCACGTGCCCTTCGCGGCTTGCGCGGCCTGGGTGCGTTCCGCCGGCGGCGACGTTGCGCGGTCGCTCTCAGACATCGAAGCTCTCGAAAAACTCGCCGACGTCGAGAACGTCGAGCGGCGGATGCTCACCGAGCGCGCCCAACGTTGAAGCCGCCGGCCAGACGCGCCGCCTCTTCACGGAGCAGCGCGAGGAGTGCGTCGAGGTGGCGCTCCTCGGTTAAGACGTTGCCGACGGCGACGCGCGCCGCGACGCGCCCGCGCAGGGTCGTGTGTGTCAGGTAGGCGCGGCCGGTCGCGTTGACGGCCTCGACCAGCGCGCGGTTGAGTTCGTCCGTGCGCGCGTCCCGTTCGCCGGCGTCCGGGCCCCGCTGGGGCAGCGCGCGGAAGCAGACGACGGCCATCTCCTGCGGCGCGGCCAGCTCGAAGCCTTCCAGCCCGTCGATGCCGCGCGCGAAGTGGCGCGCGAGCCGCAGGTGCTCGCGTATGCGCGACTCAAGCCCGGCGCGGCCGAAGGTCTTGAAGACGGCCCACGCTTTGAGCGCGCGGAAGCGGCGGCCGAGCTGGACGCCGTAGTCCATGTAGTTGACCTCGCCGCGCTCGGCGTCGCCGCGCAGGTACTCGGGCACGAGCGAGAAGGTCTGCCGCAGGAGTTCGGGCCGGCGCGTGTAGAGCGCGCTGAAGTCGAGCGGGACGAAGAGCCACTTGTGCGGGTTGACGACGAGCGAGTCGGCCGCCGCCAGCGCGCGCGAGACGTGCCCGTACTCGGCGAGCATCGCCAGCGCGCCGCCGTACGCCGCGTCTACGTGGAGCCAGACGCCGTGCTCGCGGCAGAGTTCGGCTATCTCCTCGACGGGGTCGCACGCCGCGGCCGAAGTCGTCCCCGTCGTGGCGACGACCGCCAGCGGCAACGCGCCCGCGCTCAGGTCTTCTTCAATCGCACGCTTCAGCGCGCGGGCGTCCATGCGGAAGCGCTCGTCGGTCGCCACGCGCCGCACGTTCTCCTCTCCGAGCCCGAGCGTGATGGCCGCCTTCTCGATTGACGAGTGCGCCTGCTCGGAGGCGTAGACGCGCAGGGTCGGCACGTCGCCGCGCCCCGCGAGCCCGCGCCGCCGAACGTCGAGCCCGAGCCCCTCGCGCGCCGCCGCCAGCGCGTGCAAAAGCGCCACCGAGGCCGTGTCGTAGACGACGCCCGTGAACTCTTCCGGCATCCCGAGCGCGCGCCTCATCCACCCGAGGACGACACCTTCAAGCTCGGTCGCGGCGGGCGACGTGCGCCACGTCATCGCGCTCACGTTGAGCGCGGCGGCGATAAACTCGCCGAGGATGCCGGGCGCGGTTGTCGTGGAGCCGAAGTAGCCGAGGAAGGAAGGGTGCCCCCAGTTGACGACGTGCGGGAGGACGACGCGGTCTAACTCGTCGAAGAGTTCGGAGAGCGGCGAGGGCGACTCGGGCATCGCGTGCGGCAGGAGCGCGGCCACCTCGCCGGGCTCTGTGCGGGGCGAGACGCGCCGCCCCTCGATGCGCTCGCGGTAGTCCGCGACCCAGTCGGCGGCGCGGTGCAGCGCCGCGCGAAACTCCTCGGCCGGCACGTCGCCGAGACGGCCGTCCGCGCCGCTCTCGTCAGACGCCTTTTCGTCGAACTCTTTCAACGCGCACCCGCGCGAGACGCGGCCGCGCGGCTCTCCGCACGCCCGCCGGCCGCCCACGCGCGCCCCGTCCCCTTCGAGAGCAGCGCCGAGCCGAACGGGTAGCCGCCGTAACGCACGCGCCAGTAGAAGGCCCAGTAGACGCTCAGGGCGCGCTCCAAAACCCACAGCGGCGCGTAGAGCACCGTCCACGCGGGGAAGAACCCGTAGGCGCGGTCGCGCAAGAGCCCGCGCAGCGCGACGAGCAAAGAGGCGAGCGTGATGACGGCGGCGAAGGCGAGGAGCGCCGACCCGCCCGCGAACAGCGCGAGCGCGAGCGCCGCCGGGACGAGCGAGGCGAACAGCAGGGTCTTGGCACGCATCACGAAGTCTTCGTAAGCCTGTCGCGGGCGCTGCTCAAGCCACTTGTCGAACGTCGGCGGTCGCTTGAGGACGAAGAAGTCGGTGGCGCACAGCACGTCGGCTCCCTTCAGCGCGAAGTGTCGGACGATCTCCTCGTTGTCGAAGAGCACGTCGCCGTCGTAGTGGCCGACGCGCAGGCAGGTGGAGCGGCGGAAGGCGCAGGTGCCCGGGTAGTCGCCCGCGCGCAGGGCACCGCGGTTGACGAGCATCCGTGCCGACTCCGTCCGCGCCCACCACGGGAGCGGCGCGAGGTAGTTCTGCGGCCTCACCATCTCGTGCCGTTCGAGCAGCGCGCACGCGCGCGCGATGTCGTCGGACGTGTAGCGTATGTCGTCGTCCGCGAGCACGATGCGCTCGTGGCTCGCCAGATCGACGCCCGTGTGGACGCCGTTGACCTTGCCGTTGAGGTACTTGTAACGCGGGTTGACGGGGACGTGTCTGGAGACACCCCCCCAAGCGCGGGCGTGCGCGTCGAAGACCTCGGGAGGCGAGCCGTCAACGACGATGACTTCGCAGCCCGCCCCGGCGAGCCTGCGAAAGTAGCGCGCGAACATCTCCGCCTCGGCCGCGTCCGCGCGCACGCGCCGGATGGGCAGAAGGTATGTGCAGCAGAACTCTTCGCTCACGCGGCGGCCCCCGAAGACTTCTCACCCCCGGCCGCCTCGGCGTCCGCCTCGCGCGCGGCGCGTGCGACGGCCGCCCCGGCGCGGTCGCTCAAAAGCTTCTGCTGGTCGTAGCCGAGCAGCAGCTCCCACGCGTCGCTCGGGTACATATCCCCAAGCGGCAGCGCCACGTCCTCAAGCATCCAGCGCCCGTGCCGCTCGTCCTCCTTGATGTGCAGCTCCCAGTAGCCGCGCGCCTCCGGCGAGAGCCCGAGCCGCTCGGCCGCCGCGCGGTAGTTCTCGAAGCCGGCGGGCACCGAGACTTCGGTGTAGAGCAGGCCGCCGACGTAGCGCAGGAAGTGTCGCTTGCGCTCGGAGAGCAGGAAGCTGTGGTTGATGGCGGCGAGCGTCTCCCACGGCACCGCGTCGAAGTAGAACTCGGGCTCTGTGCTCATCCCGAACTCTTCGAGCATCCTGATGAAGAACGAAGAGTGCTTGCGCGCGAGACGGCCGCCCCCGTACTCCTCGACGAGCAGCCGCGTCAGAACCTCGTGAACCTTGTTCGACGCGCCGCCGAGCGTGCGCGAGAGCTGGCTCGCCTCGACCAGCCCGTCGAGCGACGCGATGGCCAACAGGCGCCGGTAGCCCGCTTCGGTCACGCGCTCGCGGAAGTAGAGGCCGTCCGCCGAAGGCCGAGGCGCAACGTCCTCCGCCGCGCGTCGCCTGAGCGCCCCCGCCACGTCGCGCTCGCGGCGGAGCGTCGCCGCCGCGAGTTGCTTCATCTCCGACGCCTGCCACGCCGCCTCTATGCGGTCGCGCACGCCGCGCAGGTAGCCCGAGCGCTCGTTGTCGTAAGCGCGGAGGTCGTCGTACCAGAAAAGTTTGAGGCGGTTGACGCGGTAGAGTGTGCGCTGCGTGAAGAGGCGCGCGGCGTCGGCGCCGGCCGCGGGCCCGGGCCCGTACGCGTCTTCTATCGCGCGGAGCAGCGCGGCCTCGAACTCGGCGGCGAGCGAGGGGCGCGCGGCCACGCGCTCGTCGAGGCGTTCGAGATTTAACAGGCCGGCGAACTGCTGCTCGGCGGCGGCGTAGTCGGTCGCGTTTGCTTCCGTGTCCGCGACACGCGCCGGCCTTTCGAGAACCTGCATGAGAGAATTGCCCCCTCGTAACCGTCAATCTTTCGAGCAAGTGAATTGTCCCACGCTTTGGGCGGACGTCGGCGTACGGATGCGGACGCTCAGGCGACACTCTGCACGCGTCGCTTGCCGAAATTTTCAAGAAGGTGACACGAAAACTCCGCACCCGGTGCGCGGCGGACGCCTCGTCGGTACGCCGCCGCGCACACGGGACTTTTTGAGACTTCACGGCCCGAACCTCTGGCGGTATTCGGTCGAAGTGATGAACGCCTTGACCATCTCGGCGCGGATGTAATCGCCGTTGAACTCATTGAGCTTGCCCAGCCAGAAGTTGTAGCCGTCCTCGTCGGGGTCGCGCCGCAGGTAGCCGAAGTACTGCATCAGCACGAAGGCGCGGTTGAACTCGGCGGCCTTCAGCTCGTCAAACTCGGCGACGGCGCGGAGCACCTGCGCGCGCGTGAGAATCTGGTTGTCGAGCGCCGAGGTCAGCACGTCCCCCCGGAAGAGCGTGTGCCCGAGCCGCGCGCGAATCTCGCCGTCGGGGAAGCTCTCGGTGTGCACGTCGATGTAGAGCTGTCCGTTGTTGAGCTGATTTATCTGCTCGGCGGTCAGGTCGAGCCGGAAGTCCGCGAACTCGCCCGAGGGGAGCGCGATGATTGACGGCGCGTTCGCGCCGGGCGCGGCCGGGCCGTGGATGTGTACGGCCGTGGGCGGGCCCGTCAAGTTCCGAAGAGCCAGCGAGACGTTCGCGGCGGGGCCGTTGCCGGTGTGGTCGCGCCGGAGGATGACGACGCCGGTCGCGCCCGACCCGGACTGCGGGACGACCTGCGCGGCGTCGAGCCGCGAGACGAAGAGGTTGCCGACCGTCGGCGCAAGGCCGGCTTCGTTGAGCAGCGCGCTGACGTATTCGGCGTTGCTCATGCCGCCGAACTTCGTGACGAACGCGGGGCGTGTCACGAACTCGTCGAAGTAGGCGCGCTTGTTCGCTTCGAGCCTCGCGGCCGCGCCGTCCTCGCCGAAGACGAAGCCGCGCTGCAACGTCTGCACGTCGTACATGAACTGCGCGTAGAGCGGGCGCGAGCCGAAGGCCGTCTTGTTCGTCAGGTAGGCGAGGTAGCCGGTCGTCTGGAACTCGATGGAGAGGAAGAAGGCGGCCGAGACGTTGATCCGCCTGACCTCGCGGCACTGGGCGTTGAAGCCGCACGACTCTATCTCGTTGTTCCAGAACGGGAGGCCGTTGGCGTCCGGGAGCCGGTTGAGGAAGTCGAAGTAGTGCTGGCGGACGAAGAACTCGGACGCGTCGATGGGGTTCGACGTGGGCGCGTCCGCGTCTTCAGAAGTAATCCGCACCACGGCCGGGCTGTCGACGCCGCCGTTGGTGACGACCCCGCCCTTCGGGTCGAGGAGCGTGAGGTTGACGGTCTCTTCGCCCTCGACGAACACGTCGTCGACGATGAGGAGGCGGAAGCTCTTCTGCGACTCGCCGGGGGCGAAGGTGAGCCGGCCGCGCGCCGTGACGTAGTCGGAGCGTTCGCTCGCCGTGCCGTCCGAGGTGGAGTAGCCGACGCTGACCGGCACCGTCGGCGCTCCCGTCCGGTACACGGTGACGACGAGGCTGAGTACGTCCTCCGAGACTTCGTAGACGGGGTCGCTGAAATGGAAGCGGTGCGGGTCGTCGTCCTCGATGGAGAGCGTCGCGACGCGCGGCGTGCCGAGGACGGCGTTGCCCGTCGGCTCTCGGAGCGCCAGCGTAACGGTCTCGTCGGGGTCGATGACCTCGTCGTTGATGAGCTGTATGTTGAACGTCTTCTCGGTCTCGCCGGGCGCGAAGGTGAGCGTCTCGGAGCGCGGGACGTAGTCCGTGCCGGCGGTCGCCGTGCCGCCCGAAGTCTCGAACCTGACGGTCACGGTCGAGTCAACGAGGTAACCCGCGCGGCGCACGCGCGCGCCTCCGAAGGTGACGAGGGGGTTGGACTCAAAGGCGAAGTAGCTCGACCTGTTGAAGGTAAGGCGGTTCTCCGGGGGCGGCGTTAAGAGGTAGACGTCCTCCAGCCCGTTGGTGTCGTGGGGCGCGTGGCTGACGCCGGAAGAGAATGCCAGCTTGCCGTCGTTGGTGACGTTGCCGGGCGTGAGGATTAACTGGACATCGATGGCGGTGGACTCGCCGGGGTTAGTGGGAAAGCCGTTGACGATTTCGGTCCCGCCGCCGACCATGTCGCGGACGACGATGGCGGTGGAGGAGGGCTCGGAGTTAACGCGCCAGCGCTCGAACTGCCGGTAGGCGACGTAGCGGCCGTCGCGGCTCGTGACGAACGACTCCACGATGCTGCGGCAGTCGAAGCCCTCGTCGCAGACGCCGGTGGCGACGAAGGGCAGTTCCAGCAGGTCGCCCGTCTGGAGGTCGCGGCGGAAGATGCGGTCGCGGAAGCCCGAGGAGGCGAGGCCGGTGACGAAGTTCTCGACGCGCAGGTAGAAGACGTAGCGGCCGTCGGAGCTGATGCGCGGCTGCGAGGCGTCCGGGATGGACGGCAGCGTCCCCTGCCGGACCTGCCTCTGGCTGACGAGCGTGGTCGTGCCGGTCGTCAGGTTGCGCGCGTAGATCGACCGGTTGGTGAAACTGCCGCTGGGGTCGTCGGCGGGGATGATGTCGAAGGCCATACTCTGGAATGCGATGACCTGCCCGTCATCACTCATCGCCGGGAAGGACGAAGAGCGGGTCGAGGTCATGGGGGCAATCCCGTCTTTGTTCACCGAGACGAGCGTGGTGGTGTCGGTCTGCGTGTCGTAGCGGTAGACGTCCACGCCGGTGGGGCCGTTGGTGTCGTTGGGGACGAGGGCGCGGTTGCTGACGAAGGCGACGTAGCGGCCGTCCGGGGTGATGCTCGGCACCGCCGAGAAGCAGTTGGACGAGCCGCAGGGGCCGGAGTCTAAGAATTTGACCGTGTTCGTCTGGAGGTCGCGCCAGTAGATGCTGTTCTGGCCGGTGTAGGCGGCGAACCGCCCGTCGGGCGTGATTACCCCCTCGAAGGTGGAGAGGTTGGGGTTGATGGCGCCGGTGCTGTCCACGTCGACAAACGTCGTCGTCTGCGCGACGAGGTCGCGGAGGTAGAGGTGCGTGCCGCCCGTCACCGCGGCGGAGACGAGGTTCCTGGCCCTGCTGAGGAAGAGGACGTAACGCCCGTCCGGCGTGACGGAGGGTCGGAGCGACTCGCCGTCGCCGCTCGCGGTGCCGGCCGCGTTGACGCTGACGAGCAAGGTAACGCCCGTCTGTCGGTCGCGCACGAAGATGTCTGACGCGCCGTTGGCGTCGTTGGTGACGAGGTCGCTCGCGACGCTCTCGAAGACGACGAAGCGCCCGCCGTCGCTCGAACGCGGCGCCGTGGAGGTGTTGTTGCCGGGGCCTATGCCCGCCGAATTTATGCTCACCAATTCGACGAACTCTCTCGTCTGCGCGGCGGCCGTGACCGGGGCGCAGAGCGCGGCCAGCAACAACGCGCAGGCGCGCGCCGCACCTTCCAAAGTCGGGCGTAAACGGGCGTGGTTAATCTTGCGGGGGTTCATTTCGCGTCTCCTGGTTCCTGCGGACGGGGATTAAGGTCGGCACGTGTGCTTCTGATTGCCTGCCTGCCGTTCGTGCGGGAGGGGAGAGTCGCGCCGGCGGCCGGGGTCGAGATACACGGGCGGTATACCGCTATTCCAGGCGCCTGTCAACGTCGGCCGCACGCCGCGCCGCGATGAGCGGGGGGCGAGCCGCGCGGCGCAGAGCGCGAAGCCGACGAGCGCGACCGCGAAGAGCGAGTAGGAGAGCGCGCACAGCGCGAAGAAGAGGACGATGGCCACGCCGACGAAGGCCGCCCAGAAGTTCCGCCGGCCGCGCGCGCCGAGCAGGGCGCACGCGACGAGTGCCGTGACGAACCAGCCGAC
>DASWNR010000534.1:0-5113 GCA_036399155.1 Pyrinomonadaceae bacterium
TCTGGCCGGCTTCGACGCCCTTGAGGATGTTAATAATCTGCTCTTCGCTGAACCTGGGCTTGCGCATGATGGGTTCTCCTCGTCGGTTAGTTTACGAGAGAACTCTCATTATCGCTGCACCTCTTTTAGGGGAGGAGGTCAGGCAGTGTTGCGAGAATTATTTTAGAGCGCAGAAAGTTACAACCGACTTTCCTCAGGCGGCAACTCCGAACAGCCCTGCGAGAACCGCTACCCGGGCGGCTGGGGTCCACCTCGCCTTGGGCGGGGACACCGCGGCGAATCTTGCTTTGCCTCTGGGGCCGCAGCTGTAACCGGTGAGCTACTTGTCGCGGTCAACCCGGTTGAGTCCTGATCAGGGCTTGCCGGCCACCTCCGCCTCGGCGCTCACCCAGCCGGCTGAAGGGACGTATTCTCCGCGCTCAACGTCCACGGCAATGACATGTGCTCCGTGCGCGCCGACGCGGCGGTTCGGCCCGAAGGTGAGAGGCGGGGCGAGGCCCGTCTTGAACTCATAAAGCCCTTCGAGCGCCATGATCAGCCGCTCGCGCGAAAGGTTCTGGCCCGCGCGCTTCAGCCCTTCGGCGAGCGCCTGCGCGGCGGCGAGGGCTGAGAGTTGCGCCGCCACATGCTTGTCGGTCAGCGAGTACTCCCGAGCGAGTGCGCGGTAAAGGCTCATGGCCTCCGGTGTGATATCCGCCGGTACGGTCGGGAACGACAGGAAGATTTTGTCTTTGAAGTCCGTGGAGGCGGCGGGCACCTCTCTGCTCGCCATTACGCCGAGCAATAAGACGTGTGGGAACCAGCGGAGTTTTTCCGCCTCTGCCAGAAACTTTGTCTCTTCGCCCCCGCCGATGAAAAGGACGGCCTGCGAGCCGGCGCGTTTCAGCTCGGCCGCGGTCGCCGCCGCGTCGAACTTGCCTCGCTCGTAAGCGACGACGGCCGGCGCGCTACGCCCCGCGCGCCGCATCTGTTCGGAGAAGGCGCGGGCGGCCGTCTCGGCCAGTTCGCCGCGCTGGTAGATGATGGCCGTCGCGGCCTCTTTGTCCGGCAGCCTGCGCGCGGCGAAGTTTGCGAGGGCGCGCGACTGCACCTCGACGCCGGGCAGCAGGAAGAAGACATGACGGTCGGGCGGGGTGCCGGTCTGCGTAAGCAAAGTTTGCGCACCGACAAGTGGGACGCCCCGGCGCGAGACAACCGCGACCGCCTCTCTGTCCGCGCCGGCCGTAAAGGCGTTGACGAGCGCGAAGACCTGGTCTTCGTCGATCAGGCGTTCGAGTCCGGCAGCGGTGTCCGGGGGTCTCTCGCCGGTCTCCGCGACTTTTAATTCTATTCGCCTGTTGTAGAGGCCGCCGCGCTTGTTGAGGTCTGCGAAGTAGGCCGCCGTCATAGCGCGCAGGGCCGCGCCGGTGTCGGCGAACGGGCCGCGCTCGGGCGTGATGATGCCGACCGTGATTGAAGTCTCCGTGAGACTCGGATCGCGGTCGTCCTCAATACGCTTGAGGTAGGCGACGAGGTCAGTTACCTGCGCGGCCGTCATGCGGTAGCGCGGCATCGCGACGAACAGTTGATTGCCCGCCGGGTCGATGCCCGACATGATTGAGAGTGCGAAGGACGACTCGTTGAACGGACCGTGCTTGCGACCCGTGGGGTGAGTGTGGCCGTAAGACTTCGTGAGGTGCGACCAGGTGAGTGCGCCCGCGGTGACGCCGCCCTCGGTCCTGCCCTCGCCCCGCGGTCCGTGGCAGCCTGAGCAGGAGAGCGTCGTGGCGGGCACGTCTATCTCGCCCAACACGGCTGTCACCTCCGGGCCATCCGGGCTCTCGCCGTGTGTGTAGATTGATTTGCCGCGCCTCTCCTGCTCCGTGAGTGGCGACAGGCGCTGCTGCCGCGCCGCGTGCGATCGTGGCGGGGGCTGCGGTCGCCGGGCGGATTCCGTTAAGTGCCGGGCGGCCGCGCCAGCGAACGGCAGCGAGAACGCGAGCGCGCACACGGCCGCAATGGACGCGAACGCGTGGGGGAGGATCCGCCGGGCTTTCATAATTTCGTGCCGCTCGTCGCCCGATACTTGCCGTTCAAGACCAGCTCGACGCCCTTGAACCTCGGCCGCTCCCCAAGCCGCGCAGCTTCTTCCCTTTCGGTATGGTCGGTTTGTCAAAACGCTCAAGGTCGTGCGCCTTCGGCCGGCTTCGCGGGCCGGGGTTCTGTAGTCAGGATCAGGTGCGGCAGTTGGCGTAACTGGACGCCGAGCGAGGGGCACTGGAAGAAGATGTAATAGACGCCCACGCTCGGCGGCGTGAACGTGATTTCGTAAACGCCCTCGCCGACATGGGTGGCCCAGTCCCTCTGCTGCCAGACGCCCGGGGAGAGGAAGGCGAGCACTCCTAGGTCTTTGAGATCGGCCTTCGTCTTGCCCGTCTCCATGTCCGTCACCCTGAAGCGCAGTCGCGCGGGCTTGCCGGCCACGAGTCTGTCGTCCTTCCAAAGCGGTTCGACCTTGATCGGCAGTCGCCGCTGCTTCGCCAGCGCGGGGTCGGGGGCCACCGCGAGATCGAAGCAGTGGACGAAGCGCGGCGAGTCAAGCAGGAAGGCCACATCGTAGGTGCCCGCGCCCGTCAGGCGCGCGCGCGTGCGATAGACGCCCGGCGCGACCTCGCGCAACGAGGCATCCCAGACCTGGAGCGCGACGGGCTGCCGCCGGTAGTTGCGGAAGCTCCCCATCGGCGCGGCCATGCCTTCCGAGTAGTAGTAGATCATCTGGTCGGCCGGGTTGGCGACGAGCATCGCTCCCTCCTCGGCCGCGTTCGCCAGGGCCGGGGCAATGCTCTCGGCGTATGGCGACTTGCCGGGGGCGGTCTGCCCGCCGGGGAACTTCGTGACGGCTCGCTCAATGGAGGGCTTCCCGATTTCCGCGAGCCGGATCATCGTGACCTGCTCGCTGCCGAGCGAGCGGATGTAGGCGAACTGCTTCGTAAACTCCACCTGATCGGGCGACTGAGCGACGGGCACCGTGTGCAGCAGCCTGTTCGTCGCGGCGTCGAAGATGTGGACGGCGGATTCTTTGCGGTTGACCGCGAAGCCGTGCCGCCCGTCGGGTGCGAACCGCACGGAGACAATGCCCGGCTTCGTCTGAATGCGCGCGGCCGGTTCCGGGCGCGCCGGATCGATCGCCGTAACAGAGCCGTCCGCCTCGTCGGCCACGTAGGCCGCGCGCGCGGCCTGCGAGTAGGACACGGACGCGGGAGCGGCACCCGCCTTGATGTCGTGCGATTTTGAGAGCCGCGCCGCGTCAATGACCGTGACCGAGCCTGCCGCGCGGCTGGTGACAAAAACCCACCGGTTGTCGGCGCTGATCGCCAGATCGTGCGCGCCTGCGCCGGCCTCGATCTGCGCAGCGACCTTAAGGGACTCCGTGTCTATAACCGTTACGCCGCTCGCGTGCGCGGCGGTCATCCCGTGGTGGGCGGCCCACAGGTACTTGCCGTCGGGCTGAAGGCGCACGCGGCCGGGCCGCGCGCCCGTGGCGATGTTACCGATGACCTTCCACGTAGACGTGTCGACGGCGGCCACCTGGTTGACGAGCGGCATCGAGACGAAGAGCCGTCGCTGATCCGCCGTCAACACCCAGTCGGCGCCCGGACTCTTGAGCGGCACGAGCGTGAGGAGCTTAGTCGTGCCGAGGCCGAGTTGCGCGTCGATGACGGAGATGTTCGGCTCCTGGTTGAGCGCGAGGATGTAGTAGGTGTTAAGGTCAACATCGGGCCGCGCCGAAAGGCTCGACTGGAGAAATGACTGAACCTTACCACGGCAGGCGGCCGTGGCCGCTTCCGCGGCGGCGCCCGCGGACGAATCGTCGCGCCGGTCGATCCAGGCTGCGGGACTGAGCGAACTCAGAGGCTGGCCCGTCGCTACGTCCGCGATCTTGAAGCTGATAATCGCCTCGCCGCCTTCCTTGACCGCGCCCGCTGAAGCCGCCGCGGCCGAAGTCGCCGTTGCGGCCGTGGCCGACTCGACTGTCAGCTCGATTGCCACGCCCTGATGCACGACCCTCTGCGGCACCGGCGCCGGCTTCGGCGTGACGGCCGTGACGGTCGGCCGCGCTCCGGCCTGACCCTGTGCGCGCACAGGGGCTGCGGGCAAATTCGCGAGCGTGAGCGCCGCCATCAGTGTGAGGCGTGCGAGCGGGGCGCGGGGTGACGCCGCGAAAGCGACCGCGCGGCAAGGCGAGGGACAAAATGCATTCATCGAGAAGACCTCGTTCGAGAGGCCGGAGGCGGCAGGGTTGTTAGAGACGGCGCGGCGGGGCGAGCCGCCGCGCCGTCTGCGTTACCGTAGCGGCTGGCCGCCTCTCAGAGCAGGCCCGACGCGGAAAATTCCCCACATCCCGCCGTCGAACTGGAACGACTGGAAGGTGCGGTAGAGGTAGTCGCCGGGCACGAGGAACCGGCCGCCCGCGCCCGACAGCACCACGTCGAAGTGATTCGAAGGGCCGTGCCCCCACTGCGCGCCGTGCCACGGCGAGGTGTCGTTACGCCCGATGACATTCGACGCCGGCTCATCCGGCTGGCCGGTCATGCCCTCGGACGGGACCGTCTGGTACGGCATCTCCTGCCACACATGACCGTGAAGCATGAACGTGCTGTTGCGCGCGTGGCCGCCCGAGTGCAGGACGCGGAAACGCACGGGCACGCCCGCGGCCGCGGTGAAGATGGGCGTGACGGGGTCGTACTTGTTGATCTGCGGATCGCCGGGCGGGGCGGGGCTGGCCCCGACGAGTTGTGTGTTGTGCAGTGAGTTGGTCATGTCGAGCTGGCGGGTCGACTCGGCGTTCGACTGCGGGCACTGCGTGGCAGTGAGGTAGGCTAGAAAAAGTGGACGCCATCAACCACGGCTTTTAGCATGACGATTGGAGGTGTCCATGATGGAGAAACTACCCCGCCAGGTTTACACCAGTGAGTTGCGTCAGCAAGCGGTCGAGATGGTCACCCGCGAGCGCCTCGGCATCGCCGAGGCGTCGCGCCGCCTCTCGCTCTCGCCCAAGACGTTGACCAACTGGGTTAGGCGTGCGAAGAGCGGCGGCTCACCCGACGGGGCCATCCCGGCGCCCCGCCGCGAG
>DASWNR010000535.1:0-6461 GCA_036399155.1 Pyrinomonadaceae bacterium
GAAGACGGCGGTGATGAACAGACCCTTGGCGCGCCTTTGGGTTCGGGGCAGTCGAGGCATTTCGGAGTTCTCCTCTCGGGGAGCCGCCACGGGGCCGGGGCGGGCCTTGCGGGCGTGCTCGTCCGAGACATGTTCAGTGGGCGTTCGGCCTCGGGGCCGTGTGCTCTGTCCGGTTGTCTAACCGACGCGTCAGGGAGTCAGGGGTTGCCGTGTACTCTCCCACGCGAGGCTTATAACTTCAAGCAATGACGACGGAGTTTGCGGATTCTTCTCCTGCTTATAAACGCGTATTCCGGCCGCAAACTCCCACACGCGGGGCGAAGAAAGGCTCACAGGCTGCGGGCGAAACTTAAACAGTGCGCGCGCGTGGGCGAAAAATACCTCCCGCGCCGCCGGCGCGGTCGCGTTCCCACACGGGGCGCGAAAAATGTTAGTATCCGCGCTGCCACTCCCCAAGGCTGTTGGTACCAAACTGCATTTAAGTCCAGAACGTCGGACGGGCCGCCCGCGGCGCCCGCCGTCTGTCCAGCGCCAGAACGGATGCACACGCCACAGGCCGTCACGCAACTCCTGGAGAGGTGGAGCGGCGGCGACCGCTCCGCGCTAGACGAGCTGATGCCGCTCGTCTACGACGAGCTGCGCCGCCTCGCCGGCGGCTACCTGCGCCGCGAGCGCCCCGGCCACACCTTGCAGCCCACCGCGCTCGTCAACGAGGCGTACATGCTGATGGTCGATCAGCGGCGCGCGCAGTGGCGCAACCGCGCGCAGTTCGTCGGCGTCGCCGCGCAGATGATGCGGCGCATCCTCGTCGACCACGCGCGCGCCGTGCAGGCAGAGAAGCGCGGCGGCCAGCAGTTCGCCGTCTCGCTCACGGAGGCCGAGGGCTTCGGCGCGAGCCCGGACCTCGACCTGCTCCGCGTCAACGAGGCGTTGGAGCGCCTCTCCGCGCTCGACGAGCAGCAGGCGCGCGTCGTCGAGCTGCGCTTCTTCGGCGGGCTGACCATCGAGGAGGCGGCCGAGGCCATGCGCGTCAGCCACGCCACGGTCGAGCGCGACTGGAAGATGGCGCGCGCGTGGCTGCGTCGAGAACTCGACGCGTAAAAAAGTACCGAGTACTCAATAAAGTACTGAGTGATGAGTACTGAGTACTGAGTGGAAGGACGGGCTTTTACTCAGTCCTCAGTACTCATCACTCAGTACTCATCGCTCATCACTTCTCCCATGACTCCCGAACGCTGGCAGCGCATCAAGGGGCTGTTCCACGCGGCGTCCGAGCTTGAGCGGGCCGAGCGCGGGGCGTTCCTCGACGCCAACTGCGCGGGCGACGACGGCGCGCGCGCGGAGGTCGAGTCTCTGCTCGCGGCTGACGAGCGCGACGGCGAGTTCCTTTCCGAGTCGCCCGCGCGCGTCGCCGCCGCGCTGCTCGACGGCGGGCGCGCCGAGCTTGAGCCGGGGCGCGAGGTCGGCGCGTTCCGCGTCCGCGGCACGCTCGGCGAGGGCGGGATGGGCAAGGTCTATCTCGCGCAGGACGCGCGGCTCGGCCGCCACGTCGCACTCAAACTCCTCCCCGCCTCTTTCACGCGCGACCGCGAGCGCGTACGCCGCTTCGAGCAGGAGGCGCGCGCCGCCTCCGCGCTCAACCACCCGAACATCCTCACCGTCTACGACATCGGCGGCGACCCGGAGGGCGCGCTCTACATCGCGACCGAGTACGTCGAGGGCGTGACGCTGCGCGAGCACATCGGCGCCGCGCCGCTCGCGCCCGCCGACGTGCTTGAGATAGGCGTGCAGGTCGCGGCCGGGCTCGCGGCCGCGCACGCCGCGCACGTCGTCCACCGCGACGTGAAGCCCGAGAATTTGATGGTCAGGCCCGACGGCTACGTCAAGATTCTCGACTTCGGGCTGGCGAAGCCCGTGCTACAGGGCCCCGCGGGCGGCGACCCCGACTCGTTCGCGCGCGCGCTCGTGGACACGCACCCCGGCGTCATCATGGGCACGTTCGCATACATGAGCCCCGAGCAGGCGCGCGGGCTCGAAGTGGACGCGCGCACGGACGTTTGGAGTTTGGGGGTCGTGCTCTACGAGATGGCGTCGGGCGCGCCGCCGTTCTCGGGCCCCACCGCGAGCGACGTGATGGCCGCCGTCCTCGCGCGCGAGCCCGCTCCGCTCTCGGAGCGCGCCGACGGCGTGCCCGCCGAGCTTGAGCGCATCGTGACGAAGGCGCTCGCCAAGGAGAGGGACGAGCGCTACCAGACGGCTAAGGATCTGGGGCTCGACCTGCGCCGACTCAAACAGCGGCTTGAGTTCGAGGCCGAGCTGAGGCGCAAGGCCGAGGGCGAACCCGACGCACACGTGGAGCCGCGCGCGGCCGTCGCGCAACACGTCGCGGCGCGCGCGGGCGCACGGATGCGCGCGCAGCCTTCGGCCGAACAGCTCAAGCAGGTCACAGTCCTCTTCGCAGACCTCTACGGCTTCACGGCGCTCGCCGAGGCGCTCGACGCCGAGGAGGTGGGCGACGCGATGCGCGAGCTTTGGAACCGCGTGGACGCGGCCGTCATGGATCACGGCGGGACGGTAGACCGGCACATGGGCGACCAGATGATGGCGCTCTGGGGCGACCGCGTCGCGCACGAGGACGACCCGGCGCACGCGGTGCGCGCCGCGCTGCTGATGCAGAGGGAGGTGGCGGCGTTCGTCTCGTCAAACTTGCGCGGGCTGTTCGGGCCGGGGGGCGAGCCGACGCCGCTGATGCGCGTCGGCGTCAACACCGGCGCGGTGCTCCTGAGCGCGGGGGGCGACGCGCGGCTGACGGCGACGGGCGCGGCCGTCAACGTCGCGAACCGTCTGGGGCAGGCCGCGCCGCCGGGCGGCGTCCTCATCTCGCACGACACGTACCGGCAGGTGCGCGGCCTCTTCGACGTGCGCGAGTTGGAGCTTCCGAACGTGCGCGGCGGCGGCGAGCCGGTTCGCACCTACCTCGTCGAGCGCGAGAAGCCGCGCGCCTTCCGCCTACAGACGCGCGGCGTCGAGGGCGTCGAGACGCGGATGGTCGGCCGGCAGGCGGAGCTTGCGAGGATGAGGGACGCGCTCCAGACCGTCTTAGAAGACCGCGAGCTTGAGGCGCTGACAATCGTCGGCGACGCCGGATTAGGCAAGTCGCGGCTGCTTTACGAGTTCAGCAGCGAGGTCGAGCTGTTGGGCGAGCCGTTGCAGGTCTTCAACGGCCGCGCCGGCCAGCGCACGCGCGGGCTGCCGTTTGCGCTCGTGCGCGACGTGTTCAGCCTTCGCTTCGGCATAGGCGACAGCGACCCGCCGCCGGCGGCGCGCGAGAAGTTCGAGCGCGGGATGTCCGAGCTGTTCGGCGAGGGCGCGGAGGGGCGTATGCGCGCGCACTTCGTCGGCCACCTCGCGGGGCTCGACTTCTCCGCGAGCCCGCACCTCGCCGGCATCCTTCAGGACGCGAAGCAGGTGCGCGGCCGCGCCTTTCACTACGCCGCGGAGTTCTTCCAGCGCGTCGCGCGCGCCGCCCCGGTGCTCCTGCTGCTCGACGATTTGCACTGGGCCGACGACGGCTCGCTCGACTTCGTTGACCACCTCGCGCGAGAGTGCGCGGGGTCGCCGCTGCTCGTCCTCTGCTTCGCGCGCCCGGAACTTCTGGAGCGGCGGCCGGCGTGGGGCGAGGGGCAGCAGGCGCACGCGCGCCTCAACTTGCAGCCGCTCACCAAGCGCGAGAGCCGCCAGCTCGTCGAGGAGATCCTGCGCAACGCGCGCGCCATCCCGCACGCGCTGCGCGAGCTGATAGTCGGCGCGGCAGAGGGCAACCCCTTCTACGTCGAAGAACTCATCAAGATGCTCATCGACCAGCGCGTCATCGTCCCGGCGGCCGAGCACTGGCACGTGGACGCGAGCCGTCTGGTCGAGGTGCGCGTGCCGCCGACGCTGACGGGCGTGTTGCAGGCGCGTCTCGACGGGCTGACCGCGTGGGAGAAGACCGTCTTGCAGCGCGCCTCGGTCGTCGGGCGCGAGTTCTGGGACGGCGCGCTCGAAGAGTTCTCGCGCGCCGAAGCGGCGCGGGGCGCGGGCGCGGAGGGCGACACGGCGGAGGCTTTGGAGACGCTCAGGCGCAAGGAGCTTATCTTCCGCCGCGAGGCTTCGGCCATCGCTGGCGCGCGCGAGTACGTCTTCAAACACGCGCTGCTGAGGAGCGTCGCCTACGAAGGGCTCTTGAAGCGCGAGCGCCGCCGCCTGCACGCGGAGGCCGCCGCGTGGCTCGTCAGGGAGGCGGGCGTCCGCGTCGAAGAGTACGCGGCCGTCGTCGCCGAGCACCACGAGTCTGCGCGAGACGCCCTACGCGCGGCCGAGTGGTACGGGCGCGCGGGTCAGCAGGCGCGCGCCTCTTACGCGCCCGAGGCCGCCATCGGCTTCTACCGCAAGGCGCTCGAACACTTGGCGGAGGCCGAGAAGACGGCTCAAGGTGACGAGTCGTCGTCGGCCGTCGCGTCTCTGCGCGCGAGCGCCGTCGAGTGGCACGCGGGGCTCGGCGAAGTCCTGACGATGCAGGCGCGCTACGTCGAGGCGACAGAGGCTTACACGCTCATGCGCGAGGCGGCGTCGGCCGCAGGCGACGACGTGGCGGAGGCGCGCGCGTGGAACGGGCTGACGGCCGTGCGCGAGTATCAGGGCGACAACCGCGCGGCGCTTGAGAGCGCGCGGCGCGCGGAGGGGCTGGCGCGGCGCGCGCGCGATGCGGCGGGGGCGAAGGCCGAGCTGGCGCTGGCGCTCAACCGGCAGGGGCTCGCCTCGCACCGTCTGGGCGACGCGGCGGCGGTCGAGCGTCTGGGCGGCCAGATACTCGCGCTCAGCGAAGAGGCCGGCGGCGACTCGCGGGCGGCGCGCGCCAACGGCCTGAAGCTCCTCGGCGTCGCGCACGAAGTCTCGGGGCGGTTCACAGAGGCGCAGGAGTGCTTCGAGCAGTCGCTCGCGCTCTTGAAGGAGCTCGGTGACCGTCGTAACCTCGGCTTCATGCTCAACAACCTCGGCGTCATCGCGCACCTCGGCGCGGACTACGGCGAGGCCGTGCGGCGCTACACCGAGGCGCTCGAAATCTTCCGCGAGATAGGCGAGCGGACGTGGGAGCTGCCGACGCTCGGCAACCTCGCGGGCGCGCGCATCGGGTTGGAGGACTACGCGGCGGCCGAAGCGAACCTGCGGCAGGCCGTCGCGCTCGCGGGCCCCGCCGGGCACTTCGCGCTCTCGATGATCTACTGTTACCTCGCGGAGAGCTTCTGGGGTCAGGGGAAGAACGAAGAGGCTTTGGGGACGGCCCTGACCGCGCTTGAGCTGGGGCAGAAGACCGAGAACCAGGACTACATCGCCAACGCCTGGCGGACGCTCGGGCTGGTCGCGTCGCGCTCGGGGGGCGACATCCTCGTCGCCGGCCGGGCGCGCACGGCGGCCGAGTGCTTCGCCGAGAGTTTGCGCGTCTACACCGAGATGGGCGCGGCGGCCGAGCGCGCGCGGACGCTGCGCGACTGGGCGCGGCACGAGCTGCGGGCGGGCGACCCCGAACAGGGGGCCGCGACGTGGCGCGAGTCGCGCGAGATATTCACACGCCTCGGCATGTCGCGCGAGCTTGAGCGCATGCCGGAAGAGGCCGACGGCTCGAACGAAAACTTGCGGAGGTAGAAGATGCGACTGAAGACCTTGACACTCCTGCTGTGTGTGCTCGGGCCGGGCTGCGGCGCCGGCGGAGCCGCGCGGAACGAGAACGCGCAGCGCCCGGCCGCGACGCCGACGCCGGCCGCGACGCCCACGGCCGCCGCCCCGGCGCTCCCGAGGAGCGCGACGTGCTCGCTCATCCCGGACGAAGAGATGAAGGCGGTGCAGGGCGAGGCGCCGGCCGCCGCGCAGGGGAGCGAGCACTCGGCCGAGGGCGTCTCGATGTCGCAGTGCTTCTTCCGCCTGCCGACCTTCGACAAGTCGGTCAACCTCGAAGTCGTGAGCGGCGAGCAGGGCGCGCTCAGGGAGTACTGGCGCAAGCGCTTCCACCCCGACGCCGTCGAGGCGCGCGAACAACTGCGGCAGCGCGTAGAGGAGTCGAGGCTCCGGCGCGAGGAGGAGTTGAAGCGCGAGCGCGAGGCCGGTGCGGTGAGGGAGGGCGGCCGACGTAAGAAGAACCGCGAGGAGGAGCACTGGCGGCCCGAGCGCGTCGCCGGCCTGGGCGACGAGGCGTACTGGTCTGGGAATCAGAAGATGTGGACGCTCGCGGTGCTCGGCCGAGGCAAGGTCGTGCGCGTCACGCTCGCCGGCGGCCCCGACGTACAGGCCGACAACCTGAAGCGCGCGACCGAGCTTGCGCGCGGCGTGCTCAAACGTCTCTGACGACGAGGAGTTCAAAGTTGCAAGTTCAAAGTTTCATGTTAAGGTCTTCGGCCTTCAACCCGGAACTTTGAACTTGCAAC
>DASWNR010000536.1:0-15074 GCA_036399155.1 Pyrinomonadaceae bacterium
CTCAGATACCCGAAGTACTGCATCAGCACGAAGGCGCGGTTCTACTGACGGCGCGAGAACTCCGCGTTCTCGGCCACCGCGCGCAGCACCTCGCCGCGCGTCTTCGCGTTCGAGCCGAGCGCGGCGGCGAGCGCCGCGCGCTCGGCCTCGGCGAGCGAGCCCCCCGTGTTGGCGTCGAGCGCGGCGACGTACTGCTCGGGCGTCATAGTCGCCGGGTAGGCCGCGGCGAACTCGGGGCGCGCCGCGAACTGCTCGGCGAAGTCGCGCTTGTTCGCCTCAAGCTTCGCCGGCCACCCTTCGGCGCCGACCACGACCCCGCGCCCGACCTCCTGCGTGTCGCGCAGGAACGCCCCCATCCTCAGAGTCTCGCCCGTCCCGAACGCCGCGTGGTGCAGGCGGTAGGCGAAGTAGCCCGTCTCCTGAAACTCTATCGACAGGAAGAAGGCCGCGCTGACGTTAATCCGCTTAACCTCCCGGCAGCCCGAGTCGGCTCCGCACGACTCTATCTCGTTCACCCAGTGTGCGAGCCCCGGAGCGTCGGGCTCGCGGTTGAGGAAGTCCGCGTAGTGCTGTCGGACGAAGAGCGCGGACGAGTCGATGGGGTTCGACGCGGCCGGCGCGGTGTCGTTGTCGGCGACGTTGATTGTCTGAGTCTTCACGCCGCCGAGCTGCGCCCCCGCGGGCGAGTCGAGCGCGAGCGTGAACGACTCCGGGCCCTCGACGTGCGCGTCGTCGGTCAGGAGCACCGAGACGGTCTTCGAGGTCTCGCCCGCCGCGAAGCGTAGCGCGCCCACCGCCGCCGTGTAGTCCGAGGTCGAGACGGCCGTGCCGTCCGAGGTCGAGTAGTTGACGACGGCCGGGCTCGCCACGTCGCCCGCGCGCGTCACCGGCACGTCGGCGCGCGTGCCGCCCTCCGAAGCCGCCAGCGTGGCGGCGCCCAACTGCACGGTGTTGCGCCGCGAGGCGACGAAGCTTAGCCGCTGGTCGGCCGAGAGGTTCGTGACGCGGATTTGCGCGAAGATGTTGTCCGCGTTCACGGCCGGCTCGAAGACGTAGGTCGGGATGTGCTGCACCGAGACCGAGTAGTCGTGTCCGACGGGCTGTTCGCCGAAGCTGAAGTTCCCTTCGACGTCGGTAAAGGTCTCGCCGGCGGCGTTGATGTCCCGCCCGAGCGAGACGCGCACGCCGCCGATGCCGCGCCCCGTCAGCGCCTCGGCGATGCGCCCCGAGATGACCCTCGTCCCCTGCCGCGTGCCGACGAAGTCGGCCGTCACGCTCCCCCTCAGGAAACGGAAGATACGCTGCCGCGGCTCGAACGTGTACGGCGTGAACGGGTCGGGGTAGATGAAAAAGTCGCGGCCGCGCTGTACGTCCGCGAACTTGTAGCGGCCGTCCGCGTCGGTGAGGGTCGACCCCACGGGGAAGCCGCCCTGCGAATACATCCTGACGCCGGCGAGCGGGTTGCCCTTGTCGTCGGTGACGCGCCCGGTGATGTCGGCCGGGACGAACGTGCCCGTGAAGTCTGCGTCCGAAACGTCGGCGCTCAGGTTCCTGTACTCGCGCGCCGCGGGCTCGAACGTGTAGTAGTCGCTCTCGACCGTCAGCGCGTAGTCGCCGCCGGCCGGGAGTCGGACGAAGGTGAACTCGCCGCTCGCGTTGGCCTGCGCGGTGCGCGTCCCCGAAAGTTTGACCAGGCCGAAGGGCTGGCCGGCCGCGCCGGGCAGCGGCTTGAGACGGCCCGTTATCTGGAAGGTCTCGACGGGCGTCGGCGTCGGCGTCGGGTTGGGGTTCGGCAGCGGCTGCCAGTCGGGCGTGAAGTTGTAGAAGCTGTTGCGCGTGAGGTTGACGAGGTCGGAGCCGTCGTAGTTGATGGCGTAGAGGTTGTTGTAGGACTCGAAGACGACCTTCATGCCGTCGGGCGACCAGGCCGGGGTCTCGCCGGGGACGTTGAAGAGCTTCAGCTGTCCCGTCCCGTCGGCGTTCATCACGTAGACGTCGCGGTAGTTGGTCGTCGAGCGCTGGAAGAGAATCTTCGTGGCGTCGGGCGACCAGCGCGGGGCGTCGTCGCGCGTCTGCCCGTCGCCGGTCTGCTGCGGCGTCGTCAGCCGCGACTTCCCGCTGCCGTCGAGGTTCATGACGTAGATCGAGACGCCGTCCGCGTAGGCGAACCTCGTCCCGTCGGGCGACCAGTCGGCGCCTTCGAGTGAGGTCGGGCTGGCGGGCAGCCGCGTCGAGCCGCTGCCGTCGGCGCCGGCGACGTGAATGGTGCGGATGGTGTCGACGCTGCCCGAACTCCCGGAGCCGATGTAGGCGATCTGCGAGCCGTCGGGCGACCAACTGATGCGCTCGTTGAAGCCGGAGACCTGCTTCGCCACCGTCACCGCGCCCGTCCCGTCGGCGTTGGCGACCTTGAGGTCGCCGCCCGCGTTGAAGGCGAGCTTCGTCCCGTCGGGCGACCAGGCCGGGTAGCTAAAGAAGGGCGGCAGCCCCGGCAGGTACTTCTCGTCGGTGCCGTCCGGCCTGACCGTGTAGAGCCCCGTCGGCTGCGTGCTGTTCGTGAAGGCGCGGTCGGAGGCGAAGACGACGAGGCCGTTCGACTTCGGCGTGAAGAGGTCGGCCGACGCGGTAACGGCCGCCATCGAAGAGTCGTCCCCGGGCGAGGGGTCGGGCACGGCCGAGGTGACCGACGCGGTGTTGTTGACGACCGTGCCGAGGGGGACGCCGCCGCCGAGCGTCGCCGAGACGAGCACCGAGGCGGACGAGCCGACCGCGAGCGAGGGCCACGTCACCGTCACATGGTTGCCCGAGCCGCCGCACGCGCCGCCGGCCGTGGCGGCGCACGAGACGAAGGTCAACTCGCCCGCGAGCGTGTCGGCGAGCACGACCGAGGGGGCCGCGACGCCGTCCCTGTTCGTCACGTTGATGAAGTAGTTGACGCGCGAGCCGGGCGCGACGAGGCCGTGCGCGGCTCGCTTGACGACCGAGAGGTTTGCGAACAGGACGGCGGTCGTCGTCTGCGCCGTGTCGTTCGCGGGAACCGTGTCCGGCTCGTTACACGCGACCGAGACCAAGGCCGTGGCGGTCTTGAGCGCGGGCGGCTTGACGACGACGACGACCGTCGCCTCCTCGCCGCCGCCGAGCGTGCCGACGGCGCAGACGACGGGGCCCGCGCCCGCGCACGTCCCGCGCGAGGCCGAGGCCGAGACGAGCCCCGCGCCGGCCGGGAGCGTCAGGTTGAGCGTGACGCCGGTCGCTTCGAGGTCGCCGTTGTTCCTGACCACCGAGGTGTAGGTCAAATCCTCGCCGAGCCTGACGGGGTCGGGCGCGTCCGCGAGCGTGACCGACAGCTCGACGCCGGGGCCGATCTTGGCGATGAAGGCGTCGCCCGCCCCGCCCGACGTGGGCTTGAGCGGGTTGACGACGGGGAAGTTGAAGGAGGTCGTGCGGCCGACGACGTAGGCCGCGCCCGCCGAGTCGATGGCGACGCCGTAGCCGGCCTCCTGCCCCGCCCCGCCGAGGTAGCCGCCGAAGACGAGCGTCGAGCCCGACGGGGCGAGCTTCGCCACGAAGGCGTCGCTCGTGCCCCCGCCCTGCGAGCCGATGACGCCGGCGGACGGGAAGTCGTACGACGAGGTCGCCCCCGAGACGTGCGCGGAGCCGTCCGCGCCGACCGCGATGCCCCAGCCGTTCTCGTCGCCGTCGGCGCCGCCGAGGTAGGTCGAGTAGGCGAGCGTCTGCCCGTCGGGCGTGAACTTCGTGACGAAGGCGTCGGACTCGAAGTATGCCTCGCCGTGGCCCGGCTGGAAGGCGTTGGCGACGGGGAAGTCGGACGAGTAGGTCGTGCCCGTGACGTAGGGCGAGCCGCCCGGCCCGAGCGCGACGGCGTAGCCGTTGTCGTAGGAGGTGCCGCCGAGGTATGTGGAGAAGACGAGCCCCGCGCCGGACGGATCGAGCTTCGTCAGGAAGGCGTCGACCTCGCCGCCGAAGGCCGGCTGCGACGCGTTCGCCACGGGGAAGTTCGACGAGAATGTGGAGCCCGCGACGTAGACGTTCCCAGAAGAATCGACCGCGATGCCGCGCGCCTCGTCCGTCTCGGTTCCGCCGAGCCGCCTGAGGTAGCCGAGCGTCGAGCCGGCCGGGTCGAGCTTCGCGGCGAAGGCGTCGGTGCCGACGTTCGTCCCGACGAGGAGCGCCGGCGGCGAGCCCGGCCGCAGCGCGAGCGCGTTGACGTTCCTGTTCGTCAGGCCGTTGCTCGAACGCGTCCAGTGCGCGCCGCCGTCCGCGCTCTTGAAGACTCCGGCGGCGTCGGTCGCCGCGTAGACGGTCGAAGGCGAGGCCGGGTCGACGACTATCTCCATGACCAACGGGACGGCGTCGAAGCCGCTTGAGGGGTAGCTCAGCCCGGAGGCCGACGGCGACCAGTTCGCGCCGCCGTCCGTGCTCTTTAAGACGCCGTAGCCCGGCGTCAACATGCCGACGTAGAGCGTGTTCGTGTTCGACGGGTCGAAGGCGAGCGAGAACGCCACCAGGCCGGGGAGGATGCCCGCGTTGGCGGCCGCCCAGCTCGCGCCGCCGTTGGTCGTCTTGTAGACGCCGCGGTTCGTCGCGGCGTAGACCAACTGCGGGTTCGACGGGTTGACGAGCACTTTGTAGAAGGTGGTCGGCCCGGGCAGGCCGGCCGTCTGCGCCGTCCACGTGTCGCCGCCGTTCGTCGTCTTGTAGACGCCGCTGGACACGCCGGCATAGACCGTCGAGGTCGCCGAAGGGTCGACGGCGAGCGTGTAGACGAGCGCGGTCGGCAGCCCCGTGTTCTTCACCTCGTAGTGCGCGCCGCCGTCCGTGCTCTTGTAGACGCCGCCGCCCGCGGCGACGTAGATGACCGAACCGTTTGACGGGTCAACCGCCACGGAGCGGGCGAGCGTGGGGACGTTCGGCGCGCTGGCCGCGCCCGTGAGCTGCCAGCTCGCGCCGCCGTCCGCGCTCTTGTAGACGCCGCTATTCGCGCCCGCGTAGACGACCGACCCGTCGCCCGGCGCGACGGCGATGTCCGCGACGCTGAAAGCCTCCACGCCCGAGGCGGAAGGCGACCAGTTGGCCGCGCCGTCGGTGCTCCGCTGGATGGGGTCGCCGACGCGCGCGCCGCCCTGCGAGCCGGCGAGCCCCTGCGAGCCCGTGCGCCCGGCGAGGTAGACGTTGCCGGCCGCGTCGGCCGCGAGCGCGCTGGCCGCGTCGAGCTCCGCCCCGCCGAGGTACGTGGCGTAGACGAGCGCCGACCCGTTCGGGCTGAGCTTCGCCGCGAAGGCGTCGTAGCCGCCCGCGTTCGCGGTCTGCAAGGCCCCGGCGGTGACGGGGAAGTTGGTCGAGAAGGTGCGGCCCGCGACGTAGGCGGAGCCGTCCGAGCCGACCGCGACGGCCTGGCCGAAATCCTCGCGCGCGCCGCCGATGTAGGTCGCGTAGACGATGGACGTGCCCGAAGGGTCGAGCTTGAGGACGAAGGCGTCGTCTAAGCCGCCGTGCGCCGGTTGCGCGCCGCCCGCGACGGGGAAGTTGGCCGATGCGGTCGAGCCTGTGACGTATGCGCTCCCCGAAGAATCGACCGCGACGCCGAGCCCCTGGTCGGCGCCCGAGCCGCCGAGGTATGTCGAGTAGACGATGACGGGGTCGATGACGAGAGGCAGGCTCCTGTCGTAAACGCCGAGCGCGAAGCCGAAGCGGCCGTCCTTCGTCCGGCTGTAGCCGGCGGCGACCTCGCGGCGTTCGCCGCCGATTAGCTGGTACGCGACCGGCTTGTGCTGTCGCACCTCGCCGCCCTCGGTCGAGAGGACGAGGTCGCCGTTCTCTTCGACGCGCGCCGAACGTGCGCCGTCGAAGCGCAGGCGTATCGGGCGCGGGTCTGCGCCGGGCGCGAGTCGGAAGTCGTATTCGAGCCGCCCCTGCGCGCCGTAGTAGATGAGATCGACGCCCTTGTAAACTTCGGCGTAGCGGACGCGCGCGTAGGCCGGAACGTTCGTGCGCCACGCGCGCGCGTCGCGCCCGACGAAGTAGTTGCTGTCGCCGCGCAGCGGCTCAAGCCCTTCGGCGGCCGGCGAGCGGTTCGCGCCTTCGAGCGAGAGGCGGAGCGTGACGTACCCGGCCGGCTCGGCCGGCGTCGCGTTCGCTTCTTCCGAGCCGGCGCGCGCGGCTTCGAGGCGTCGTGCGCCCGCGTCGGCCTTCCCGCCCGGCGCGGGCGCGGCCTCCGCCTTGCGGAGCCGAAGCACGGCCCCCGTCTTCGTCAGAAAGAGCGTGTAGCCGCTGCCGCGCGCGAGAAAGCCGGCCTCGCGCGCGCTCTGGCCCCGGTTGGCCTCGAAGCGGAGCGGCAGCCGGCCGTAAGTTTCGAGCATGCGTACGCGCGCGGCCTCGTCCGGCCCGGACTTGTCCGACGTGGCCTTGACGGCGCGCACGCCCGCGGGCGGCTCGGGCTCGACGGACTTGCCGGCAGGGTTAGAGGCGAGGCCGGTCGCGGGCAGAAGCTGCGCGGCCGCGGTGAGCGCGGCCAGCGACAGCAGGAGCAGAAGGGCTGTGCGGCGTGAGCGTGCGGAGGCCGCGCTCCGCTGCGCGCCCTGCGGGGGGGTCTGGGGCAAAATATCCACTTCCTTTCCTTAAAGGAGCGAAGAGCTGAAGGCGCTTAACGGGCTTCGAGTCCTTGCGGGTGAATGTGTGTGACGGCGGGCTCAGGGCCGCCGCGTCGGCGCGTTGAGAGTGGCGGTTCGGGGAGCCGCGTGCCCGCGCATTATAAGCAAAAACCCCGCCGGGGCATAGCACAAAGGGCCGTCCCGCGGAGGATTTTTACACGCCGCGCGCCCGCGTCGCGTGTGGATTTCCCGCGCGCCTGACGCGTGTTATTCTTCGGGCGTGGGGAGGATGAAAAATTTCTGGCGGGGGCTGCTCGCGGGCGGCGCGGCGGGCGCGGGCGTGGCGGCGCTCGCGGCCGTCAACGCGGCGGTCGCGCGCGAGGTGCGCGAGCCGGAGACGGGCGCCCTGGGCGGCGAGGCGGGCACCTTCGGGTGGAAGCACGGGCAGGTCTTCTACCGCCACGCCGGGCGCGAGGACGCGCCGCCCGTGCTCTTCGTCCACGGCGTCGGCGCGGGCGCGCGCGCCTTCATGTGGCGGCGCAACTTCCTCCCGCTCGCGCGCGACTTCCGCGTCTACGCGCTCGACCTCCTCGGCTTCGGCTACTCGGACAAGCCCGCGAACGCGCCCTACTCGGCCGAACTCTACGCCGAGCTGCTCTCGGACTTTCTGCGCGAGGTCGTCGGCGCGCCCGCCGGCGTCGTGGCGCACACGCTCTCGGCGGCCTTCGCCGTCCGCGCGGCCGTCGAGTGGCCGGAGGCCGTCTCGTCGCTCGTGCTCGTCTCGCCGACGGGGGCCGACCACCTGAGCGCGCGGCCGGGCATGACGGGCGCGGCCTTCTACGGCCTGCTGCACTCGCCGGTGCTCGGCACCTCCTTCTACAACGCGATGACGAGCGAGCGCGGCGTGCGCGACTACGCGCGCGAGCGACTCTTCTACGAGAAGCGCTTCGTCACGCCGCGCCTCGTCGCCCACTACTACGCCGTCAGCCACCTGCCCGGCGCGCAGCACGCCGCCACGGCCTTCATCTCCGGCTACCTCAACACGGACATCCGCGAGCCCTTCGAGCGCCTGCGCCAGCCCGTCACGCTCGCCTGGGGCAAGCAGGACGCGACCAACCCCATCGAGAACGCCGGACTCCTCCTCGGCCTCAACCCCCGCGCGCGCCTCGAAGTCTTCGACCGCTGCCGCCAGATGCCCCAGGAAGAACACGCCGAACACTTCAACGCCCTCCTGCGCGACGCCTTCCGCGACTGACCTCGGCCGCCCCGGATTTCACGCCGGCGTTGGCCGTGGTGTGAGGGACTTTTTCGGAGTATATTCGGGTCATGAAAGCGGTCGATTCTCTACGAATGGACAAGTCGGCTCTCGCGGTAACCTCCCTGTCCGACGAGACCGAGGAGAGGGAGTACTGGAGCCGCAAGTCTCCCGAGGAGCGCCTGCGCGCCGTCGAATCGATGCGGCAGATCGTCTACGGCTATGACCCTTCTACCTCCCGACTTCAGAGAGTTCTTACGGTTGCTCAACTCTCACGGCGTTAGGTACCTGCTCGTCGGCGGCTACGCCGTCGGCTACTATGGCTATCCGCGGGCGACGGCCGACATAGACATTTGGGTCGAGACCGGCGCGGAGAACGTGGCTAAACTCGTCTCCGCCTTGGCCGGATTCGGTTTCGCCGGGGTCGAGCCCGAGTTGTTCGCGAAAGACGAGCGGGTGATCAGGATGGGCGTGCCCCCGCTAAGAATAGAATTGCTGACGGGCGTCTCCGGCGTGAAATTTGATGACTGTTATCCGGCGAGAACTGTGGCGACGCTCGACGAAGTCGAGGTCAGCCTAATCGGCCTGAAAGACTTGAAAGCCAACAAGGCGGCGAGCGGTAGGTATAAGGATTTGAACGACCTCGAACACCTCCCCTGATCAGACAGCCGAACACTTCAACGCCCTCCTGCGCGACGCCTTCCGCGACTGAGGCGTTGTTTCTTTTTAGGAGTAGATGTTCATCGGGCGGGTGAGGAGTTCGACGGGGTCGTGGACGTTGAGGGCCTCGCGGACGTAGTAGGCTTCGCCGGCGGCGGCGTTGACGAGCGAGCCGGCGTAGCGCCAGCGGCTCTCCAACTGTTTGAGGAAGCCCTCGTCGCTGATGCGCGTGACGGGCTCTTTGGAGTTGGGGTCGTAGAACTGCGAGCGGTGGGCGAGGATGGCGCGCAGCTTGTCGTCGACGAACTCGGAGACGTCAACGACGAAGGAGGGCGCGACGAGGCGCGAGTAGGCCGCGTGGGCGAGCGCCGGCATCGGCACCGCGCCCTGCCCGGCCGCCTCGTCGTAGCGCCGCATCGAGGCGAGCCGCGCCGCCTCGCGCGAGAGCCGCGCGGTCGCGGCGTGGTCGGGGTGCGGGTCGTCCCAGTGCGCGGTGAGGACGACCTTCGGCTTGTAAGTCCGTATGACGCGGACGAGCGCGGTGCGCGCCTCGTCCGTGACGAAGACGTGGCCGTCGGGCTGCTCCAGGTTGACGCGCACGTCGAGGCGCATGATGCGCGCGGCCTCGCGCGCCTCTTCGGCGCGCTGCTCGGGCGTGCCGCGCGTCCCCATCTCGCCGCGCGTCACGTCCACGACGCCGGTCGCCCGCCCCAGAGACTTCATCTTGAGGAGCGTGCCCCCGCACGTCAGCTCCGCGTCGTCCGGGTGCGAGAAGACCGCCAGCACGTCCAGCTCAAGAGCGCCCTCGCCCCCGTAGACCACCTCGCTCATGACTGGCCCTTCCCTCCCCCCTGAAAGTCGAAGCGGCAGCGGACGCCCTGCTCGCGCCCGGTGTCGTAGATGATCGAGACGTTGGTGACGTTGAACTCCCAGTGGAAGTTGCGCCGGCTCAGGTAACGCACGACCTCGGCCAGCTTGTCCTGGTCGATGTCGCCCTGCGCGAGCGTGATGTGCGGCGCCCACTCTTCGGGGTGGTAGTAGTGCGAGACGGGCCCCGGCGTCACCTGCCGCACGCCGCGCCAGATGTCCTCGTGCAGCGCCGAGAGCTTGGGGCTGCGGACGATGTTGATGTAGAGGATCGGGTTGGCGACGGTGAAGATGCCGAGGCCCGCGGTCCTCACGCGGAAGGGGGGCGTGCGCGCGGCAAGCTCGCGCAGGAACGACTCGCAGGCCGAGTCGTCGTACTGTTCGGCGACCTGGAAGGAGAAGTGCGGGTAGGGCGTGACGTACATGCCGCGCACGTCGAACTTCTGCCCCAGCTCCTCCCAGATGGCCTCGACCCGTGCGTAGTGCTGGTCGTCCAGCAGCGAAACCACGCCCTGCATGAAACGTGTCCTTCTCGACCGTCTTCTTGAGAACTCCGCGGAAAGGTGTAGCGCAAAGCAAAGGCAAAAGGCAAGTTGCGGGAGAGAGTAGACGGTAGCCGGTAGGCAGTAAACAGTAGGCTCCGCTGGTCGGACGTTGACGCCGACACCCGAGCGGTTCGATAAAACGAAAGCCTTTCTACTGGCTACTGACTGCTGTCTATTGTCTGCTTCCTACTCCCCTTTGCCTTCCCACGTGCGGTTTGGTAGCCTCTCAGCGCACTCCCCCGGGAAAGGCTTAAACATCCGATGAAGCTCACGGTGCTCGGCTCGGGCACTTCCGTCCCGCACCCGCGCCGCTCCTCGTCCGCGCACTGGGTCGAGGCGGAAGGCGGCACGCTCCTGCTCGACTTTAGCGGCCCGGCGCTGCACCGCATGGCCGAGGAGGGCTGCGACTGGGCGAACCTCGACGCCGTCTGGGTCAGCCACTTCCACCTCGACCACGTCGGCGGCCTCGCGCCCTTCCTCTTCGGCACGAAGTACGCGGCGCGGACGCGCGACCGCCGCAAGCCGCTCGCCGTCTACGGCCCGCGCGGGACGGAGAAACTTCTCCGCAGCTTCGACGAGGCGGGCGACTATAAAATCTTCGAGCAGCCCTTCCCCGTCGAAGTCAGAGAGCTGGCGCCGCGCGCCGAGTTCGAGCCCTTCGCGGGCCTGCGCGCCGAGACCTTCTCGACGCCGCACACGGGCGAGAGCCTGGCGCTGCGTCTGACGGCGGGCGACGGCGCGTCGCTCGTCTACACTTCGGACACGGGCTTCACGGAGGCGCTGGCGGTGTTCGCGCGCGCGGCCGACCTCCTTCTGATGGAGTGCTCCTTCTTCCGCTCGAAGCCTGTGGAGACGCACCTCGAACTCGAAGACGCGATGCGGCTGGCGCGTCTGTCGGGCGCGCGCCGCTGCGTGCTCGCGCACCTCTACCCGGAGTGGGACGGCGTGGACGTGGCGGCCGAGGCGGCGAAACTCTGGGACGGCGAAACTATCGAAGCGCGTGACGGGCTGCGCCTCGACGTGGGGGAGGGTCGTTGATGAACGTTCGTGTGCGAAAACTCGGTCGTGCGGGCGCGCGGCGCGGCGCGGCAATCGCCCTCGCGGTGCTCTGCCTGTCGGCGGCGGCGCTCTTGCTGCGGCCAAACGGTTCGGCGGCGCGCGCGCACGACGGCGAGTCGGACGCCGCGGCGTCGGCGCTGCTCGAAGTAGGCGGCGGGCCGCGCGAAGCGGAGAAGCCGCGCGACGCGCCGGCCGAGCTGAAGGTGGTCTCCTACAACATACGCTACCGCGCCGGCGACGAGCTGGAGGAGCTGGCCGCGCTGCTCAGGGACGACCCCGAGATAGGCGGCGCGCACGTCATCGGCTTGCAGGAGGTGGATCGCAACAGGAAGCGCACAGGCAACGTCAACACCGCGCGCCGGCTCGCGGAGGCGCTCGGGATGCGCTACGCCTGGGCCGCGCCGCCCGCCGCGAAAGAGGGCGACGAGGAGGAGACCGGCTGCGCCATCCTCAGCCCGTTCCCTTTGTCGGACGCCACGCGCATCCTGCTCACGCACGAGGGGCCGAACGGCCGGCGCCGGGTCGCCGTCGGCGCGACGCTCGACGTCGGCCGGAAACGGCTGCGCGTCTACTCCGTCCACGCCGAGACGCGGATGCCCCTTGAGAAGAAGGTCGAGCACTGGCGCGCCGTGCTCGAAGATTTGCGGCTCCACCCGAAGGTAGACGGCGTGGTCATCCTCGGCGACTTCAACACCATCAAGGGGAAGGACGTGAAGGCCGCGCGCCGCCTCTTCACGGGCGAGGGCTTCAGCGCGCCCCACGCGGACGACCAGAAGACGTGGAAGACGTTAGTCTTCAAGCTCAAGCTCGACTGGCTCTGGCTGCGCGGGCTTGAGGCGCGCTCGCACGGCATCGACAAGCGCGTCGGCCTCTCCGACCACTGGCCGCTCTGGGCCACGGTCACGCTCAATACAAAATAGTTCGAGGCTTACAAGTTCAAAGTTCCAAGTTCAAAAGTTCAAAGTTCCAGGTTGAAGACTCCGGCCTCCAACCTGGAACTTTGAACTTTTGAACCTGGAACTTTCTAACTTTGAACTGTGTCTCTACCTCAACCTAATCTCGACGCGGTTCTGTTCGAGCGCGTTGCCGGTGGCGCGCTGTAGGTCGGCGACGGACTTGTTGAGTTCGGTCTGCGCGCGCAGCTCGTTGCCGCGGGCGGTGGCGAGCTGCGTCTGGCGTTCGAGCACGAGGAAGACCGTGGACTGTCCGGCGTCGAGCTTGCGCTGCTCGGAGGCGTACTGCTGCTCGGACGCGGAGCGCGCCGCGGCCGCCGAGCGCAGCCGCGACTCGGCCGTGCGGACGAGCTGCAAGGCGTTACGCACGTCAACCTGTATGAGCTGTTCGAGCTGCTCGCGCTGCGTGCGTATGCGCTCGGCGTCGACGAGCGAGCGGCCGAGCTGCGCCTTGGCCGTCGTGTTGCGGAACGGCAGGTTGACGGTGACGCCCGCGCGGAAGTTGGTATAGCGGTTCGCGGCGAGGTTGGCGAGCGACTGGAACTCGCCGCCGACGAGCGTCTCGGGCACGGTCTGCGCCGGCGGGTCGGGGAGCGGGTTGAGCCCGGCCGCCACCGAAAGCTGGTTGATGCGGTTGCGTATCTCAAGGTTCGAGGCCGTCAGCGGGTTGGTGCCCGTCGTGTTGGCCGAGCCGGCCAGCCCCACCAGCCCGTACGAGGCGACGAGGTCGACCTGCGGCCGCGCCTGCTCGCGCGCGAACCGCTGCTCTATCTCGTTTATCTCCCTCGCCACGTCCGACGAGGTCAGCTCCGGCCTCGACTTGAGCGCGACCTGCATCGCCTCGTCCAGAGAGACCTGCGGCGGCGCCAGATCGACCGACTCGCTCGGCACGATGGCGACGCGCCAGATGGGCGACTCGCGGTTCTCGGCGACGAGGCTCTTGAGGTAGTTCTCCGCGCGCCCCACGTCGTCGAGCGCCGAGAAGACGCTCTGCTCGAAGCCCGAGACCTGCGCCTCGGCCGCCACCACGTCAATCGGCGCGAGCATCCCCTCCGAGACCAGACGCTTGTTGTGCTCAAGCTGGCGGCGGGCGTCGCGCGCGGCCTCGCGCTGAATCTGTAGGTTGCGGAGCGCGTAGACCAAATCCCAGTAGGCGCGCTGGACGGCCGTGATCGTCTCGACGGCGCGCTGGCGGAACTGCGCGTCGGTCAGGGAGAGGTTCTTCTTGCCGATCTCGATGAGGCGGCGGTTCTGGTCGAAGGAGCGGCCCCGGATGAGCGGCTGCGTGTAGCTGAAGGTGAGCGCCGTCGGGTACTGCGGGTTGATGGCGGCGAACTGGTTGTCGGTCGTGACGCGGTTGTTGACGAAGTCCACGCGGTAGCCGCCGCCGAACTTCGGCTCAAGCCCCTGCACCGAAGAGTTGCTGAAGAAGCCCGACTGCGTGACCGACCCCGTCGAGCTTCCCGAGAGGAAGCTGGCCGACGGCTGCTCGCTCCGCTCGTAGTAGGAGTTGGTCAGGAAGCGCGGGTCGTAGACGCCGCGCGCGGCCTGCAGGTCGAACTCGGCGGCGCGCACGTTCTCGCGCGCGACCTCGATGTCCTTGTTGTTGGCGAGCGCCATCTCGATGACCTCGCGGACGGTGAGCGCGCGCTGCTCCGACATGTCCACGCCGACGCGTTCGAGCGCCGGGAATGGGCCCTGCTCGGCGCGGAAGTCGGTCGCGACCTGCGGCACGTCGAGCCGCGTGTCGGCCGGCGCCGTCGTCACGCTCTCGCGCCCGGGCGCGGGCGGGCCTACGGGGGCCTGCACCTGACCGCCGGGGGCGCCCGGCTGCTGCTGCGTCTGCGCGGGGCGACCCTCCGGCGCCTGCGGCGCGGGGAGGTTAGCGTCGGCCGGCGCGGTCGGCGGGACGGCGGGCTGCGCGGGCTGCTGCCCTTGGGACGGCGCGGCCGGGTTGGTCGACTGCTGCGTCTGCGACTGCGTCGGCGAGGCGGTCTGCGGCCCTTGCGCGGGCGCGCCCGTCTGAGCCGGCGGGTTGTTGGACGAGGGAGCGGGCTGCTGCGTCGTCGTGGCCGTCTGCGGGCCGCCGAACATCGAGCCGACAAACCGTGCCTTCGTCTGCCGCGCGCGCAGCGGCGCGGCCGCGGGGCCGAACGCCAGCGCGAGCGCGACGAGACCGACGAGCGACTTCTGCTTACGCCTGTGATTACGCGTTGACATAACCCTCACACCTGTAAATGCGAACCCTTATTCAATGCTTGCCGAACGTCCCGAAGAGCGTCTGCGCGGCTGCGGCTGTGCGCCTCCGCAAACGCCGGAACGGGCCGGCGGCGCGCGACCAAGCGCGCGAGAAGACGCGGCTGCGCCCAACGTCGTCGAAGAGCGAGTAGAAGACCGGCACGGCGAGCAGCGTCAGCAGCAGACAGAGACTCTGCCCGCCGACGACGAGCACGCCGATGGAGCGGTTCGTCCCCGAGCCCGGCCCCGTCGAGAGCGTCAGCGGAAGCATGCCGGCGACGAGCGCGACGGTCGTCATCAGGATTGGGCGCAGCCGGTCGCGGTTCGCCTGGATGATGGCATCGAGCCGCTCCATCCCGTGCGAGCGCAGCTCGTTCGTGTGGTCGATCTGTAGAATCGCGTTCTTCTTCACCACGCCGAAGAGCAGCAGCAGCCCGAGCCCCGAGAAGATGTTCACCGACTGCCCCATGATGAGCAGCGAGAGGATGCCGAAGGGCACCGCCAGCGGCAGCGTCAGAAGGATCGTGACGGGGTGGATGAACGACTCGAACTGCGCCGCCAGCACCATGTACATGAAGATGAACGAGAGCACGAAGGCGAACATGAAGTAGAAGCCCGCCCGGCCCAGCTCCTTCGAGCGCCCTGCGAGGCCGGTCGTGTACTCGGGGCTGACGCCGATCTCTTTGACGAACTGGTCGAGCGCCGTGATGCCCTCCGACTGCGAGCCGCCCGACGTGACGTGGGCCGTGCCCGTCACCTGCCGCTGCCGGTTCAGGCGGTCGATGGCCGAGGGGCCGGTGGCCTCCTCAACGCGCACGAGGTTCGAGAGGTTCGTCCAACCGACCTTCGACGACTGCACGAACAGATTCTCAAGCGACTGCGGGCT
>DASWNR010000537.1:0-17020 GCA_036399155.1 Pyrinomonadaceae bacterium
TACGTGCTGACGAAGGAGGAGGGCGGGCGCCACACCCCGTTCTTCACGGGGTACCGGCCGCAGTTCTACTTCCGGACGACGGACGTGACGGGGGTGGCGCACCTGCCCGAGGGGGTGGAGATGGTGATGCCGGGGGACAACGTGGCGATGGAGATCGAGCTGATCACGCCGATCGCGCTGGAGAAGGGCTTGCGGTTCGCCATCAGAGAGGGCGGGCGCACCGTGGGGGCCGGCACAGTCTCCGACATCATCGAGTAGCAGAATTTTAACGGCCCCCGGCCGGAGAAAAACGACCGGGGGCCGCAGTTTGAATGCTGAAAGCTGACCGCTGAAGGCTGAAAGAAAGACATGCTGAACGAGAAGATCAGAATCAGGCTCAAGGCGTACGACCACCGCGTACTCGACCAGTCCACTTCGGAGATCGTCGAGACGGCCAAGCGCACGGGCGCGCGCGTGGCGGGGCCCATCCCGCTCCCCACCTCGAAGAACAAGTGGACGGTCCTGCGCTCGCCGCACGTCGACAAGAAGTCGCGCGAGCAGTTCGAGATTCGCACGCACAAGCGTCTGATGGACATCCTCGACCCGACGCCGCAGACCGTGGACGCGCTGATGAAGCTCGACCTCCCGGCGGGCGTCGACGTGGAGATCAAGGCGTTCGGCCGGAGCTGACGCTCTAGTTCAAAGTTCAAAGTCGCAAGTTCAAAGTTGAGAACTTGCCTTCGACTTTGAACTTTGAACCTGCAACTTTGAACTAGAGGTTAGTGATGATTAACGGGATCATCGGTAAGAAGGTCGGGATGACGCAGCTCTTCGCCGCGGACGGGACGGTCACGCCCGTCACGGTCATCAAGGCGGGCCCCTGCGTCGTCGTGCAGAAGAAGTCGGCTGGCGGGCGCGACGGCTACGACGCCGTGCAGATCGGGCTGGTCGAAGACCGCCCGGTCAAGCTCAAGAACGTGACCAAGCCGATGCAGGGCCACTTCGAGAAGACCGGCGGGGGCACGCCCCCGACCCGCGTCCTCAAGGAGATCAGGTTCAGGGGCGAGAACGGCTCGGCGGAGGTCAACGTCGGCGACAAGGTGCTCGTCGACCAGTTCAGCGAGGGCGACGCCATCGAGCTGGTCGGCAAGTCGAAGGGTCGCGGGTTCCAGGGCACGATCAAGCGCCACAACTTCAACCGCGGCCCCGAGAGCCACGGCTCGATGAACGTGCGCAAGCCCGGCTCCATCGGCCAGTCGGCCTACCCCTCGCGCGTCATCAAGGGCACGCGCTCGTCGGGTCACATGGGCGACCGGCGCGTCACCGTCAAGGGACTGACGGTCGCGCGCGTGGACGTGGAGAACAACCTTCTGATGGTGCGCGGGGCGGTGCCCGGCCCCAACGGCAGCGTCGTCGTCGTCCGCAAGTCGGCGAAGTAAACGGAGTGAAACGAAATGCCTACCGTTAAGGTGCGCAACCTGAAGAACGAAGAGGTCGGCGACCTCGAACTCTCGGACGCCGTCTTCGGCGCGGAGCTGAACGAGGCGCTGATCCACTCGGCCGTCAAGTCACACCTCGCGGGCGCCCGTCAGGGCACCGTGGGGACGAAGACGCGCGGCGACGTGTCCGGCTCGGGGCGCAAGCTCTGGAAGCAGAAGGGCACGGGGCGCGCGCGCGTCGCCTCGATCCGCTCGCCGCTCTGGAAGGGCGGCGGCAACGTCCACGGGCCGCAGGCGCGCGACTGGTCGCAGCCGCTGCCGAAGAAGATGCGCCGCGGCGCCCTGCGCTCCGCGCTCTCCGAGCGTTTGCGCGAGGGGAACGTCGTCGTCGTCGACGAGCTGGTCTTCTCGCAGCCGAAGACGAAGGATTTCATCGGCGCACTCGCCATGCTCGGGCTCGAAGGCAAGACGCTCATCGTCGACACCATCGACAACGACAACCTCATCCTTGCTTCGCGCAACGTGAAGTCGGCGAAGGTGGTCGGCGCGTACGGCGTCAACATTTACGACGTGCTCTACCACGAGAAGCTCGTGCTGACGCGCGCGGCCGCCGAGACGCTCCAGACGCAGCTCGACCCGGCCGGCAGGGCTTCGGCCGACGCCCCGGGCGCGGCGGAAGAGGACACGCAGGAAGAGGAGGCGGCGTAAGCGATGAGAACGATCTGGGACGTTATCAAGGCGCCGGTCATCACCGAGAAGGCGCTCGTCGCCAAGGAAGAGTCGCAGGACGGCCGGCAGCTCCTCACGTTCCGCGTGGACGTGAAGGCCACCAAGCCCGAAATCAAGTCGGCCGTCGAGCGCATCTTCAGCGTCCAGGTGGACACCGTGCGCACCATCAACTACATGGGCAAGAAGGCGCGGCGCGGCCGCTACGAGGGGCGCAAGCCCTCCTGGAAGAAGGCCTACGTCACGCTCAAGACGGGGCAGGCGCCGTTCGACTACGGCGAGAATATCTAGTCAGAAGTTGAAAGTTACAAGTTCAAAGTTAAAAGCACTCAACTTGTAACCTTGAACTTGAAACCTGGAACTCTAAAGTTATGGGCATCAAGAAACTGACACCGACATCGCCGTCGCGCCGGTACCAGACGTACCTGACGCGCGACGAGCTGACGCCGGGCGCCGAGCCCGAGAAGTCGCTGCTTGAGAAGAAGACGCGCATTTCGGGGCGCAACAACGACGGCCACATCACCGTGCGCCGGCGCGGCGGCGGCCACAAGCGCCACTACCGCATCATCGACTTCAAGCGCGACAAGTCGGGCATCCCCGGCCGCGTCACGCAGATCGAGTACGACCCGAACCGCTCGGCGCACATCGCGCTCATCACCTACCTCGACGGCGAGAAGCGCTACATCATCTCGCCCGCCGGGCTGGAGGTGGGCAAGACCGTGATGAGCGGCCCCGAGGCGGACATCCTGCCGGGGAACGCGCTCCCCATCAGGAACATCCCGCTCGGCACGCAGATTCACAACATCGAGCTGAGGCCCGGCAAGGGCGGCCAGCTCGTGCGCTCGGCCGGCGGCTTCGCGCAGCTCGTCGCCAAGGAAGGCGACCACGCGCAGGTGCGCATGCCCTCGGGCGAGGTGCGCCGCGTCCCCGTCGTCTGCTACGCGACCGTGGGGCAGGTCGGCAACGTCGAGCACGAGAACGTCTCGTACGGCAAGGCCGGACGCACGCGCTGGCACGGCATCCGCCCGCACGTCCGCGGCGTCGCGATGAACCCGGTCGACCACCCGCACGGCGGCGGCGAGGGCAAGACCTCGGGCGGCCGCCACCCGGTCACGCCGTGGGGCCAGCCGACGCGCGGCTACAAGACGCGCAAGACCAAGCGCACCTCGAACATGATCGTGCGCGACCGAAGGGTTAAGTAGTTCAAAGTTTGAAAGTTCAAAGTTCAAAGTTCGGAGCAACCCGGAACTCGAAACGTTGAACCGAAGTGGAGCGAAGCGAAACGACATGGCACGTTCAGTCAAAAAAGGCCCGTTCATCGACAGGCACCTTGAGAAGAAGGTCGAGGAGGTTCGCTCGGGCGCCGCGCGCCCGCCCGCGATCAAGACCTGGTCGCGCCGCTCGACCATCACGCCCGACTTCGTCGGCCTGACCTTCGGCGTCCACAACGGCAAGCGCCACATCCCCGTCTACGTGACGGAGAACATGGTCGGCCACAAGCTCGGCGAGTTCGCCCCGACGCGCACCTTCAAGGGGCACGCGGGCACCAAGGCGGAGAAGTCCTCGAAGGGCGCCCGTTAAGCGCGAGAGGTTTGAGAGATGGAAGCGATAGCGAGTGCGAAGTACTTACGCGGGTCGGCGCAGAAGGCGCGGCTCGTCGTAGACATGATTCGGGGCAAGCGCGTGGGTGAGGCGCTGGCGATCCTCCAGTTCACCAACAAGCGCGCCGCCGACTCCATCGAGAAGTGCCTGCGGTCGGCCATCGCCAACGCGACCGAGAAGGCCGAGCGGCAGAACGTCGCCGTCGACCCGGACGACCTCGTCGTCAAGACGGCTTTCGTGGACATGGGGCCGACCAAGAACCGCCGCCGCGTCCGCCCCGCGCCGCAGGGGCGCGCCTACCGCGAGCAGCGCCACTTCTGCCACGTCACCGTCCTGGTCTCGACCGACGGCCAGGCCGAGGCCGCGCCCGCGAAGGGCGGCAAGGGCAGGAACGCGAAGGCCGTCGCGGAGGCTTCGCCTAAGGCCGGAGCTAAGGGCGCGAAGAAGGCCGCCGCGAAGGGCGGCGCCGAGAAGACCACGACCGAACGCGCTTCCAAGAAGGCGGAGGAGGCGGCCCCGGCCGCCGCCGAGCCGCGGGCGGAAGAGTCCGCGACGCAGGAATAACTGAGGAGAAGACTGTGGGTCAGAAAGTTCACCCTTACGGGTTCAGGCTCGGCTACAACAAGGACTGGCACTCGCACTGGTTCGCGAAGAAGCTGTACGGCGACTACCTCCTTGAAGACTTGAAGCTCAAGGCGCAGATGAAGGGCCGCTTCGCCGGCGCCGGCGTCTCGCACGTCGACGTGGAGCGCGCCGCCAACCGGCTCAAGCTCATCATCTACACCTCGCGCCCCGGCATCATCATCGGGCGCAAGGGCGCGGAGATCGACAAGCTCAAGGCCGACATCTCCGCGCGCACGGGCAAGGAGGTGCTCGTCTCCATCCAGGAGATTCACAAGCCCGAGCTGAACGCGCAGCTCCAGGCCGAGAAGATGGCCCAGCAGCTTGAGAAGCGCATCGCCTTCCGCCGCGCCATGCGCAAGACCGTGGAGGAGACGCTCCGCTTCGGCGGGCAGGGCATCAAGGTCAGGGTCGCCGGCCGCCTCAACGGCGCCGAAATCGCGCGCACCGAGTGGCACTTGCAGGGCCGCCTGCCGCTGCACACGCTCCGCGCCGACATCGACTACGGCTTCGCCGAGGCGCACACGACCTTCGGCGTCATCGGCGTCAAGTGCTGGATTTACCGGGGCGAAATCCTCGACCCGGCGGCGTCGATGGCGCGCGGCACGCAGCCCGACCCCATCAACGAGCCGCGCCCCGAGCGCGGCGACGGGCGACGCCCCCGGCGCGATGACGGCGGCGGCGACCGCCCGCGCGGACGCGGTGACGGCGGCGGACGCGGGCCGGGTGGCCCCGGCGGACGCGGGCCGGGCGGCCCCGGCGGCGGTCGCGGGCGCGGCCCCGGCGGCGGCGGCAGAAGGTAGAAAGCCGTCGGCGTTTTGCTGAGAGCTAATTTTTAGAGGTGCATTCATCATGTTGATGCCGAAGAAGGTAAAGCACCGGAAGCAGATGAAGGGGCGCATGACTGGCTCGGCCCAGCGCGGCGCGGAAATCAGCTTCGGTGAGTACGGACTGAAGACCCTGGAGCCGGGCTGGATTACGGACAGGCAGATCGAGGCCGCGCGTATCGCGATGACGCGCCACGTCAAGCGCGGCGGGAAAATCTGGATCCGGATGTTCCCCGACAAGCCCATCACCAAGAAGCCCGCCGAGACGCGCATGGGCAAGGGCAAGGGCGCGCCCGACCACTGGGTCGCGGTGGTGAAGCCCGGGCGCATCCTCTACGAGATCGAGGGCGTGACGGAGGAGATGGCGCGCGAGGCCATGCGCCTCGCGGCGCAGAAGCTGCCCATCAAGTGCAAGTTCGTCTCGCGCTCGGAGATGGAAGGGGGCGCAGTTTAAGCGATGAAGAGACACGAGGACGTGGAGCGCCTGAACAACATGTCGGACGCGGAGCTGAAGGAGGAGGCCGCGCGGCTCAAGGAGTCGCTCTTCCGCCTCAACTTCAAGCTCGCGCTCGGCGAGGTGGACGCCGTCAAGACCGTCCGCCGCGAGAAGAAGACGCTCGCCCGCGTCCAGACCATGATGCGCGCGCGGCAGCAGGCGGCGGCGGAATAGACGATTCGAGGTTGTGTGATGGCAGAAGAGACTAAAGAAGAAGTGGCGGCGACCGCCGACGAGAACGCGGCCGAGGCGACCGAGTCGGGGCAGACGCTCTCGCAGGCCGTCGGCGCGGGCGTCGACGCGCAGGCCGGGAACGCGGCGGGCACCGAGGCGAAGCGCACGAGCCGCCGCGCCGAGAAGATCGGCGTCGTGGCGTCGGACAAGATGGAGAAGACGTGCGTGGTGCGCGTGGACAGGCTGATCAAGCACCCGAAGTACCGCCGCTACGTCCGCCGCACGTCGAAGTTCATGGCGCACAACGAGAAGGGCGCGACCACCGGCGACAAGGTTCGCATCGTCGAGACCCGCCCCCTCTCCGCGCGCAAGCGCTGGCGCGTCGTCGAGATCATCCAGAAGGCAGAGAAGTAGCCCTTAGCCCTTGGCCGTCAGCCCTTAGCCGAACCGAAAAGCTAAAAGCCGACAGCTAACAGCTAACAGCTGCGAACGGAGTGAGCAAATGGCAATCCAGATGCAGACGTCGCTCGACGTGGCGGACAACTCGGGCGCAAGGCGCGTCGAGATGATTCAGGCCATCGGCGGCTCGACGAAGGCGACGCGGGCTTCGCTCGGCGACAAGATCAAGGTGACGGTCAAGGAGGCCGCGCCCGACGGGGCGGTGAAGAAGGGCACGGTGCACAACGCCGTCGTCGTCCGCACGCGGAAAGAGGTGCGCCGCAAGGACGGCACCTACATCCGCTTCGACCAGAACGCGTGCGTGCTCATCAAGCCGGACGACACGCCCATCGGCACGCGCGTCTTCGGCCCCGTCGCGCGCGAGCTGCGCGACCGCAACTTCATGAAGATAGTCTCGCTCGCGCCGGAGGTTATTTAAGAGATGGCAAAGACGGGAACCAAGCGGTCGAAGGTGAAGAAGGGCGACCAGGTGGTCGTCATGGCCGGCCGCGACAAGGGTAAGCGCGGGCGCGTGCTGGAGGTGAAGCCCGCCGAGGGCAAGGTGAAGGTCGAGGGCGTCGGCGTCGTCAAGCGCCACCAGCGCCCGAACCCCGGCGCCAACCGCCCGGGCGGCATCATCGAGAAGGAAGCCTACGTGGACATCTCGAACGTCCAGCTCATCGACCCGAACTCGGGCAAGGCCACCCGCGTGCGCTACGAGGTCTCGGCCGACGGCAAGAAGACGCGCGTCGCCTCGGGCAGCGGGCAGGCGCTCGACAAGGAATAAAGAGCCGTCAGCCGTTAGCTATTAGCCGTCAGCTAAAACGGAAAGCTAACAGCCGACAGCCAGGAGCTAAAAGCTCTCACGGAGTGAGGAAATGGCAGCCAGACTGAAAGAGCGTTACCAGAAGGAGATCGCCCCGGCGATCGCCAAGGAGTTCGGCATCTCGAACCCGATGGCGATTCCGCGCGTGGAGAAGATCGTCATCAACATGGGGCTCGGCGAGGCCATCGCCAACGCCAAGATCGTGGACACGGGCGCGGACGAGCTGCGCGCGGTCACGGGCCAGAAGCCGGTGACGACGCGCGCCAAGAAGTCCATCGCCTCGTTCAAGCTGCGCCAGGGGATGCCCATCGGGACGATGGTCACGCTGCGCGGCGACCGGATGTACGAGTTCCTCGACCGCCTCGTCTCGGTGGCGCTGCCGCGCGTGCGCGACTTCCGCGGCGTGAGCCCGAAGGCGTTCGACGGGCGCGGCAACTACACGCTCGGCATCCGCGACCAGCTCATCTTCCCCGAGATAGATTTCAACAAGGTGGACAAGACGCGCGGGATGAACATCTCCATCGTCACCACCGCGCGCGACGACGAGCAGGCGCGCTCGCTCCTCAAGGCGCTCGGGATGCCGTTCCGCCAGTAGGCTTTAAACCGGAGAGAGAAGACAAAAGAGATGGCCAAGAAATCCCTGATCGCGAAGTCGAAGCGGCCGCAGAAGTTCTCTTCGCGCGCCTACACGCGCTGCGAGCGCTGCGGGCGGCCGCGCGGCTACCTGCGCAAGTTCAAGCTGTGCCGCATCTGCTTCCGCGAGCTGGCGCTCCAGGGGCAAATCCCCGGCGTCGTCAAGTCGAGCTGGTAGTTTCCGAGGTTCATCGGCAGCAGTCGGGCCGCGCGTCGGGCGCGCCTGAAACCTGCCGAGCTTAAGTGGAGTTCAAAGAGTAATGACTGATCCTATTGCCGACATGCTGACGCGGATGCGGAACGCCATCGCGGCGAAGCACTCGCGCGTGGACATCCCGGCGTCGAAGCTGAAGCTGGAGATCGCCCGCATCCTCAAGGAGGAGGGCTACATCAACAACTTCGTCGTCAAGGGCGAGGGCCCGAAGCGCACCATCCGCATCTTCCTGCGCTACGACGCGCGCGGCCTCTCGTCCATCACGCACCTCTCGCGCGTCTCGACGCCCGGCAGGCGCGTCTACATGGGCGCGACCGACATACCGAAGGTGCTCGGCGGCTACGGCGTCAACATCGTCTCCACCTCGCGCGGCCTGATGTCGGGCAAGCGCGCCCGCCGCGAGAACGTCGGCGGCGAGGTGCTGGCGGAGATTTACTAGAGTAATCAGTGATGAGTGATGAGCGACAAGAGGCAGGCTCTTGCCCATCACCCATCACTCGTCACTTATCACTGAGGTAGTTATGTCTCGCATTGGTAAGAAGGTTATCGCGGTTCCCGCGGCCGTCACGGTGACGATCAACGAGGCGGCGCGCGAGCTGGAGGTGAAGGGGCCGAAGGGCACCCTGCGCACCCCCATCCCCGAGGGCGTCTCGTTCAAGCTCGAAGACGGGCAGTTGCAGGCCACGCGCGCGTCGGACGACTTCCGCGCCAACCACGGCCTGGCGCGCGCCCTCGCCAACAACGCCGTCGTCGGCGTGACCGAGGGCTTCACGAAGCAGATGGACGTGGTCGGCGTCGGCTACAAGGCCGACATCCAGGGGCGCAGGATCGTCTTCTCCCTGGGCTACTCGCACCCCATCGAGTTCCCCCTGCCCGAGGGCATCGACGTGAAGGGCGAGCGCGTCGCGACCAAGGCGTCCATCCAGCAGTACCAGCTGACGCTGACGCTCACGGGGATAGACAAGCAGAAGCTGGGGCAGGTCGCCGCCGAGATGCACGGCCTGCGCAGGCCCGACCCGTACAAGGGCAAGGGCGTGCGCTACGCCGACGTGCAGCTCAAGCTCAAGCCCGGGAAGACCGGCAAATAGTTCTCAAGGTTTGGCCCCGCGGTTCTCTCTCGGGAATCACCCCTTGCTTCGGGAAGCATCGGCATGCGCGGCGGCTAAAGGAGCGAAAAGGAAATGGCAAAGAAAGACAAAGCAGCGGTCAGGAGGGCGGTGCACACGCGCATCCGCCGCCGCGTGCGCGGCAACGCCGAGCGCCCGCGCCTGGCGATCTTCCGCAGCCTCAACCACATCTACGCGCAGGTCATCGACGACGAGCGGGCGGTGACCGTCGCCTCGGCCTCGACGGTCGAGAAGGATTTGCGCGGCGCGACGGGCGGCAACATCGAGTCGGCGCAGCGCGTCGGCCGGGCCATCGCCGAGCGTGCGATCGCGGCCGGCGTCGAGCAGGTCGTCTTCGACCGCGGCGGCTTCCGCTTCCACGGGCGCGTCAAGGCGCTGACCGACGCGGCGCGCGAGGCGGGACTCAACAAGAACGAGCGCGCCGAAGAGGGCGGAGGCGAGGCGGAGGAAGGCTCCGAGGCCGCGGCCTGAAGGGGCAGTTTCCGAAAGGTGAGCAATGCGACAACCGACACACAGAATCCAGGCGCAGGGGCTTGACCTGACCGACCAGGTCATCCAGATCAACCGCGTGACGAAGGTCGTCAAGGGCGGCAAGAACCTCTCGTTCGCCGCGCTCGTCGTCATCGGCGACGGCGCCGGCCACGTCGGCTTCGGCACCGGCAAGGCGCGCGAAGTCCCCGTCGCCATCAAGAAGGCCATCGAGGCGGCGAAGAAGAATTTGATCCGCGTGCCGCTCATCAAGAACACGCTGCCGCACCCCATCATCGGCGAGTTCGGCGCGGGCCGCGTCCTGATGAAGCCGGCCTCCGAGGGCACGGGCGTCATCGCCGGCGGGGCGGTGCGCGCGGTCATGCAGGCGGCCGGCGTCCACGACGTGCGCACCAAGGTCCTGGGCTCGGGCAACCCGCACAACGTCGTCCGCGCGACCTTCGACGGGCTGCTCAACATGAAGGACCCGTTCGAGGTGGCGCGCCTGCGCGGCAAGCAGGTCGAAGAGCTGTAGTTCAAAGTTTGAAAGTTCAAAGTTTCAAGTCGGCGGGCTCTTAACCTTGAACCTTGGACTTGAAACTTTGAACTCCTGAGAGGTTAGAAATGGCTGAAGAGAGCAAGCAGCAGGACGGCGGCGCGACGATCCGCATCCAGTACTACCGCAGCGCCATCGGCTTCCCGAAGACGCAGAAGGAAGTCGTGCGCAGCGTCGGGTTCACGAAGCTCAACCAGGTTCTTGAGCGCCCCGACACGCACTCGATGCGCGGCGTCGTCCAGAAGGTGCCGCACCTCCTGAGGATAATTGAATAATAGTTCGAGGCCCCAGGTTCAAAGTTTCGAGTCAGGGACTCGACTTTGAACTTTGAACTTGTGACTCGGAACTGCGAACGGAGTGAGCAATGGCTATCGGTCTGAACAATCTACGCCCGGCGGAAGGCTCGACGCACAAGAAGAAGCGCGTGGGGCGCGGCCCCGGCTCGGGGCTCGGCAAGACGGCCGGGCGCGGGAACAAGGGTCAGAAGTCGCGCTCGGGCTACTCGGGCAAAATCGGCTTCGAGGGCGGCCAGATGCCCTTGCAGCGCCGCCTCCCCAAGCGCGGGTTCACGAACATCTTCAAGAAGCAGTGGATCGAGGTCACGCTCTCGGCGCTGGAGAACAGCTTCGAGGCCGGCGACTCCATCACGCCGGAGACGATGCACGAGCGCGGCGTCATCGCCAAGGGCAAGCGCGACATCGTCGTCCTCGGCACGGGCGAGCTGACGAAGCCGCTCACCGTCTTCGCGCACCGCTTCACGAAGGGCGCGCGCGCGAAGATCGAGGCCGCGGGCGGCACCGTCAACGTCGTCTCCGCGCACCACAAGGCCGACGCCCTCGTGCCCGTCTCAGAGTAGGCGGGCCGCCGCGGAAGGCCGCCGGAAACAGACGCTGAGGACGCGCGAAGCGGGAAGCGACCCGCGGCGGCCGTCTTCAGCGTTGTTTTGCTAAAAGACGCTCGCGGCGCTAAGGGTTCGGCGGACGGCTTTGGTATCATTGCGGCGCAGCGTAGCCCGGCCTTTGAGAGTCCGCTCGACGCGAGCGGGAGTCCGAGAGCCCCGAGAAACGAACGCGGAAAGCCGAAAGTCAGGTAGCCATGGATAAGTTCTTCGCCGCCGTCCGCAACATGTTCAGCGTGCCCGACCTGCGTAAGCGCATCCTGTTTACGCTCGGGCTCCTCGCCGTCTACCGCCTCGGCGCGCACATCACCGCGCCGGGCATCGACCGCGACCAGCTCGCCCGCGTCTGGCAGGAGGTCGGCTCCACGCTGCTCGGCGTGCTCGACCTCTTCTCCGGCGGGAACTTCCAGACCATCTCGGTCTTCGCCCTCGGCGTCACGCCCTACATCACCGCGACCATCATCACGCAGCTGATGACGACCGTCTTCCCGCAGCTCAAGCGTTTGCAGGAGGAGGGCGAGGCCGGCCGGCAGAAGCTCAACCAGTACAACCGCTACCTGACGGTCGTGCTCTGCATGTTCCAGACCTTCATCGTCGCGCGCTGGCTCCAGGCCAACGGCGTCGGCGCCGACACCTGGGGCTTCGTCGTCTCGACGATGATCACGCTCACCACCGGCACGATCTTCGTGATGTGGCTCGGCGAGCAGATCACCGAGCGCGGCATCGGCAACGGCGTCTCGCTGCTCATCTTCGCCGGCATCGTCATCGGCCTGCCGAGCGGCGTGATGCAGGTTCTGGAGAAGGTCAGGGGCGGCGAGACCTTCGCCGTCATCGGCGTCATCGCGATGGTCGCCATCCTGGTCGGGCTCATCGCCTTCGTCGTCTTCGTCGAGTCCGCGCGGCGCAAGGTGCCCATCTCCTACGCCAAGCGCCACGTCGGCCGCCAGCTCGTCGGCGGGCAGCAGACGCACATGCCCATCAAGCTCAACATGGGCGGCGTCATCCCGGTCATCTTCGCCTCGTCGGTGCTCGCCATCCCGCAGACCGTCCTCCAGTTCATCCAGTTCGACCCGAACGTGCAGGACTGGCGGCAGAAGACTCACACCTTCTTCCAGGGCTTCCACGGCGGCGACCCGTACTACGAGCTGTTCTTCCTCTCGCTGATCATCATCTTCACCTTCTTCTACATCACCATCATCTTCAACGTGGAAGAGGTGTCGGACAACCTGCGCAAGCACGGCGGGTTCATCCCCGGCATCCGGCCGGGCCGGAACACGGCCGAGTTCCTGAACACGATTCTGACGCGCCTGACGACCGTCGGCGCGATCTACCTCGCGCTCGTCGCCTTCATCCCGCAGCTCATGCTCTCGGGCTTCAACGTCGGGCGGCTGCCCTTCGTCGGCGCGCGGGTCGAGGAGTTCGTCACGAGCACGCCGGGCCTCGGGTGGATTCCGCACGGCATGGGCTACCAGTTCTACTTCGGCGGCACGTCGCTCCTGATTCTGGTCGGCGTCGCCATGGACACCGTCGCGCAGGTCGAGTCGCAGCTCGTCATGCGGAACTACGAAGGCTTCTTCGGGCCGGGCAGCCGCCTGCGCGGCCGCAGGGGCTAAAAGCCGAGGACGGGGCCGGAGGCGGAGGCCAGTGCAGACCCCGCCCGGCCCCAGACCTCAGACCTCTCCCTTTATGTCGAAGATCATCGTCCTCATGGGTGCGCCGGGCGCGGGTAAGGGGACGCAGGCGCGGCTGTTGCAGGAGCGTCTGGGGCTGCCGCAGATTTCGACGGGCGACATGTTCCGCGCGCTCCTCAAGACCGAGACGCCCCTCGCCGGCGAGCTGCGCCCCGTCCTGAGCGCCGGCCAACTCGTCCCCGACGAGCTGACCATACGCATCGTCCGCGAGCGCACGGCGCAGGCGGACTGCCGCGATGGCTACGTCCTCGACGGCTTCCCGCGCACGCCGGCGCAGGCCGAGATGCTCGAAGGCTTGGCGGCCGAGCAGGGTCACACGCTCGGCGCGGTGCTGGTGGACGTGCCCTTCGACATCCTTGAGAAGCGAGTGACGGGCCGGCGCAGCTGCCCCGTCTGCGGCGAGATTTACAACGTCCACTTCAAGCCGGCCGCGCGGGACGAGGTCTGCGACCTCCACCCCGACGCGCGGCTCAGCCAGCGCGCCGACGACAACGCCGAGACCATCAAGGCGCGGCTCGCGACCTACGAGCGCGACACGCGGCCGCTGCTCGACTACTACGAGCGCACGGGGCGCCTGCGCCGCGTCGACGGCGACCGCGACTCCGGGGCCATCTACGCCGACATAGAGAACGCCGTAAGGCTTTAAATGATTATCGGGAAGTCGAAAAGGGAGTTGGAGAAGATGCGCGCGGCCGGGCGGCTCGTGGCGCAGGTGCGCGAGGAGTTGCGCCGGATGGTGCGACCCGGGGTGACCACGCTCGAACTCGACATGGCGGCGGAGCAGATGATCCGCGACGCCGGCGCGCTGCCGACCTTCAAGGGCTACCACGGCTTCCCCTTCTCGATCTGCGCGTCGGTCAACGAGCAGGTCGTCCACGGCTTCCCCTCGGCCTACGAGCTGAAGGAGGGCGACATCTTCTCGCTCGACTGCGGCGTCACGCTCGGCGGCTTCGTCGGCGACACGGCGACCACGGTGCCCGTCGGCCGGGTCGAAGAGGACAGGCTCAAGCTCATCCGCGTCGCCGAGGAGTGCCTCGACCGCGCCATCGACCAGTGCCGGCCGGGCAAGCACCTGGGCGACCTCGGCTGGGCGGTGCAGCAGCACGCGGAGGCGCACGGCTACGGCATCGTGCGCGACTACGTCGGCCACGGCATCGGCAGGAAAATGCACGAAGACCCGCAAATCCCGAACTACGGAAAGCCGGGCACCGGCATCAAAATCCGTTCGGGCTACGTCTTCGCCATCGAGCCCATGCTCAACATGGGCACGCACAAGACCAAGACGCTCAAGGACGGCTGGACGGTCGTCACGCTCGACGGGCGGCCCTCTGCGCACGTCGAGCACACGGTCGCCGTCACGGAGGAGGGGCCGGAGGTGCTGACGCGCGTGGCCGAGGAGGCCGCCCCGACGCCTCTGGAGCCGCAGGCCGCACCGGCCAGCGCCTGAAAAGGAAGACCAAAGCCCCGCCGCGGTTTGGAGGCGGGCGGTAAGTGTGTTATTATTCGCAGTTTGCCAGCCTAGTCAGGTTTTGTACCATAGACGCTCACAGGCTATGGCGGTAGAAGAAGCGATAGAGGTCATGGCAAAAGAGGTGAAGTGAGATGAAGGTTAGGGCTTCGGTCAAGAAGATGTGTGACAACTGCAAGGTCATCCACCGCAAGGGCGTGGTGCGCGTGATCTGCACCAACCCCAAGCACAAGCAGCGCCAGGGGTAGGCGGATTTTTGGTTTAAAGACTCGGAGATAGAACTAAGATGGCTCGTGTAGTCGGCGTTGACCTCCCGGTTAACAAGAGAATCGGAATCGGACTGACGTACATCTACGGCATCGGCCGCTCGCGCGCCGCCTCCATCCTTCAGGAGGCCGACGTGAGCGCCGACACCCGCGTGCGCGACCTCGACGAGGCGCAGCTCGGCCGCATCCGTCAGACCATCGAGGGGCAGGGCGAGGTCGAGGGCGACCTCCGCAAGCGCGTCCAGATGGACATCAAGCGGCTGATGGACATCGGCTGCTACCGGGGCCTCCGCCACCGGCGCGGCCTGCCCGTGCGGGGGCAGCGCACCCACACCAACGCGCGCACCCGCAAGGGGCCGCGCCGCGCAACGGTCGCCAAGAAGAAGGCGCCGGGCAAGAAGTAGGAAAGCTGTTGGCCGTTAGCTATTGGCTGTTAGCTTGAGCCTGACGGCGGCGGCGCGAGTTTATTTATATTCAGGACGATTGGCTCGGTCGGCGTTCAGGCTAACAGCTAATCGCTAATAGCTAAAAGCTCCATCATGGCAAAAGCGACAACCGGCAAGAAGAAGACCTTCCGCAAGAAGGAAAAGAAGAACATCCCGGTCGGCATCGTGCACATCGCGGCGTCGTTCAACAACACGCTGATCTCGATCACCGACACCGAGGGGAACCTGATCGCGCAGTCGTCTTCGGGCGCGCGCGGCTTCCGCGGCTCGCGCAAGGGCACGCCCTTCGCCGCGCAGCAGGCCGCCTACGAGGCCGCGAACAAGGCCAAGGAGGTCGGGATGCAGCAGGCCGAGGTGCACGTCAAGGGGCCGGGCGGGGGCCGCGAGTCTGCCATCCGCGCCATCAACAGCGCCGGCATCCGCGTCACCACCATCCGCGACACGACGCCGATCCCGCACAACGGCTGCCGCCCGCCGAAGCGGCGCAGAGTTTAACGAACCGGTGATAAGTGATGACCGGCGGGTGATAAGAAAGGGCGTTTCTCTTATCACCCGTCACCCATCACTCATCACCTTACTTATGACCTAAAGGACGAAGGGCCGGGCGCCGTGTTGGCGCGCGGTCTGTAAACTTTTCCGTCTAACATTTAGACCGGAGGCAAAAAGAAGTGGCTAGGTATCGTAGCGCGGTGTGCCGTCTGTGCCGCCGCGAGGGCGCGAAGTTATTCCTCAAGGGCGACCGCTGTTTCAAGCCGTCGTGCCCCATCGAAAAGCGCGGCACGCAGCCGCCCGGGCAGCACGGCAACTCGATGCGCCGCGGCAAGGCGCTGCAAGGGTACGGGCTCCAGCTCCGCGAGAAGCAGAAGGTCAAGCGCATCTACTTCGTGCTCGAAGGCCAGTTCCGCAACTACTTCGAGCGCGCGGCGCGCATGAAGGGCATCACGGGCGAGAACCTCCTGAGCCTGCTCGAACGCCGCCTCGACAACGCGGTCTACCGCGCGGGCTTCGCCACGTCGCGCCGGCAGGCGCGCCAGCTCGTCAACCACGGGCACGTCGAGGTCAACGGGCGCAAGGTCGACATCCCCTCATTCCAGGTCAAGGCGGGCGACATGGTGAGCATCAAGGATGCGAGCCGCAGCAACGCGCACGTCGAGGGCGCCTGGCAGACCGCCGGCGGCCGCGGACGCCCGAACTGGATCGTGCCCGCCGACGGGGCGGAGATGAGCGCGCGCGTCATGACGCTCCCCGTCCGCGACGACGTGGACCGCTCGATCAACGAGCAGCTGATCGTCGAGCTTTACAGCAAGTAACACGCAAGCGTCGCGGCGACGCGCGCCCGGCGGCTTTTTATGTGAAGCCGAGGGCGCGTGTCGCCTACGCATTGGTTGCCCCTTTTCATACGAAGGTTTTCGACTATGGCAATGGATCAACACAACCTCTGGACGGGCTTTCAGATGCCCCGCCGCCTCGCCGTCGAGGGCGAGACGCTGACGGAGCGTTACGGCCGTTTCTCGGCTCAGCCTTTCGAGCGCGGCTTCGGCACGACCATCGGTAACTCACTGCGCCGCGCGCTCCTCTCTTCGATCGAGGGCGCGGCCATCACCGCCGTCAAGATCGAGGGCGTCGAGCACGAGTTCTCCTCGATTCGCGGCGTGGTCGAGGACGCGACCGACGTCATCCTCAACCTGAAGCAGATTCCGTTCAAGCTCCACGGCACCGAGGCCAAGACGCTGACCATCCACCGCGACGGCGCGGGCGAGGTCACCTCGGCCGACATCGAGGCCGACGGCGACGTCGAGATACTCGACCCCTCGGTCTACATCGCGACCGTCAGCGAGGGCGGCTCTCTCACCATCGAGATGCGGCTCAGGCGCGGGCGCGGCTACGTCACCGCCGAGCGCAACTTCGACGAGGACCTGTCGCTCGGCTACATCCCGATCGACTCCGTCCACACGCCGGTCAAGAAGGTCAACTACACGGTCGAGGCCGCGCGTCTGGGTCAGAACACCGAGTTCGACAAGCTGACCATCGAGGTCTGGACCGACGGCTCGGTCAAGCCGGACGACGCCATCGGGCTCGCCGCGAAGCTGATCAAGGATCACATGCAGATCTTCATCAACTTCGA
>DASWNR010000538.1:0-1903 GCA_036399155.1 Pyrinomonadaceae bacterium
CGACGCGGGGACGGAGGCCGCGCCCGAGCCGCAGGGCGGCAACATCAACGTCAACGGCTTCTTCTCGGTCGACCCGGCCGCGCAGGGCAGCTCGTTCCAGGCGGCCGTCGTGATGGAGATACCGCGCGGGCTGCACGTCAACTCGAACCGGCCGCTCGGCAAGTACGCCATCCCGACGACGGTCAAGGTCGACGCGCCGCGCGGGCTTCGCGTCACGCCGGTCTCGTACCCGCGCGGCGCTGTGCGCGCGTTCCGCTTCGGCGGCGCGGCGGCCGAGCGGCTGGCCGTCTACGAGGATCGCGCGATCTTCCGCTTCCACGTGACCGTCCCGCCGAACATGGAGCTGGGCGTCGCGCGCGTGCGCGTCAACGTGCGCTTCCAGAGCTGTAGCGACGAGGTCTGCTTCCCGCCCGCGACGCGCGAGCTGGTGCTGGCCATCGCCATCGTCGAGCGCGGCGCGCCGGTCAACCGCATCAACGGCCGGTACTTCGGTCAGGGCAGGCGTTGAGAATTTGAGTCGTTCGGGTCGAACGAACGACTCAACCCCTTCTCCCGATGACGGAGAGCAGGCGGCCCGTGCGGCCGTAGAGCTTCCTGTCGTTGCGGTACGAGAAGAAGAGGTCTGTGCGGCACATCGTGCAGAGCGGGAGCAGGTGGACGCGCTCGACGGGGACGCCCGCCGCGACGAGCTGCCGCCGGTTCGCCTCGTGCAGATCGACGAGCGCGTGCCCCCCGCGGGTCGGAGTGAAAAGCGTGCCGGCGTCTTTGAACTTCTCGCGGAAGGCTTCGACGACTTCGCCGCCTACCTCGTAGCAGCAGCCGAGCGCGGCGGGGCCGACGGCCGCGCGCACGTCGCGCGCGTCGGTGCCGAACTCCTCGCGCATCGTCGCGAGCACGCGCACGACAATCTCGGCGAGCGTCCCGCGCCAGCCGGCGTGCGCCGCCGCGCACGCGCCCGTCCGAGCGTCGCCGAGGACGACGGGGACGCAGTCGGCGGTCTTGACGCCGAGCAGCAGCCCCGTCAAGTTCGTCGCCAGCGCGTCGCAGCGCTCGCTCTCGGAGCGCGGGTCTTCCGCGGAGCGCACGACGAGCACGTTGGTGCCGTGAACCTGCCAGCAGGCGGCGAGCTTCCACTCCCCGCCGAGCGCCGAGACGAAGCGGCGGCGGTTCTCGCGTATGTTCTCGGCCGCGTCCTGGTCGAAGCCCGCGAGGTTGAGCGAGCCTTCGGGGAAAGGGCTGACGCCGCCGCCGCGCGTCGAGAAGGCGTTGGCGAACCCCTCGCGTTCGAGCGGCCCGCACGAGAGCGCGCGCACGCCCTCAATTCCTTCGCGCCAGCCGAAGCCGGCTCGCTCAAGTTCGGGTTCAGTCGTGATCGTCTCCATCGGGGTAGACATTATCGAAATCCGCCGCGTGCGTGAAGTGCTCGCGCGCACGCCGCGCTTCCGCGAGCGCGTCTTCACGGAAGCGGAGCGCGCCTACTGCGACTCGCGCGGCGGCGCGGCGGCGCAGCACTACGCCGCGCGCTTCGCCGCGAAGGAGGCGGCCTTCAAGGCTCTGCGCACGGGCTGGCGCGACGGCCTCTCGTGGCACCACGCCGAGGTCGCGTCGGACGAGCTGGGCGCGCCGCTCCTCCAACTCTCCGGCCACGCGCGCGACCTCTTCGACGCGCTCGGCGCGACCCACGCACACCTCTCGCTCTCGCACACCTCGGAGCACGCCGTCGCTCAAGTCATCTTCGAGAAAAGAAGCTAAGGGTCGGAGCCTGATGTCTGGACACATTTGAAAAAGTAAGCGAGTGGTCACGAGTTGACCTCGTGTGAGAGCATTGTTTCTGCGATGAACCAAAGCTCTCTAACCACTCGCCTCGGCGAGTATATCAGCCTCGTTTTGCCTGACGCACACG
>DASWNR010000539.1:0-6500 GCA_036399155.1 Pyrinomonadaceae bacterium
TAGGCGTCGCGCTCCTTCTCGGAGCGCTCCTGCGTCAACACGCCGCGGACGAAGTTCTCCTTGAACGAGTCGTCGCGCTCGTTGACGCGCAGGATCATGTAGCCGTCATCGGTCTTGACGGGGTCGCTGACGCCGCCCGCCTTCAGCCCCTTGACCGCGTCGGCGATGACTCCCGTCAGCTCCGAGAGCATGAACCAGCGCGCCTTGCCGTCGGCCTCGGCGAGCAGCCCCTTGAACTTCTTGGTCTGCTCGTGCTCGGAGTTCTTATCGACCAGCTCCTCGAAGCTCGCGCCCGCACGCGCGCGCGCCGCGAGGTCGGCGGCCTTCGCCTGCACCTCGGCCTCCGTGCGCCCGGCCAGGCTCAGGAACAGCTCGGAGAGCGTGACGCTGACGAACTTGTCGCGGTGCGCGGCGTAGTAGTCGCGCAGCTCCTTGTCGGTCAGCCCGTAGTAAATCTTGGCGTCCACCTCGCGCTGCAGGACGGCCTGGCGCATGAACTGGCGGCGCAGCGTCTCCTTGATGTCCGCGAGGCTCAGCCCCTCGCGCCGCATCGCCTCCTCAAGCTGCTCGATGGTGGCGATGTCCGACTGCTTGGCGACGCGCAGCACCTCGCGGTTGACCTCGGCCTCGATGTCCTCGGGCATGCGGGGCATGTCCTTGCCCTTCTGGACGAGCAGCGCCTCGTTGATGAGGTTGAGGATGACCTCGGCCTGCCGCTTGTCGATCTCGGCCTGCGCCTGCTCGGCCGTCAGCCCGCGCTGCTTGGTGAGCACCTCGCGGAACTCGTTGTTCTCGCGCCTGAGCTGCGAGAGCATGATGACGTAGTTGTCCACCTGCGCGACGGGCTCGTCGAGGACGGTGGGAGCCGCCTCCTCCTGCGCGCGCGCGGGCGCGGCGGCCGCGAAAGCGAGCAGCAGCGCCGCGAAGGCGAGCGACAGGCGCGGCGTGATGTTTCTCAATTGCACAGTTATCACTCCTCTAAAACGAAAACCGGGGGCGGCGGCCTGCGGCCGTCCTGCCGTTTCTTTGGGCCGAGTCTCGAACCTGCTTCCGGCGGGCTTTGTCTCTTGTCGGGCGCTTGCGGTCGGGAATCGCGGCACCATGCGGAGTCGCGTATTCTAACCCCCGGCGCGGATTTCGAGCAACACGCCGCGCGCCCGCTCGATCAGCCCGCCGCCGGGCGGGGCCTCGACCTTGAGCACGCCGCTCGGGCTGAACGTCGCGTCCCGGCCCTTGCCCACGAGCGCCAGAAGCTTCTCCGGCGAGACGCGCGCCGTCTCCTTCAGCTTGAAGGCGAGCCCGGTGGGCGTGCGGTCGATGGAGACGACGCCCGTCTCCTCCGCCGCGCGCCTCAGGCGCGCGTAGCCGAACAGGCGCTCGACCGACTCGGGCGGGCGTCCGTAGCGGTCTTCGGTCTCGCGCCGGATGACCTCCAGCGCCTCGTCGTCGCGCGCCGACGCGATGCGCTTGTACGTGCGGAGCCGCTGCCCCATGTCGGAGACGTAGTCCTCCGGGATGGAGACGTCCACGCCGAGGTTGATGGAGACCGAGGTCTCGTCATCGACCTGCTCGCCGCGCAGCTCCGCGACCGTCCGCTCAAGCATCTGCGTGTAAAGATCGAAGCCGAGGGCGTCCATGTGCCCCGACTGCTCGCCGCCGAGGAGGTTCCCCGCCCCGCGCAGCTCCAAATCCAGGGCCGCGACGCGGAAGCCCGCGCCCAAATCCGAGAACTCGCGGATGGCCGCGAGCCGGCGGCGGGCGATGGCGGTCAGCTCCGCCTCCGAAGGTATCAATAAGTAGGCGTATGCGCGGCGGTTCGAGCGCCCGACGCGCCCCCGCAGCTGGTAGAGCTGCGAGAGGCCGTAGTTGTCGGCACGGTTTATGATGATTGTGTTGGCGCGCGGGATGTCTATCCCGTTCTCGATAATCGTGGTTGCGACCAGCACGTCGCCCTTGTAAGCCACGAAATCGAGCATCACCTGCTCCATCTCCTTCTCGTTCATCTGCCCGTGCGCCACGGTCACGCGCGCCTGCGGGACGAGCCGCTTGACGAGCGCCGCCACCGTGTCAATCGTCTCGACGCGGTTGTGGATGAAGAAGACCTGCCCGCCGCGCCCCAGCTCAAGCTCGGTGGCCGACTTGACGACCGACTCGGTGAACTGCACGACCTGCGTCTGGATGGCGAGGCGGTCGCGCGGCGGCGTCTCGATGACCGACATGTCGCGCAGCCCCATCAGGCTCATGTTGAGCGTGCGCGGGATGGGCGTCGCCGAAAGGGTGAGCACGTCCACGCGCTTCTTGAGCTGCTTCAGACGCTCCTTGTGCGCGACGCCGAAGCGCTGCTCCTCGTCCACGACGACGAGCCCGAGGTCGCGGAACGCCATGTCTTTCGAGAGCAGCCGGTGCGTGCCGATGATGATGTCGATGTCGCCCGACTCGACGCGCTTGACGATCTCCTTCTGCTCCTTCGGCGAGCGGAAGCGCGAGATGAGTTCGATGGTCACGGGGAAGGCGGCGAAGCGCGAGCGGAAGGTCTCGTAGTGCTGGTATGCGAGCACGGTCGTGGGCGCGAGCACCGCCGCCTGCTTCGAGTCCATGACGGCCTTGAAGGCGGCGCGCATGGCGACCTCGGTCTTGCCGTAGCCCACGTCGCCGCAGAGCAGGCGATCCATCGGCGTCACGCCCTCCATGTCCTTCTTCACGTCCTCGATGGCCGTCTCCTGGTCGGCCGTCGGCACGTACTCGAAGGCGTCCTCGAACTCGCGCTGCCACGGGCTGTCGCCGGAGAAGGCGTAGCCCGTGACGAGCTTCCGCTCGGCGTAGAGCTTTAAAAGCTCGTCGGCCATGTCGCGCATCGCGCGCTTGGCCTTCGCCTTCGTCTTCTGCCAGCCCAGGCCCCCGAGCCGGTCGAGCGTCGGCTCGTGCCCCTCGGCGCTCGAATACCTTTGGACTAAGTCCAGGCGCTCGACCGGCGCGTAGAGCTTCGCGTCGTCGGCGTAGAAGAGCAGCATGAACTCGCCCTTGCGGCCGCCGAGTTCGAGCGTCTGCAACCCGCCGAAGCGCGCGACGCCGTGGTCGATGTGGACGACGTAGTCGCCCACCTTCAGGTCGCGGAAGTCCGAGAGGAAGGCGGCGGCCGGCGACTTCTTCCGGCGCGAAGACGCGGTGCCGGCCGCGCCCGTCCCCGGCGCGCGGTGCTCAAGCGCCTGTCCGCTCGCCTCGTCGAACAGGTCGGTCTCGACGTGGACGACGAGCGCCTCGCCCGGAAGCTCGAACCCGCCCGAGAGCCGTCCCGCGGTGACGACGGCCGCGAACTCGTCGGCCTCCGCGCCGCCCTCGCCCGCGAGCGCGACGCGCGACGCGACGTTGTAGTCCGAGAGCATGTCGCCGACGCGCTCGGCCACGCCCGCCGAGGGCATCGCGAAGAGCGTGAGCGCGCCGCGCTCGGCACGCGCTTGGCGCACGTCCGTGGCGAGGTCGGGGATGCGCCCGTGGTAACGGCGTGCGGGGAGCGAGCGCCACTCGACCTCCGTCGCCCGCTCGACCGCCGGGAAGAGAAAGAGCGGCTGCGCCGTCTTGCGCTCGCGCCCTATCTGCGCGGCGGGCTGCTCCGACACGCCGAGAAAGCTTTCGTCGGTCTGCGCGGCGGCGCGGCCGAGCGCGCGGAACTCGACGCGCGGCACGCCGCCCAATCCCGCGCGCAACTCCTCCGCCGTCAGGTAAAGCTCCTCCGGCCGGAGGCCGATCTCGCCCGCCGCGTCGTTCTCCGCGTGTCGCGCGGCGACGGTCTCGAAGCTGTTCGCGAGGTACTGCTCGACGGCCGCCGGCTCGTCCACGACGAGCACGGCGTCGCGCAGGTAGTCGAACGCCGAGGCGTCCGACCTGACGACCAGCGAGACGAGCCACTCCCAGCCGGGGAACGTCTCGCCCTCGTCGGCGTGGACGGTGCGGTCTTTGAGGGCGCGCGCGTGCGCCTCGTCGCCCCAGCGGTCGCGCGCGAACTCGGCCCACAGCCGGAAGTCGTCGCGGCCGACCGCCAGCTCGCGCATCGGGACGACCTCGGTCGCCTGTAGCTGTTCGATGGAGAGCTGCGTCTCCGGGTTGAAGCGGCGTATGGAATCGACCGCGTCGCCGAAGAACTCGACGCGGACGGGCGCGGGGTCGCCCGGCGACCAAACGTCGAGGATGCCGCCGCGCATCGAGAACTCGCCGACCGCGCCGACGGGGTCTTCGCGCACGTAGCCCGAGGCCAGGAGCACCTCGACCAAATCCTCCGGCGGGTAGTCTTCGTCTCGCCTTAAGACCGCGCCCGCCTGCAAGAGCTGCGAAGGCTGAACCGTCCGCCGCGCCAGCGCGCGCGACGACAGGAGCACGAAGCGCCCGCGCCCGCGCGCGAGGTTCCAGAGCGAGAGCGCGCGCCGCTCAAGAGTCTCGGCGTGCGGCGAAGCGCCCGCGTACGGGTCGCCTTCGGAGGCGGGCAGCGTGAGCACGGACTCGAAGTCGGCCGCGCCCGTCTGAAGCGCGCCGCACCAGAAGGAGAGGTCGCGCTCCCACGTCTCCATGTCGCGGTTTGAGGCGACGACGACGGCGAAGCGCCGCCCCGTCTCGCGCTGCAACGCGGCGAGCGCCAGCGCGCGCGCGGGCGCCGACGTGAGCCCCGCCACCGACACGAGCCGCGCGCCCGAAGAGACCTCCGCCGCCAGACGCCGGAACTCCGCGCCCTCGACCACGCGCCGCAGCACGCCCCGCAAAACCGGGGATGGTTCGGCCGAACTACTCATTGCTAATCACTGCTTTTACTCTTTCGATGATGCCGGTGGTGGAAGCGCCTTCGACGAAGGGGAGCGCGAGGACGCGGCCGCCCGCCCGCTCGACCTCCTCGCGGCCGTGTATCTCCGAGGGCGCGTAGTCGCCGCCCTTGACCAGCACGTCGGGCAGGACTTCCGAGATGAGACGGCGCGGCGACTCCTCGTCGAAGACCGTCACGAAGTCCACGGACGAGAGCGCCGCGAGCATCTCGGCGCGCTCGGCTTCGTTCATCACGGGGCGTCCCGCGCCCTTGAGCGCGCGCACCGAGCGGTCGCTGTTGACGGCGACGAGCAGCGCGTCTCCCAGACGGCGCGCCTCCGCGAGGTAGCGCACGTGCCCGACGTGCAGGACGTCGAAGCAGCCGTTGGTGAAGACGAGCCCGCGCCGGGCCGCGCGCAGTTCGGCGCGGACGCGCAACAACTCCCCCCTGTCGAGAATCACTTTGCCGCCCATCGTCTTTGCGCCAATCGTAAAGCTTTAATCGCGAATCGTAAATCGCCGGGGCGAAGTTTTGTCAACGGGGCGTCCGCGATTTACTATCTACGAATCATGACGACACGCCTTTACGGGGACGTCCTCCCCGACAACGACCAGACGCGCGCGCGCCGGGAGCACTTCGGGGAGATACTGCGGCTCGTCGGCAACCCCTACCCCAACCGCTTCGACCGCTCGCGCGTGACGGAGAGTGAGGAGGGCGAGGACACCATCAGCTCGGTCGTCGCGGCGTTCAGGAGGCACGAGCCGGGGACGGAGCCGGGCGCGAAGCCGACGCCCGAGCAGTTGGAGTCTGCGAACGCGGCGCTCGGCGTGCTCGGCAAGGTTCGGGTCTCGGGGCGGCTTGCGACGCCGCCGCGCGTGATGGGCAAGGCCGCGTTCGTACACCTCTCCGACGGCAAAGAGCGCCTGCAAGTCTACGTGCGCAGGCAGGAGGCCGTCGCCGTCGGCAACGACTCTTTGCGGCCCGTCGAGGAGCCGGAGAGCGGCTGGAAGCTCTTCCAACTGCTCGACCACGGCGACTTCGTCGGCGTCGAGGGGCGTCTGTTCGTGACGAAGACGGGCGAGCTTTCCGTCCACGTCGAGACGATTCAATTCCTGTCGAAGGCGCTGCTGCCGATGCCCGACAAGATGCACGGCATCAGCGACCCCGAGATACGCCAGCGCCAGCGCTACGCCGACCTCATCGCTTCGAGCCTGAAGGTCAGGACGGACGAGGACGGCGACTCTCGACACGAACTCTCGACGCGCGAAGTCTTCGAGCGCCGCTCGAAGCTCATCACGGCGATGCGCCGCCACCTCGACGACCACGGCTACATCGAAGTCGAGACGCCGATGCTCTCCCCGATTGCCTCGGGCGCCGCCGCGCGCCCCTTCACGACTCACCACAACGCGCTCGACATAGATTTATACCTCCGCATCGCGCCCGAGCTTTACCTCAAGCGGCTGCTCGTCGGCGGCTTCGAGCGCGTCTACGAACTCAACCGCAACTTCCGCAACGAAGGCATCTCCACGCGCCACAACCCAGAGTTCACCATGCTCGAATTCTACACGGCCTACAAGGACGTGAACTGGATGATGGACTTCTGCGAGGAAATGTTACGCAAAGCTATAAGGACAACCTTAGAAATACCTGAAAATGACTCAACTATAAAAGTGAGGTATGACCCGAAGCGGCTCGCGGCGTTTCCGAATGC
>DASWNR010000540.1:0-5618 GCA_036399155.1 Pyrinomonadaceae bacterium
CTCGCCCCAGAGGTCCGAGTTGCGCGTCTTGAAGAGCACGCGCGACGCGCCGCCGAGCGCCTCCGCACGGACGTGCCGCTCCTCGACGGCGCGCGCGTCCGAAGGAATCTCGACGACGCGCGCCTCGCCGACGAGCGCGTCCAGCGGGAGCGAGGCGAGCCCCGGCGCGCCCTCTATGAAGTGCGCGGGGGCGTCGATGTGCGTCGCGGTGTGCGCGCCGAAGTTGAGCACCGTGACGTTCGCCGCGTCGCCGCGCGCAATCGCGCTCCAAGAGCCGACCTCCAGCCCCGGGTCGCCCGGGTACGTCGGCGTCTCGCCGGGCGTCAGTGCAACGCTGATGTCGTAAATCCGCATGAGTGGAGTGCATGGTAAGGGCGTGTGCGGTGGGTGTCAACGCAGCGCCGCGCGTGCGGCCGGGGCGAGTTGTTGCGGGCGCGCGCGGGTGTGAGTTAGCATCTCGGAGGTCGTCAAAGGATGAATTTCGGAGGGGCGTTGGGCGAAGAGTCGAAGAGAGTTCCGGCGGGCGACGACGCCCCGCGCGTGGCCGCGTCGAGCTATTTGAACACGGCCCCGCTCATCTGGAGTTTCGCACGGGGCCGCCGGCGCGGCGAGGTCGAGCTTTTGACCGACACGGCACCCGCGCGCTGCGCCGACATGCTCGCGCGCGGGCAGGTCGAGGCGGCGCTCGTCCCCGTCATCGAGTACCAGCGCCTGCCCGAGACGGCCATCGTGCCGGGCGTCTGCGTCGGCGCGAGGCGTGAGGTGCACAGCGTCGTCCTCGTCACGCGCGGCTTGCGGCTCGAAGAGGTCGATTCAATCGCGCTCAGCGTCGAGTCGCGCACCTCCGCCGCGCTCGTCGAGGTCATCTGCCGCGAGTTTCTGGCGCGCGCGCCCCGGCTCGAACAGGCGGAGCCCGACCTCGGGCGGATGCTCGCGCGACACGACGCGGCGCTCGTCATCGGCGACCCGGCGATGACGTTCGAGCGCGAGGGCTTGCGCGTTTACGACATGGCCGCCCTGTGGCGCGAGCACACGGGGCTCGGCTTCGTCTTCGCGATGTGGATGGCGCACGAGTCGGCGGCCGGGGGCGTGCGCGCGATAGACTTCGCGGGCGCGCGCGACGAGGGACTGGCGAGCGTCGAAGAGATAGTTGACGTTTACGAGAGGGAACTCGGGCGCCCGCGCGAGGAGCTTGTGCGCTACCTGACGCGCAACATCGCCTTCGACCTCGACGAAGAACTCGCGGCCGGCCTCGAACTCTTCTTCCGCCTCGCGCATAAGCACGGCGTAATTGAGACGCTCCGCCCGCTCAAGTTCGTCGGCACGGATGTTGAATAAGAGTAAGGCCGAACGGGTCGGCGCGCGGCGCGCCCTCAAAAACTCCGGCGAAAGCCGCTCATTACCGCCGCGCGCGGCCGGCCCAGCTGGCAGAATGCGGATTTGAAAACTCAAATTTGAAATTTGCGATTCGAGCAGGCGAAGTTTAAATGACAAGTACAGACATTCAACCGATTCTCGACCGCGTGCTGGCGGGCGGACGCGTGATGGCGGAGGAGTGTGCGCGGCTCCTCGAATCCTACGACGTGGCGCGCATGGGCGTCGTGGCGGACGAGGTGCGGCGGCGTAAGCACCCCGGCGATGTCGTCACGTACATCATCGACCGCAACATCAACTACACGAACGTCTGCAACGTCGTCTGCACCTTCTGCGCCTTCTACCGGCGGCCGGGCAAGCCCGACACATACGTCCGCACGCTCGAAGACATCTGCGGGCGCATCGACGAGACCATCGCGCTCGGCGGAACCGGCGTGTTGATGCAGGGCGGGCTGCATCCCGATTTCGGCATCGAGTGGTACGAAGACCTCCTGCGCTCGCTCCACGCGCGCTACCCCGACTTCCAGCTCCACTGCTTCTCGCCGCCCGAGATTCACAACATCCACCTCATCTCGAAGCTCTCCTACGAGGAGATTCTTCAGCGGCTCAAGGATGCAGGGCTCTACAGCATGCCCGGCGGCGGCGGCGAGATTCTCGACGACGAGGTGCGTAAGCGCGTCTCCACGAAGTGCACGACCGACGAGTGGCTCGGCGTGATGCGCGCGGCGCACCGCGTCGGCCTGCGGACGACGGCGACGATGATGTTCGGCATCGGCGACAGCACCGTGCACCGCGTCCGACACCTGCAAAGGATTCGCGACCTACAGGACGAGACGGGCGGCTTCACGGCCTTCATCCCGTGGACGTTCCAGCGCGAGAACACCGCGCTCGGCCGGAAGATAAAGGAAGAGCTGACGGGGATGGACTACCTGCGCATGCTCGCCGTCTCGCGCCTCTTCCTCGACAACGTAGACCACATCCAGTCGTCGTGGCTGACGCAGGGACTCCGGCTCGGGCAGGTGGCGCTGCGCTTCGGCGCGGACGACATGGGCTCGATCATGATCGAGGAGAACGTCGTCTCGGCGGCCGGCGCGCACAACGAGGCGGACGAGAAGACGCTCCGCTACCTCATACGCGAGGCCGGCTTCCGCCCGCAGCAGCGCGACATCCTCTACCGCCACGTCAACCGCGAAGAGTCCGCGCGCGCCGACGCCTCCGACTCCGCGACCCTCCGCGAGCTGTCCGTCGCCTTCGCAGACTAATCTTAAAGGTTGAAGGAGGAAGGATGAGGGGACTGCCGTATGGCCGTCCTTTCGTCTTTCACCCTTCCGTCTTTCTCACGGGTGACAGGCGGCGGCCGACACGTTAGAATCCAATTTCCCGGTTTTAGAATGCGAGGTCGGCGAAGTCTCAGGGCGGGGGTTTATCTAGCGCCGGCCAAGTAAAAGGTCACGGCTTTTGAATGCTTTACGACTTCGAGCTGGCCGGCAGACGTGTGCGGCTCTGGCAGCGCCGGGGCGAATCTTACGGCCACGTGCTGATGAAGGCGCTCGGCTACGCGATGTTCGCGCGCGAGTACCCGAACCTTGAGATAGAGCTGCCGGTCGGCCTGCGCTACAAGCCCGACCTCGTCTCGCTCAATGACGCCGGAAGCGGTGCTCCGCGCGCCGGCGCGCGCTTCCTCTTCTGGGGCGAGTGCGGGATGGTCTCGATGCGCAAGGTCGCGTGGCTGCTCAAGCACGGCGACACGGAGCGGCTGGTGCTCTTCAAGATCGGCTGCGGCGTCCGCGCATACGCGCGCGAGCTGCGCGACTCGGTCGAGCCGCGCTACCGCGAGGCCGGCCGGCTGGCGCTCGTCAACTTCGCCGACGACATCGCCGAGCGCGCGGCCGAGCGCCGCATCACGGAAGTCCCACAAAGCTGGTACGAGCCGGTCGAGATTTGAGGGCGGGTGTCGAGGATGGCCGAGAGCGACGAGGTGGACATACGCGAGTGCACGACCGTCGAGGAGTTCGACAAGTGCGTCCGCTTGCAGCGCGAGGCGTTCGGCCTGCCCGACCTTGAGCTGTCGCCGCGCCGCCACCTCATCGTCGCGCGCAGCGCCGGCGGCTTCACGCTCGGCGCGTTCGCGGGCGAGAGGATGGTCGGCTTCGTGCTCAACCAGGTGGCCGTGCGCCGCGCGCCCGACGCCGGCGCGCAGGAGCTTATCGGCTACTCGCACATGATGGCGGTGGCGAAGGACTACCAGAACCTCGGCGTCGGCGCGCGTCTGAAGTGGGCGCAGCGGGCGCGCGCCGTCTCGGACGGGCGGCGCTTCATACGCTGGACGTGGGACCCCGCGCAGGCGCGCAACGCACACTTCAACCTCAACCGCCTCGGCGTCGTCGTCCGCAGCTACGCCGTCAACTACTACGGCACCGACTACTCGACCGTGACGGGGAAGTTCGCCGAGCCGCTCGGACTCGACAGCGACCGCCTCGTCGCCGAGTGGGAACTCGACTCGCCGCGCGTCGGGGCGCTCGCGCGCGGCGAGACCCCCGCCCCGCCGGGCGAGCCGTCCGCCGCCGTCGCGATTCCCCCCAACTGGGGCGCGCTCGTCGGCGAAGACCCGCCGGCCGCACGCGCCGAGCTGCTCCGCGTCCGCGGCGAGTTTCAGGCGGCCTTCGCCGCCGGGCTCGTCTGCGCCGGCTTCGAGCGCGACCCCTCGCGCCCACGCTACCTGTTCTTCGACGGCTCAAAGTTCAAAGTTCAAAGTTAGGACGCCGACTTAAACTTTGAACTTTAAACTGTGAACTTTGAACTCATGTCCTTTACACGCTTCGACCGATACGTTGACCGTCACGCGCGCTCGTTCACCGAGCGGCTGCAAGACCTGTGTCGCATGCCGTCGGTGGCGGCGCGCGGGACGGGGATGCGCGCGGTGGCCGAGAAGGTCGAGCAGATGTTGCAGCGCGTGGGCGCGGGCACGCGCACCTTCAAGGTCGGCAGCGGCTTCCCCATCATCTACGGCGAGTGCGGCGCGGGGCCGCGCTGCTTCCTCGTCTACGGCCACTACGACGTGCAGCCCGTGGGGCAGTTGACCGAGTGGTCTTCCGGCCCGTTCGCGGCCGTCGTGAACGACGGGGTGCTCTGCGCGCGCGGCGCGTCGAACAGCAAGGGCGACCTCGTCGCGCGCGTCGCGGCCGTCGAGGCTTACCAGAAGACCTACGGCAAGCTGCCCGTCTGCCTGCGCTTCGTCGTCGAGGGCGAGGACGGGCTCGCCAGCCCGAGCCTCTACCGCTTCGCCGCGGAGAACGCGGAGCTTTTGCGCGCCGACGGCTGCGTCTGGGACGACGGCTACAAGGACACCGAGCAGCGCCTCGTCATCAACCTCGGCTTCAAGGGCATCGCCTTCCTTGAGCTGCGCGCGTACGGGGCGCGCACGGACCTCCACTCGAAGTGGGGCGGCATCGTCCCGAACCCGGCGTGGCGGCTGGTGCAGGCGCTCTCGACCGTCGTCTCGCCCAAAGGCGTCATCACCATCGACGGCTTCTCGTCGCACGTCGCGCCGCTCACGTCCGAAGACCGGCAGATGCTCAAGACCATCGAGCTGGACGAGGCGGGCTTGCGCCGCGAGTTCCGCATCGGCGGCTGGCTGCACGGGATGACGGGGAGGGAGCTGGCGAAGGAGCTTATCTTCGGCCCGACCTGCACCATCTGCGGCATCCGCACGGGCCACACCGAGGCGGGCGCGAAGACGATCCTGCCGGGCGCGGCGACCGCGCGCCTCGACTTCCGGCTCGTCCCCGACCTCACGCCCGAGCTGGTCGTCACGCTGCTCCGCGAGCACCTCGACAAGCGCGGCTTCAACGACGTGGAGATAAACGAGCTCGGCTCGGCGCCCTACGCCAAGTCCTCGCCCTCTTCGATGGTGGCGCGCGCGGCCATCGAGGAGGCCGGCGAGGTCTACGGCAAGCCGCCGGTCGTCTACCCGCTCGACCCCGCGAGCGGCCCCGTCGGCGCGGTCTGCGGCGCGAACAGCCCCGCGACGCCCGTCGTCTCCTTCGGCGTCAGCCACTCCGGCTCGAACCCGCACGGCCCCGACGAGAACATACGCCTCGACGACTTCGTCCAGGGCATCAAATACTTCGGCCGCGTCATCCACCGCCTCGCCGCGCTCGAAGACGAAGCCCCCCCGAAGCGCGCCCAGACCGCGCTCGTCAAGCTCAACCGCTGACCGCCCGGTGTATCGCGCGGAACGTATG
>DASWNR010000541.1:0-12503 GCA_036399155.1 Pyrinomonadaceae bacterium
AGGCCGTTGATCTTGACGGCGTTGACGAGCCCCTGCTTCGTGATGGGCTTCTTGGTCTGCGTCGCGCCCGCGCCCGCGAGCAGGAGCGCCGCGCACGCGGCCGCGGCCGCGACGAACGACAATCTGCTGCCTCTCGAAATACTCTTCATGCCGAACACCTCTTTCGGAGAGATAAGTGATGAGCGGTAAGTGATAAGAAGGAAGGCCGGCCGTTCTTTCTTACCACTTACCACCCGCCACTCCGCCTTAACCCTGAACGCCGCCGTAGGACTTGACGAGCGTGATGATGAGTTCCGACTCGGTCTTCTTCTTCGTCAGCGGCGCGAAGTTGAAGTTGTCGCGGCCGTTAATCTTCTGCTTGGGCTTGATGTGGAACGCGCCGAGGTCACGGCCTCCGAGCAGCATCCCGAAGGCGCCGCCCGCGAGGCTGTTGAGCTTTATCTCCTTGACGTTCGAGTCCTCGGCCTCGAAGGTGTCGCGCCCGTCGTCGGCCTTGAAGGTGACGTTCGTCCTGGTGACGAAGAGCGTGCCCGCGCAGGTCTCCTTGAAGGAGCCGTTGGCGTGGTCGTGGAAGACGCGGAACGAGGCCGAGCCGCCCAGCTCGATAGCCTTGCGCATGGTCTTCTCGGCCTCGGCGATGTTGTTCTCCAGGTAGAGCTGCGTGAAGCCGAGGAGCTGGTAGGCGCGCGGCTGCCCCGGGTCCATCTGTATGGCCTGCGTCAAAAGCTGCGTTGCGCGCGCCGCGTTGCGCGCGTCGTAGGCGGCGGTCGCCTGGTCGGTCAGGTCGTCGTAGTCCGGGGCCCTCGCGGGCGCGGGTCTCGACGGCGTGTTGGCGCGCGCGCGGCCCGGCGCGGTGTAGGAGGCGGCGACCGCGCCGACGAGCGAGTTGGTGCCGCCTGCGGCCTTCAGCTCGCGCGCCACCTGCGCGTTCGACTGGAAGCTGACGCCGCGCGCCTCGACGAACTGCTCGACGCGCGCCGGGGGCGTCCCGGCCTGTAGCATCGTCACGACCTCGCTCTTCGAGAGCGGCGCGCCGGCGGGGACGTTCGGGCGTGTGCGCCCCGGGACCTTGGCTGTCGCGGGCGAGGCCGACTCAGGCCGGTAGCTTGCGCGCGCGGCCTCGACGACCTCGGGGCGCGCGCCGGCCGCGCGCAGCTCGGCCTCGGCGTCCGCCGTCATCTGGAATGAGACGCCGCGCGACTGAACCTGCTGAACCAGCTCGGCGGTGGAGAGGCCGTTGATGCGGACGGCCTTGACGAGCCCCTCGCGCGTGATGGGCCGCTTGGCCTGCGCGCGAGAGGGGGCGGGGAAGAGGACGAGCGCCGCGAGCGCGCCGAGCGCCAGCGCGGTCAGCGCGACGAGCCGCCCGGCCCTTTTCCTTTCTGCTCTGAGGTTCATGGTCAACATCTTAGTACGCGTGACAGTTAGTCGGAACCGCCCGCGGTGGCGGGCGGCCCTCGGCGACACGGCGCAGCCGAGTTGCAAAGGGCCGCCCGCCACCGCGGGCGGGTCCGACCTTATTACTGGTCGAGCGCGCGGAGCGCGGCCTCGCGCTTCTTGCGTGCGGCATCGGCCGCGTCGTTCTGCTTGGGCTGTGCCGCCTTGGGCTGTGCCGCCTTGGGCTGCGAGGCGGGGCGGCTCGCGCCCTGCGAAGCCGAGCCCGCGGAGGTCGTGCCCCCGCCGGCCGGCAGGTCGATGGGCGTGAGCGACGTGCCCGCGGGCGTCGCGCCGCCGCCGGTCGAGGGCTGGCCGGCCGGCGGCTGACCCGCGGCGGCGTCGGCAGGGAGCGGCGCGGTCTGCGCCGAAGGCTCGACCGTCGGCTGCGGCGCGGGCCTGGCCGGCTCCTCCGCGAGCGCGGCGGGCTTGACGGGGGCCTTGCCCTGGTTCGAGCCCTTGAGCGCGAAGAAGGCGACGGCGACCACGACGACCCCGAGCGCGACGACCGCCGCGACGCCCGCGCCCGCGACGTAAATCCACTTCTTGCCGCCCTGCTTCTGCTGCTGCGCGTGCGCCGGCGGCGGGGCCGGCGTGAACGCTTGCGGCGGGCGCTGCGCGGCGGCGGGCGCCGCGCCGATGCGAGTCTCCTTCGCGCCCCCGCCCGCGGCCGCGTTGGCGTGCGGGGCCGGCGCGGCGCCGATGCGAGTCTCCTTCGCGGCACCGGACGCGGGCGCGCCCGGCATGTCGATGAGCGTCGCGGCCAGCGGGTCGGCCGCGTCGAGGCCGGGGTTCGACGCCTGCGCCGGCGCGGACTGTAGGCCGGGGTGCGAGGGCGCGGTCGCGCCCTGCTGCGGGAGCCCCGGGTTCGAGGGCGCGGGGGCGCCGGGCTGCGAGGGCGTCGCGCCGGGTTGTGATTGAGTGTGCAGCCCGGGCTGCATCGGCGTCGTCGCGAACGGCGACGGCGGGTAGCTCGAAGGCGGCTGCGTAGTCGGGCGCGTGCCGAAGGCGTTGGGGTCGCCGAACGCCAGCGGCTCAAGCCTGCCGGTGGAGGCGAAGCCCGCGTTGAGGAGGAACGCGCGGAACTCCGCCGCGCTCTGGAAACGCTGCGCCGGGTCTTTGTTTATCGAGCGCCAGATGGCCTGCTCGACCACTTCGGGGACGGCCGGGTTGAGCTGGCGCGGCGGGACGGGGTACTGCTCGATCTGCGCCTTCATCAGCTCGAACTCGTTCTGGATGTCGAACGGGCACCGGCCGGTGAGCATCTCGTAGAGCAGCATCCCGAGCGAGTAGATGTCGGAGCGCGCGTCGGTCTCGAAGCCGCGCACCTGCTCGGGGCTCATGTACTCGATGGTGCCGATGATGTTGCCCTGCCGGGTCATGCGCGCGGTGCCGAGGATGCGCGCGATGCCGAAGTCGAGCACCTTGAGCGTGCCGCGCTCGGTGAGCATCATGTTCGCGGGCTTGATGTCGCGGTGGATGATGCCTTCCGAGTGCGCCTCCTGGATGCCGTCGAGCATCTGGCAGAAGATGGGGATGGCCTGTTCGACGGGGATGGCGCCGCGCTGCTGGATGACGTGGTCGAGCGTGACGCCGCGGACGAACTCCAGCACCATGACGAAGCTGTCGCCCTGGCGCATGAAGCTGTAGAGCGTGGCGATGTTCGGGTGTTGGAGCTTGGCGAGCGTGACGGCCTCCGAGCGGAAGCGCTCGACGACCTGCTGCTGGCTGGCGAGTTCCGGCCGCAGGAACTTGATGGCGACCTCGCGCTCAAGCATCATGTCCACGCCGCGGAAGACCTCGCCCATGCCGCCCTCGCCGAGTTTCTGCGTGACCTTGTAGTTCCCGAATACCTGTCCGATCATATTGCCTCCAGCTCGCGCGTCGCGCGCATGTTCCCGGCCCCGGCGGCCGCCGTGCCCTCGGGCATGATTGCGATGATGCCCACCGTGATGTTGTCGTGCCCGCCGCGCTCCTTCGCCATCGCGATGAGGCGCTCGCCGGCGGCGTGAATGTCTTCCGTCCCGCCGAGGAGGGACGCGATCTCGTCTTCGAGGACGAGGTCGTGGAGCCCGTCCGAGCAGAGCAGGTAGCGGTCGCCCACCCGCACCTGGAAGGGTTCGAGCACCGAGACCTCGACCTCGGGGCTGGTGCCGAGCGCGCGCAGGATGACGTTCTTGTCCTCGTGCGTGCGCGCCTGCTCCTTGGTGATGATGCCGAGCTTGACCATCTCGTTGACGGCCGAGTGGTCTTCGGAGAGCTGGTAAAGCTGCCCCCCGCGCAGCATGTAGAGCCGGCTGTCGCCGACGTGCGCGGCGTACGCGGTCGCGCCGCAGAGCGCGAGCGCCGTGCAGGTCGTGCCCATGCCGTGCTTGGACTCGTCGGCCGCCGCCGCCCCGTGTATGCGGCGGTTGGCCTCCTCGACGGCGCGGCGGAGCGCCGCGGCGGGCTCGTCCGGCGAGGCGTAGTAGAGGCTGCACGTCGCGTCGGCCGCCATCTGGCTCGCGACCTCGCCCGCCGAGTGGCCGCCCATGCCGTCGGCGACGACGAGGAGCGTCCCCTTCGACGCGAGCAGCGCCGGGTCGGACGGGCGTATGAGCCGCCCCGAGTCCTCGTTGACCTCGCGCACGCAGCCCACGTCGGTCTGCACGCTGGCGTCTATCTCGAAGCGCGGCGCCGGCCGCAGACCGCCCCCCCCCGTCTCCGGCTCCGAGTCGGCCGCCCTTTTTTTACCGAACATTCACTGCCCCCTCTTGAAAGATGATTCGACGCGGCGCCGCCTCAACGCTTCGCCAGCGTGTACATGAAAGCCTTCTTCTCGCCGACGACGAAGTCGACGGGTTCGTCCGCGTAGCCGTCGCGGCGCAGCGTCAACAACACGCGGTCTCCGAGACGGCCGCGCACCGCGTAGGGCGTCGTGCCGACCTTCTCCGCGCCCCTGTAAACGTCGGCCTTGCCGTCCGAGACCGTGACCTCGACGACGCGCTCCGAGGCGTCGATGCTCGCGGCCGGCGCGGGCCCCGAGGCGAGGCCGCGCGCGGTGTTCGCGGCTTTCGAGACGTTCGCGGTGTTGACGGCGTTCGCGTTGGCGTTCGCGTCGGCGGCCTCGCCCTCGGCGGACGAGCCGAGGAAGGCGAGCGCGACGACGCCGACGATGGCGAGCACGACGGCGGCCGCCGACGCGCCGATGAGCAGCGGCAGCTTCGACGAACGGTCGGCATCCGTCTGCGTGTGTCCCGTGGCGGCGTGGCTCACGTCCGAGCTGACGCCCGGTCTTGAGACGACGCCCTCCAGCCCGCGCGCGTCGGCGAGCAGGTCGGCCGCGGTCGGGTAGCGCTCGGCGGGGTTCTTGCGCAGGCAGCGCGAGATGATGGCCGCGACCTCGCGCGGCACGCCCGGGTTGAGCCGCGCGGGCGGCGCGTACTCGACGCGGTCGATGCGGTCGCAGAGGTCGCCGATGGTCTCGGCGTCGAAGGGCGTCCGCCCCGTCACCATCTCGTAGAGCAGGACGCCGAGCGCCCAGATGTCGCCGCGCGCGTCGGCCGTGCCGCCGCGGATGAGCTCGGGCGCGAGGTACTGGAGCGTGCCGATGACCGAGCCGACCTGCGTGAGCTGCTGCGAGGTCTGCCCCTTGGCGATGCCGAAGTCCAGCAGCTTGACCTGCCCCTGCGAGCTGACCTTGATGTTGTTCGACTTGATGTCGCGGTGGATGACGCCGTTGCGGTGGATGTACTCGATGGCCTCGCAGACGCGCTCGAAGACGTAGACGGTCTCGGCCAGGGGGAGCGGCGCGCCGTAGGCGGCGATGCGCTCGGAGATCGTCTGGCCGTCGACGTACTCCATGATGATGCAGGGCTGCCCCTGCACCTCGCAGAAGTCGTAGAGCGTGGCGACGTTCGGGTGCTGGAGGCTGGCCTGGATGCGCGCCTCGTTGAAGAAGCGCTCGACGAAGCCGCTCGATTGCGTCGCCTGCGTCAGGACTTTGACGGCCGCCACGCGCCCGATCTTCTGGTGCATCGCGCGGTAGACCTCGCCCATCCCGCCCGCGCCGAGGAAGTCCACGATGCGGTACTCGCCGACCGACTGGTTGGTGTCGAAAACTCGGCTCATAAGAAAGAGTAGACAGAAGTCGGTAGACGGTAGTCGGTAGAAGGACTTCCCCTTTAGCGGCCCGTCCGGCTGTAGGCGTCAACGCACTCGTGCGGGGCCTACTGTCTACCGACTACCGTCTACCGTCCACCTCCCGGGCTACTTGCCCATCAACTCCTTGCCGTAGCGGATGGGCACGGCGAAGGTGACGGCGGCGCGGCCGTCGGCGAGGCCGGCGTAGAAGATGGCGACGACGCGGCCGTGGTCGTCGAAGACGGGGCCGCCCGAGTTGCCCGAGCCGGTCGTGTTGATTTGCAGTTGGTACGAGTCGCCGATGACGCTCACCGTCCTGTCGGCGCCCCCGGCCTGCGCGCCGCCGTCGGAGCTGCGGTAGATGCGGCCGATGTTGCCGACCGTGACGGTCGGGTCGGGAATCTCGACGCCCTTCGTCTCGGGGTTCATGGCGTCCTGAGACCTGACGATGCCGTAGACGGGGCGCGAAATCGACGGGTAGCCGAGCACGATGGCGGTCTCGCCCGCCTGAATCGAGTCGTAGTTGTCGTTGATCTCGACGGCCGGGACGGTGCCGGGGCTGTCCACCTTAATCAGCGCCACGTCGTGCCGCTTGCTGACCGAGGCGACCTTCGCCGAGAGCTGTCGGTCGGACTTGGCGAAGAGGACTTCGAGGTGGTCGTTGCGGCCGTCGTAGGAGACGCCGTCCTGCTTCGACTGTGCCGGGATCCAGTCGAGCGGCGCGTTCGGCACGCCCGCGACCGGCGTCATCTTGCCGCCGGGGCCGGGCACGACGAGGATGCCGTTGTCGGCGGACTCGGGGAACTGGTAGGCCGACTCCCACCCGGCGGCGACGTGGCGGTTCGTCAGGATGAAGCCGTCCGAGGAGACCGCGAAGCCCGAGCCGGTGTGGCGGCCGCCGATGCCGACGTTCAGCGAGTTCGAGTTGTAGGTCAGGTAGGGTTCGAGGATGGGGCGGCCGTCGGGGCGGTCGCCGACCTTGACGTAGAGCGCGGCGGGGCGGCCGTTGTACATCGTGTACTGGTGGTAGACGAGCCCGTTGCCCGCCTGCGAGACGAGTTTCCACGCGGCGTCAATCTTGACGACGGCCTTGCCGTATTTGCTGACGACGTCGGCGGGCTTCAGCGCGGCGGCGGCCGCCTCGGTGGCCTTCGCCGCCGTCGCCTCGTCGAGCCCCTTCTTGAGCGTGCCGATCTCGGCGGCCGACTGCGACTTGGTGCGCCAGAGGAAGAAGCCGCCGACGCCGCCCACGACGACGACGACGAGCACGATGGCGGCCGCGCCGACGGCCATGAAGGTGCGCCCCTGGCTCTTCTTCGCCTGCTGGACGTTCTGCGAGACGATGCGCTCGACCGTGTTCTTGCCGACGCCGCCGGAGGGCGCGGGCGAGGTCTGCGGGAACGCGGACTGGTGCGGCGGCGGCGTCGCGCCGGGGACGCGCGTGGCCGGCGCGCCCGGCATGGTCGGCGCCATCGGGCCGGTCTGCGCGACGCGCGTGGCCTTGGTGGCGCCGGCGGGGCGCGGCTCGATCTCGAAGACGAACTCGGGGCCGCCCGGGCCCAGTTGGACGACGTCGCCCGGGTTGACGCGGGTCGTGCCGGTGATGCGCTGCCTGTTCACAAACGTCCCGTTGCGGCTGTTCATGTCGGTGACGATGAACTGCGAGGGGTCGTTCGGGTCCTGCGTGATCTTGGCGTGCTGGCGCCCGACGAGGTCGTCGCGGTCGGGGTCGTACTTGACCGTGGACGAGGGGTCACGCCCGAGGACGATGTCCTTGACGTGGGCGAGGGGGAACTCTTCCACCTGGTTGGCCTTCGAGCCGCTGAGGTGCTTGAGAACGATGCGTTCCATTGGGTGTCTCCTTCAGGTCGAACTCTGGACGGTCTCTGCGAACAAGCCGGCGTCCGGGGCGGCCTCGAACTCATTCCCTCCGTGGTCGGCGGCCTCGGTCGCTACGGGCGGGGACGGCGGTCTTCTCTGTGCTGATAGATAACGCGTGAAAGGGGCGCGGCGCGGCTCACGCGCCGAGTCGGCAGTGCGCCCCGCGCAGCTGCGGCGGGCGGGGCGTGCGGACGGAGCTTCGACTGTAGTGTTTCAAGGATTTTTACCGCAGGCGGGTAAAGCGTCTGCTTGAAAAGCCGGCTGTGACTCCGCGCTCGCTCAAACGGCGAGGGTCAGACTGACGGCGTCGGGGTTCGTCTCGTCCTGCCTCGTGGCCACGGCGGCAGATTATACAACAAAGCCCCGCGACGGCAAGCCCGAGAAGGCCGTGAGGCGTGAGCCGTGACGAGAAGGCAAGCCCGCCCCCACTCGTCACGGCTCACGGCTCACGGCTCACGCTTCCGAGTTGGTGCGAGCCTTCTGGCGCGCGGGCTGGAGGATGATGTTGTCGATGAGGCGCGTGCGCCCGACTTGCGCGGCCAGCGCGATGAGGACGGGGCGATCCTCCGGGATGCGGTCAAACTTCTCCATCGTGTCGGCGTCGACGACGCCCACGTATTCGATCCGCGCGAGCGGCTCGGCGTCGACCTGCGCGCGGACGGCCTCCGCGAGCCGCCGGGAGTTTCGCTCGCCCTCGTTGTAGACCTCGCGCGCCTGAGCCAGCGCGCGGTAGAGCACGGCCGCCGCCTTGTGCTGCTCGTCGGTGAGGTAGGCGTTGCGCGACGAGAGCGCGAGCCCCGTCTGCTCGCGCACCGTCGGGAGGACGACGACTTCGAGGTCGAAGGCGAGGTCGCGCACCAGACGCTTGACGACGAGCGTCTGCTGCGCGTCCTTCTGGCCGAAGAAGGCGAAGTCGGGCCGGATGGTGTTGAAGAGGACGGTCAGGATGGTGGCGACGCCGCGGAAGTGGCCGGGTCGCGCCGCGCCCTCCATCCCGTCCGAGAGCCCCTCGACGTTGATGTACGTGGCGAAGCCCTTCGGGTAAATCTCCTCGACCGGCGGGGCGAAGATGTAATCGACGTTGTAGTCGGCGAGCTTGGTCGTGTCGCCGGTCAGGTCGCGCGGGTAGCGCTCGAAGTCCTCGCCCGCGCCGAACTGCGTCGGGTTGACGAAGACCGAGACGATGACCACGTCGCACATCCTGCGCGCCTCGCGCACGAGTGAGAGGTGTCCGTCGTGGAGCGCCCCCATCGTCGGCACCAGCCCGATGGTCTTGTCCTCCTCGCGCCTGAGCTTGCGCGCGACGCTCGCCATCCGCTGTCGGCGGTTGATGATTTCCATAGGCTCTCAAGCCGCGGGCGGCGGGCCTTGAGCCGCGACGGGGGAAGAGCACGCCCCCTCCCGTCGCGGCCCAAGTCCCGCCGCTCACGGCTTTTTCGTTTCCTCGTCGCCCGCGTCGCGCCCGAGGCCGAGTTCGGCGGCGGCGTCGGCGGGGAGCGGGTAGGACTCCTGTTCGGAAGGGAAGGCGCCGGAGCGCACGTCGTCGGCGTAAGCCTGGATGGCCTCGCCCATCACGTCGCGCAGGCTGGCGTACTGGTGTACGAAGCGCGGGCTGGTCTTGCTGAACGAGAGGCCGAGCATGTCGTGCGTGACGAGAATCTGCGCGTCGCAGTCGGGGCCCGCGCCGATGCCGACGGTCGGGATGTGGAGCGCCGCCGTCACCTCGCGCGCTATCTCGCGCGGGACGACTTCGAGCACGACGGCGAAGACGCCCGCCTCCTCAAGCATCATCGCGTCCTCGACGAGCGCGCGCGCCGCGTCGGCCGTCTTCGCCTGAAGGCGGTAGCTGCCGATCTTGTTCAGGGACTGCGGCGTCAGCCCGATGTGCCCCATCACGGGAATCTCTTCGGCGACGAGCCGGCGGATTACCTCGACGCGGCCCCTGCCGCCTTCGAGTTTGACGGCCTCGGCTCCGCCCTCCTTGACCAGCCGGAGCGCGGCGCGGACGGCGTCGTCCGCGCCGGGGTGGTACGTGCCGTATGGCATGTCGGCGACGAGGAGCGCGCGCTCGACGCCGCGCCGGACGGCGCGCGTGTGATGGAGCATCTCTTCGAGCGTGACGGGCACGGTCGAGTCGTAGCCGAGCACGACGTTGCCCAGAGAGTCGCCGACGAGGATGATGTCGGTGCCGGCCTCGTCCACGATGCGCGCGGTCGGGTAGTCGTAGGCGGTCAGGCAGACCAGCTTCTCGCCGCGCGCCTTGCTCGCGCGGACGGCGGGCACCGTGACCTTCTCGGGGCGCTGCTGTTTGAGGTAGACCATTGTGTGACTGTTCCCTCCGGGTTTTCCGGTTCGGCTAGTCGGAGCAGAAAGGCGCGACGAGGAATTGGGCGGCCTTGTGCGGGCGCCGGAGCGCCGCGCGCGGGTTCTCGGCGACGACGAGGATGCGGCAGCCGGTCTCGCGGCAGCTACACGACTCTTCGGGGCGTAGGTAAACGCGGACGGTCGCTCCGATGAAGTAAGCTAACAACCCGGCGGCCAGCAGAAGTGTTCGGCGGCGCATGTTGGCGATAGTGTACGCTCGCGCTACTCGGTCGGCAAATTTGAGAGCGCCAAATTATAGCAGCCCCCGGCGGAGGGGCAAGGGGAAAGCGGCCCACCGACCCGCGTCCCAGAGTTCGACGCGCGAGTCGTCGCCGACGGCGGCGAGGAGTTCGGCGAAGGACGCCCCGAGGATGGGGTGTCGGGCTTCGGGAATCAACTCGGCGAGCGGGGCGAGGACGAAGCGGCGTCGGTGCAGGCGCGGGTGCGGGAGCGTGAGCGCGTCCGTCTCCAGACGCTCCTCGCCGTAGAGCAGGAGGTCGAGGTCGAGCGTGCGCGGCGCGAGCGGGCGTTCGCGTCGCCGGCCGGCGTCGCGCTCGATGTCGAGCAGGAGGCGGAGCAGTTCCTCGGGCGGCGGGAGCGGCGCGCAAAGCTCGGCCGCCATGTTGAGGAAGGCGGGCTGCTCGTCTTCGACGCCGACCGGCTCGGTCTCGTAGACGGACGAGAGGCGCGCGACGCCGAGGTTCGCCGCGAGCATCCCGCGCACGCCGGCGAGCAGGTTCCCCGCGCGGTCGCCGAGGTTCGAGCCCATCCCGACGTACGCGCGCACGTCCCCGCCTCCACGCACCGACGACACCTAACGACGCCCCTTCTCCATCTCCTCGTTGAACATCCCCGACCCGCCGCGCGGGATGCTGAGCGTCTTCCACTCCGAAGAGAGGAGGTGCTTGGCGAGGAAGACGATCTGCCCCGTGTGCTGGCCGTAGTGCGAGAGCTGCCGGTTGACGGCCATGACGACGGTGTGCGGCTCGCCGCGGATGGTGACTGTGCGCATGGGGTCGACGCCCTTGAGCGACGCGAGCGTGTCGAAGAGCGTGCACCAGCCCGCCTCCCATCGTTCGAGTACGGCGGCGCGGTCTTCGCCCTCGACGATGAATTCGGAGTCGCGCCGTCGGTCGGGCTTCTCGCCGTCGGTCGTCAGGAAGTCCGTCCAGCGCGAGCGCATGTTGCCGGCCATGTGCTTCATGATGAGCGCGAGGCTGTTCGACTCCGGGTCGATGACGCGGAAGAACTCTTCGTCGCCGACCTGCGCCACCGCGCCGTCGGCGAGCTTCTTCTGGCCGCGAAAGACCTTAGCGGCGTCCTCCAGGTAATGCTCGGCGAGCGAGTCTGTCATCTTTCTTCTCCTCCCGTTCGAGTGTCGCGCGCCGCGGATTCTAACGCTTCGCGGCCGCGCCGTCACCGCCCGAGGCGGCGTAGCAGGCGGAGCCTCCGCGCCTCGGGCGCGTCGCCGCGCCACGCGTAGTTGCTGAGCGCCGCGACCGCGTTCCACGTCGGGTGGTAACGCTTGTAGATGTCTTTCTCAACGGGGTCGCCCCAACTCCCGTCCGCGTTCTGGTGCGCGAGCAGGTACTCCGCGCCCTCCCTTATCTCGGCGTCCGCGTCCGTGAGCCCGAAGGCGCGCAGCGTGTCCATGAACTCGCCGAGCATGTCGGCGTCTTCGGCCGCGACGGCCGCGCGCAGGTTCTCCTTGAGGAACGCGAACTCCTCGGGCAGCAGCCTCGCCGGCACGCGCCGCTGGCCGTAGTCGTTGAGCGTGTAGACGACGTGCGTGACGGCGTAGACCGTGTCGTAGAACTCGGGCGAGTCGGGGCCTCTGTGCGGGCGCAGGCTCGGGAGCCAGCCGAGCACTTCGGCGTAGGACGCGCCGAGGCCCACGCCGTAACGCTCGCCGACGTAGGCCGTAATCAGCGCGTCGTACCAGACGTCCTGCGGCGTGCGCATCTTTAAAGCGCGGCCGCAGCGCCGGCAGACGCTCGCGCCGCGCTGGTTCCATGCGCGGTCGGCCTCGCACTCTGCGGGAGCGTCGCGCGGCGGCGGCTCGGTGCGCGGGTCGAAGAGCATGAAGTCGAGCGCGCCGAAGCGCGCGGCCGCGCGGCGTATCTGGAGTTTGAGCCTCGGGTCTTTGAGGCCGAGGCTGTCGGCGGCGTCCGCGCCGAAGGCGTAGTCGATGACCGTGTGCGCGTCGGCGTCACGGGGCAGACGTTGGTGCGTGCGCCGCCAGTGGCGCGCGCGCTCAAGCCCCATGCGCCGCGCCGACGCGCGCACTTCGGGGTCGCTCACGCTCTCGCCGACGGTGTAGAAGCACCAGAGGTAGTCGCTCCCGTAGACCTCGAAGTTCGACGGGTCGCGCGCCGTCAGGTAGATGAAGTCGAGCCCGCGGCGGACGGCGCGCGCGCGGTCGGCGGCCGTGAAGCGCGAGCCGGGCCAAAGCGGCCGCGCCCCCTTCGACTCGCGCGCCCCGCGCGCCACGCACGGCGCGGGCGGCGCAAGGAGGCAGAGCGCCGTCAGCGACGTTAAGAGTAAGGTCGCCCTCATCCTGTGGTTTAAGTTCAAAGGCATGACACGCGACCGACGCGGTGGCGTATTATAACCCCGGGAAGGCGGTCGGGGCCGAAAGACTTATGGCACAACTCTTCGCGCTGGTGTGGCTGAAGTGGACGGTGCTGCGAAACTCTCTGCGT
>DASWNR010000542.1:0-3500 GCA_036399155.1 Pyrinomonadaceae bacterium
GCGCGTCGCGGGCGATGGGCGTGGGGAAGAGTCGCACGACTCACTCGACCGGCCGGCACACGGCGGCGACGCGGAGGCGGCGCTGCCCCCGCTCGTCGGCCTGCGCGTGCTGCTGGTCGACGACGACGAGGACACGCTTGAGATGTTGAGGATATTCGTGCGCCGCGCGGGGGCCGAGGTGACGGCCGTCTCCTCCGCGTCGGCCGCGCTCGAAGCGTCGGAGAGCGTGAGGCCGGACGTGGTGGTCGCGGACATCGGGATGCCCTCCGTGGACGGCTACGAGTTCATCCAACGCCTGCGCGCGCTCGGGCCCGAGCGCGGCGGCGAGACGCCGGCCGTGGCGCTCACGGCGTACGCGGCCGAAGCCGACCGCGTACGTGCGCTGCGAACCGGCTTCAACGCGCACCTCGCCAAACCCGTAGACCCCGACGCGCTCGTCGACGCCCTCGTCAACCTCGCCGCCCGCCAGACGCCGCGCGGGGGCTGACCTTTCCCTTCAGTCAGTCTCTCTTCGGCCCGCCCCGGCCCTCATGCGCATCGCCGCGCCGAGCCCGTCGGCGAGCGTGCGCCGCACCTCCAGCCCGCCGAGGTCTATGCCCGAGCGCACCAGCGTCCGCGCCACGTCGGCGCCTATCCCGGTCAGGATGCACTCGGCGCCCATCAGGCGCACGGCCGCGGCCGCGCGTGTCAGGTGCCCGACGGCGTCGGCGTCCATCTTGCGCACGCCCGTCACGTCGAGGATGACGACGCGCGCCCGCCGCGCGACGACGGCGCGCAGCAGCGCCTCGGTCATCACGCCCGCGCGCTCGCGGCCGAGGCTCCCGACGACGGGCCCGAGCAGCACGCCGTCCCAGACCGTGATGACGGGCGTCGAAAGCTCCTCGATGAGCGCGTCCTTGGCGCGGTTGGCCTCCTCGGCCTCGCGCTTGGCGGCGAGTATCTCGTCCTCGAAGCGGCGGCGCTGGCGCATCGGCACGAAGACGCAGTCGTTGACGGCCGCGCCGCCGCGCTCGTGTCGCGCGGCGTTGGCCAGCACGGGCACCTCGCCGCCGTCGGCGCCTCGCAGCGACAGGTAGATCTCCTCGGCCCGCCCGTGCAGCTTGAGCAGGGGGAAGAAGTAGCTCTGGTAGAAGATGCGCCCGGCCGGCGGGAGGATGGACTCGACGTGCAGGCCGTCGAGCGCGCCCGCGGCGCGGCCGAGCCAGCCCGCGAGCGTGGCGTTGGCCGCAAGGATGTCGCCGTCGTCGCCGAAGGAGAGGAAGCCGCAGGGCGCGGTGTTCAGCAGTTCGTCCATACCAACGCAAGCGGGCGCCGCCGCGCCTTCAGGAAATCCCCTCGGCGGCCAAGTACTCTTTGATGACGCGGACGGTCTCCTCGGGGTGGCTCATGTGCGGGCAGTGGCCGGTGGCCTCGAGCACGCGCAGGGTGCTGCGCGACAGGTTCCGGCTCACGTACTCGCCGACCTCCGCGGGCGCGATGGCGTCATCCGAGCACTGCATGACGAGCGAGGGCACGCGCACCTTCGCGAGGTCGGCGCGGTTGTCCGCGAGGAAGGTCGCCTCGGCGAAGCGGCGCGCCACGCGCGGGTCGGTCGAGCAGAAGCTCTCCTCAAGCTCGCGCGAAAGCTCGGGCCGCTCCGGGTTCTTCACGACGACCGGCGCGAGGAAGCTGGCCCAGCCGATGTAGTTCTTCTCCATCAGGTCGAGCAGCCCTTCGATGTCCGCGCGCTCGAACCCGCCGCGGTAGTACGGCGGGTCGTTGACGTAGCGCGGCGAAGGGCCGACGAGGACGAGCCGCGAGAAGAGGCCGGGCTCCTCGACGGAGGCGAGCATCCCGACGACGCTGCTCACCGAGTGGCCGACGAAGACGGCGTCCTTCAGCCGCAGCGCGCGGCACACGTCGAGCACGTCGCGCGCGTAGCCGCCGAGCGTCGAATACTTCGACGGGTCGTAAGCGCGCATGTCGGACTTGCCCGAGCCGACGTAGTCGAAGAGGACGACGCGGAAGTCGTCCTCGAAGGCGGGCGCGGCTAAGCGCCACATGTTCTGGTCGCAGCCGAACCCGTGCGCGAAGACCATCGCGCGCTCGCCCCGGCCGGACACCTTCACGTTGTTACGCTTGAGAACGTCCACGGACATCTCGACTTTTAACTCCCCCTGACCCTTTCCGAAATCCCTTGACGAAGTGCGGCGCTTCAGCCGTCGCGCCGCGCGAGGCTCGCCGTGACGGCGGCGAGTTCCACCAGCTCGACCGGCTTCGGGACGTGCATCTGGTAGCCGGCCCTGAGCGCGTGCATCCTGTCCTCGGCGCGCGCGTAGGCCGTCAGCGCGATGGCGGGGACGCGGCCGCCGCGCTCGGCCGGCAGCTTCCTGACCTTGCGGATCAGGTCGTAGCCGTCCTCCTCCGGCATCCCGATGTCGCTGATGAGGACGTGGGGCGGCTCCCGCTCTATCAGGGCGAACGCCTCGGCCGCCGAGCCGACCGTCGTCACGTTCGCGCCGCAGTGTTCGAGCCCGGCCTTCAACATGTCGCGCGTGTCGGGCTCGTCGTCCACGACTAACACGCGCAGGCCGTCGAGCCGGTCGGGGCACTCGAACGGGGGCAGCGTGTCGCGCGCCGCCGGGTGGACGCGCCCCTCCGACGGGTCCGAGGCGTAGACGGGCGCGACCGGGAGCAACACCGTGAAGGTCGAGCCCTGTCCCTCGCCCGCGCTCTCGGCGCGGACGCTCCCGCCGTGCAGCTCGACGAGGTGCCGGACGATGGCGAGCCCCAGCCCGAGCCCGCCGTGCCGGCGCGTCGTCTTCTGGTCGGCCTGCCGGAAGCGGTCGAAGACGTGCGGCAGGAAGTCGGGCACGATGCCGGCGCCGGTGTCGCTCACCGCGATCTCGACGTGCGAGTTGACGCGCTCCATCCTGACCTGCACGCGCCCGCCGCGCGGCGTGAACTTGATGGCGTTCGACAGAAGGTTCCAGACGACCTGCTGGAGCCTGACGGGGTCGCCCGAGACCGTGACCAGCCCGGTGTCTACCACCTTCTGCACGCGCACGCCCTTGGCCTCCGCGGCGGGGCGGACGGCCTCGACCGCCGCCTCGATGAAGGAGTTCGGGTCGACGGGGCGCACGTCTATCCTGAGCTTGCCCGTGATGGCGCGCGACACGTCGAGCAGGTCGTCGATGAGCTGCGACTGTGCGCGCGCGTTGCGCTCGATGGTCTCGAAGGCGCCGGCGGCCGAGTCCGCGCCGAGGCGCCCTGTGCGGAGCATGTGCGCCCACCCGAGTATCGCCGTGAGCGGCGTCCGCAGCTCGTGCGAGACGGTGGCGAGGAACTCGTCCTTGAGGCGGCTCGCCTCATGCGCCTCGCGGTACAGCCGCTCGTTCTCGGCGGCCGACGTTTCGGCTTCGGCGCGCGCGCGCTGCGCGGCCTCGAACAGGCGCGCGTTGTCCATCGCCACGGCCGCCTGCGCGGCCAACCCCAGCACCATCCGCTCGTGCCGCTCGGAG
>DASWNR010000543.1:0-7736 GCA_036399155.1 Pyrinomonadaceae bacterium
GAGTTCCGCCGAGTCGCGCAGGATGATGCGCCTGAGCGGAACCTCGATGGCGACGCCGGTCGTGGCCGGGACGGTGGCGCTGATGCTCCAAGTCAACCCCAGCCTGACGCCGAACATGGTCAAGATGATTCTCATGTACACGGCGCAGCAGCTCCCCGGCTACAACACGCTGGAGCAGGGCGCGGGCCAGTTGAACGTCGAGGGCGCGGTCAGGCTGGCGTACCTCGTCCGCTCCGACCTCTCTTCGGACACGAAGCAGGGCGACCCGCTCATGAAGACCTCGAAGCTGCCCGACCCGAAGACCACCGTCGCCGGGCACACGTTCCCGTGGGCGCAGGGCATCCTGCTCAACCGGTACTACGCGACGGGCACGAACCTCATCGCCAGGTATCAGAAGGTCTACGGCGTGGGCTACGTCCTCGGCGACGGCATCGTGCTCGGCGAGGACGCGGTCGAGGGCGACGGCTTTCTGATGGGAGACGGTTTCCTGATGGGCGACGGCATCGTGCTCGGAGACAACATCCTGACCAGCAGCGGCTTCCTGATGGGCGACGGCGTGGTCTTCCTGCCGTGCGGCTTCCTGATGGGGGACGGCTTCCTGATGGGGGACGGCTTCCTGATGGGCGACGGCTTTTTGATGGGAGACGGCTTCCTGATGGGTGACAAGGCGGTCGCGGCGGACGCCGCCTTGCAGGCCATGTCCGCGATGGTCGGCGGCGACCCCACGCCGGGGATGCGCCCGACCAGGTGAGGTGCGTGGGCACCCGCGCCCGCGCGCCGCGGCTGGCCAAGTAAACATAAGATGAGAAGACGGAGATTCACATTCGCACTCGGCCGCCTTGCCGCCTTCGTCGCGGTCGTCGCCACGCTCTCGTGGCCCGGCGCGGCGCCGGCCGGCGCGCGGACGCCCGGGGGCGGGAAGGACAAGGTCTCGGCCGACCTGCGGAAGAAGCTCCCCGCCGGGGGCAGGGTCAGCGTCGTGATTAAGTCGGCCGGCGCTTGGAACGCGACGCTCGACGGCGCCGTCAAGGCGGGCAGCGGGGCCGTGACCAAGACCTACGTGAACTTCCCGCTGCGCGCCGTCACGCTGCCGGCGGCGGCCGTCGAGGCGTTCGCCGCGCGCGCCGACATCGACTACGTGGCGCTCGACCGCCCGGTCAAGCTCCTCGGCCACGTCTCGCTGACCACGGGCGCGGACGCCGCGCGCGTGATGGCCAACTACAGCCCGGCCTACGACGGCGCGGGCGTAAGTATAGCCGTGCTCGACTCGGGGATGGACGCCGGCCACACCGCCTTCACGCAGGAGTCGGGCGGCGCCTCGCGCGTCGCTTTCAGTAAGGATTTCACGGGCGAGGGTCGCACCGACGACCCTTACGGGCACGGCTCGCACGTCGCCTCCGTCGCGGCCGGCAACGGGCAGGTCTCGAACGGCGCGTACCGCGGCATCGCGCCCGCCGCGAAGCTCGTCAACCTGCGCGTCCTGAACTCGCAGGGGAAGGGGACGGTCTCGGCGCTGCTGGCCGCCATCGACTGGGTCAAGACCAACCGCGTCGCCTATAACATACGCGTCGTCAACATGAGTCTCGGCACGGCCGCCGTTGACTCTTACACGGTTGACCCGCTGTGCCTTGCCGTGCGCGGGCTGGTGGACGCCGGTGTAGTCGTCGTGGCCGCCGCCGGCAACGAGGGGCGGGACGGCTCTGGAAACAAGGTCTACGGCCAGATTCACTCGCCCGGCATCGACCCGAGCGTCATCACGGTCGGCGCGGTCAACACCTTCGGCACGGACGCGCGCAACGACGACGGCGTCACCACCTACAGCTCGCGCGGGCCGACGCGCGGCTACTGGGCGGACGCGCTCGGCATCAGGCATTACGACAACCTCGTCAAGCCCGATCTGGTCGCGCCCGGCAACAAGGTCGTCGACGCGCAGTCGGCGGGCAACCTCCTCGTCGCGCAGAACCCGACGCTCGACGCCAACGTCTCCGGCTCAAGCGCGCGCGAGCAGATGTACCTTTCGGGCACCTCGATGGCGACGCCGGTCGTGGCGGGCGCGGCGACGCTGTTGCTTCAGGCCAACCCGACGCTCACGCCCAACCTCGTCAAGGCGCTCCTGATGTACACGGCGCAGCAGCTCCCGGGCTTCAACGCCTTCGAGCAGGGGGCGGGGCTCGTCAACCTCGAAGGCGCGATGCGGCTGGCGCGGCTCGTCCGCGCCGACCTCTCTTCGTCCACGCCGGTCGGCTCGCCGCTCCTGACCGGCTCGTTCGGGGCGCAGCAATCGACCGTCGCGGGCCACCAGTTCAACTGGGCGCAGGGGCTAATCCTCGACCAGACCTCCGCCACGGGGACGAACCTCGTCACCAAATACCAGGCGGTCTACCGGCTCGGCGTGCTCCTCGGCGACGGCTCTCTGGCGAGCGACGGCGTCCTGCTGGCCGACCGCTCTCTGTTGAGCGACGGCGTCCTGCTCGGCGACCACATCCTCGTCAGCAGCGGCGTGCTGCTGGCCGACGGCTCGCCCTTCCTGCGCTGCGGCTCGCTCCTCGGCGACGGGGTGCTCCTCGGCGACGGCGTGCTTCTGGGCGACGGCGTGCTCCTCGGCGACAGCGTCCTGATGGGCGACGGCGTGTTGCTGGCCGACGTAAACGCAGAGGCCGGGCGGGCCATGATTTACGGCGACAACACGCCCTCGATGACCGTCAGCGTCGAGTCGCCGCTGCCGCCCAACGCCCCCGCGTCGCTCTCGGCCACGCCCGCGTCGAAGACGCAGATCAACCTGCGTTGGGCCGACAACTCCGCCGACGAGACGGGTTTCAAGGTCGAGCGGTCTTCGGACGGGATGACTTTCACGCAACTGGCCACGCTCGCGGCCAACTCCACCTCCTACGCCAGCGCTTCTCTGAGCGGCGGCAAGAGGTACTACTACCGCGTGCGCGCCTACAGCGCCAACGGCAACTCGGCCTACACGTCGGTCGCCTCCGCGACGACGCCGACTCGGTAAGACTTTAGAGTCCCAGCGCGGCCGCCGCCGGGCGTCGGGCGCGGGCGAAAAGGACAAGCGGAAAAGAAAAGGGACAAGCGGAAAGAACGAAGCGAACCCTCTCTCTGTAGCCCCAACTTGAAACCACTCAGCCGATTTCGCCCCCTCCGGGCGGGTGAGTGGTTTTCTGTCAGAGTGACGCTCCGTGTCAGTCAGCCTGACAGCACCGGGCGCGCGCCCCGCTCGGGCTCCGCAAAAAGTCGCGAAATCTGAGGATGTTCGCGGTTCACACTCTCCCCAGACAGTGGAATACGTCTTGCACTTAAGGCTCGCGGCCGCGCGACGCTTTGCCCGACGGCGCGCGCCAGCACTCTCAAGAATCCCCGGCAGCGGAACGTAGACCCGAACGGATGCCCGACCCCAAGACAAAACAGCGCTACTCGCAACCGTACATGTGGGCGGTCATCGCCCTCGGGACGGTCGCGGGCGTTTTCACGGTGTTGCGTCTCGACACGGCGGGGCTCGGGCTGCGCTTCGCGCTCATCAGCATCGTCACGCTGGCCTTCGGCGCGCGCGTCCGCGTCAGGATTCCGCGCGTGCGGGGCGAGATTTCCGTCTCCGACACCTTCATCTTCTTCGTCCTCTTCCTCTTCGGCGGCGAGGCGGCCATCCTGCTCGCGGCGGCCGACGCCTTCTGCTCCTCGCTGCGCATCACGAAGAAGAAGATGGTCATCGCCTTCAACGCGGCCGGCTACGTCTGCTCGACCTTCCTGACGGTGGCGGTGCTCCGCTACGGCTTCGGCGACATCCAGAAGCTCCCCGTCGGCGACCCGTCGGCCTACGTCTCGGCGGTCTGCGCGATGGCGCTCGTGCAGTACGTCGTCAACTCCGGCCTCGTCGCCGTCGGCGTCGCGCTCCGGGCGGGGCTGCCGCTCTGGCAGATGTGGCGTCAGAACTTCCTCTGGACTTCGATCACGTACTTCGCGGGCGCGTCGGCCGCCGGCGTCATCACCAAGTGCGTCGAGTCCTTCGGCCTCTACGCGTTCCTCGCCACCGCGCCCATCGTCGTCGTCGTCTACGTCACCTACTGCACCTACCTCAAGAACGTCGAGGCTTCGACGAAGCAGGCCGAGCTGGCGCGCCAGCACGCGCTCGAAGTCCAGCAGCACATGGAGGCGCTGCGCGCCTCGGAGGAGCGCTTCCGCTCGGCCTTCGACAACGCGACCATCGGGATGGCGGTCGTCTCGCTCCGGGGGCGCTGGCTCCAGGTCAACCGCAGCCTGTGCGACATCGTCGGCTACGCCGAGGGGGAGCTGTTGGAGTCGGACGTGCAGCGCGTGACGCACCGCGACGACCTCGTCGCGCTCGACGAGCAGATAACGCGCTTCTCGGCCGGCACGGTCTCGTCGCACCAGACCGAGGTGCGCTACTGCCACAAGTCGGGCAAGGAGGTCTGGGCGCACCTCGGGATGTCGCTCGTGCGCGACAGCGACGCGCGGCCGCTCCACTTGATCTTCCAGATTCAGGACATCACCGACCGCAAGCGCGCCGAGTCGCAGCTCCTCCACGACGCCTTCCACGATGCGCTGACGGGGCTGCCCAACCGCGCGCTCTTCATGGATCACGTCAAGATGGCCATCCAGCGCTCGCGCCGCTCGGGCGACCGTCTGTTCGCCGCCCTCTTCCTCGACCTCGACCGCTTCAAGATCATCAACGACTCGCTCGGCCACATGGTTGGCGACCAGCTCCTCGTCGGCATCGCGCACCGCCTCGAAGCCTGCCTGCGCCCCGGCGACACGGTCGCGCGGCTCGGCGGCGACGAGTTCACCATCCTCCTCGAAGACCTCTCGGGCACCGAGGACGCCATCGACGTGGCGCGCCGCGTCCAGGAGGCCGTCACGCAGCCCTTCAACATCGGCGGCCACGAGGTCTTCACCACGGCCTCCATCGGCATCGCGCTCTCGACGGCCGGCTACGAGCGCGCCGAAGAACTCCTGCGCGACGCCGACACCGCGATGTACCGCGCGAAGATGGAAGGGAAGAAGCGCCACGTCGTCTTCGACAAGGCGATGCACGACCGCGCGATGGAGCTGCTGCAAATCGAGACCGACCTGCGCCGCGCCATCACGCGCAAGGAGTTCTTCCTCAACTACCAGCCCATCGTCAACCTTGAGACGGGCAAGGTCGCGAGCTTCGAGGCGCTGGTGCGCTGGCGCCACCCCGAGCGCGGGCTCGTCGGCCCCGGCGACTTCATCCCGGTGGCGGAGGAGACCGGCCTCATCGTCCCGCTCGGGCTGTGGGTGCTTAACGAGGCGTGCCGGCAGATGCGCATCTGGCAGAAGCAGGGGCTCGCCGACGAGAGCGTGACGATAAGCGTCAACCTTTCGAGCCGGCAGTTCTCGCAGACCGACCTCATCGAGCAGGTCTCGTCGGCGCTGCGCGACGCCGGGCTGAAGTCCGCCAACCTGAAGCTTGAGATAACCGAGAGCATGGTCATGGAGAACATCGACACGGCCATCGACATGCTGATGCAGCTCAGGAACCTGGGCGTCGGGCTCTCCATCGACGACTTCGGGACGGGCTACTCTTCGCTCTCCTACCTCCACCGCTTCCCCATCGACACGCTCAAGATCGACCGCTCGTTCGTCACGCAGATGACCGACAACGCGGAGAACGCGGAGATCGTCCGCACCATCGTCACGCTCGCGCGCAGCCTCGACATGAACGTCATCGCCGAGGGCGTCGAGACCCGGGAGCAGCTCAGACAGCTCGGCTCCTTAGGCTGCGACTACGGCCAGGGGTACCTCTTCTCGCGCCCCGTCGGGGCGGGGCAGGCGGTCGAGCTGCTGGCGGGCGACGAATTCACGGGCCTCACGTCCGGCCGCGAGCTGGCCGAGAGCGTGCTGGCGGCCTAGGGGTCGAGAGCATGGCGGCAGCAACACTTCACACGGACGCCGTCTCGGCGGCGGCACTCTTCAAAGCCGACGCGGTCGAGACCTCGCGCCTGCGGCTACGCATGTTCCGCCACGAAGACCTCGACGCGCTGTGCGCGATCACGCGCGACCCGGAGGTCATGCGCTACATCGGCTACGGCCACGCGCTCACGCGCGAGGAGACGCGCGCGAACCTCGCGAGCATCATCGCGGCCTTCCGCCGGCGCGGCTTCGGCCGCTGGGCGCTGGAGCTGAAGGGGACGGGCGAGCTGGTCGGCTACTGCGGGCTCTCTCTGGGGAACGAGGAGGCGGGCGTCGAGCTGGCCTACATGCTCGCGCGCGGCGCGTGGGGGCGCGGGCTGGCGCTTGAGGCCGGCCGCGCGTGCCTGCGCTACGGCTTCGAGCGGCTCGGCCTGAAATCGATCGCCGGGCTCACGCTCCACGACAACCGTCGCTCGCGCCGCGTCCTCTCGAAGCTCGGGATGGGCTTCGTCCGCGACGCGCACTTCTACGGCTTCGACTGCGTCCACTACCTCATCGCGCGCGAAGACTGGCGCGACGACGGCTCCTTCTACCGCGTCAAAAACGGAAACTAATAAGAGGCGGCTCGCTCAGAGCGCGAAGCCGGTCTCCCTCTCGCCGCCGCCGACGAGGTACGCCCTGGCGCGCACGCGCGCGCGCAGCGGCGTCGCCGGGTCGGCCGTCGCGTTGTCGGGGTAGCCCCTGCCGTCGAAGCGCAGCACCGAGTAGTAGCCGGGGCCGCCGCCGCCCGCGATGGGGACGATGAGGTCGTTCCAGCCGTTCGTCCTGCGCTCGCTGACGAAGACCGGGTTGTGCGTCAGCGCGATGTCCGCCACGAGCCTGTAGCCGTTCCCCTCGCGCCGCAAGACGAGCGTGTTGCACCCGCCGCTCCCGCACATGTACGAGCCGAAGAGGTAGACGAGCACCTCCGGCCGCCCGTCGCCGTCGAGGTCTACGCGGTTGTAATAGTAATTCGTCCAGGAGTCCCCGCCCGGGTCGTAGTTGTCCGGCTCGCCGTCCCCGTCCGGGTCTCGGATGGCGGCCTCAAGCTCGGCGTCGCGCGCGGCCTCGGGCCTGAACTGACGTGTGACGACCGGCTTCGGGCCGCGCTGCGCGCCCGCCGGCGCGGCGGCTGTGAGCAACAGGAGGGCGGCCGCGAGTGTTTTGGTGAAGTCTGCTTTCGACAAGTGCTCGCTCCTTCCGGCTGACGAAGTTGAAAATAAGGGCGCGGCGACGGGTGCAGTTTAGCACCCGCGGCGGGGCGCGGGCACACGCCCGCCGCGGCGGAAAAAAGGGCGCGGGGGCGGACAGTTTTCTCTTGCAAGAGAACCGGCGGGTGCGGCATCATAAACGGCGTAACTCCTTCTCTCGCGCATCTACGGTGATGCGCCCCGCGCCTTGGGACTGGCGGCGGCGTTCTGGATGGTTCGAGAGTGGGCTGATTTTCAACACGCAGGAGCCGCTCTTCGAGAGCACCCGGACGCGAAGCCTTCGCCGCGACCGTTTCGACGGAGCCAACTTCACGATTCCAGGCTTCTCCTGAGATACGCCCTCGCGGGCGTCAGAGGAACACGCACATGGCTATGAAACTTTACGTCGGCAACCTCTCGTTCAACACGACCAGCGAAGACCTGCGGGATCTGTTCGCGCAGGCCGGGACAGTCGAGTCGGCCTCGGTGGTCGAGGACCGGGACACGGGGCGCTCGCGCGGCTTCGGCTTCGTCGAGATGGCCACGAGGGAAGAGGGCGAGGCCGCCATCCAGCAGTTCAACGGCAAGGAAGTGGGCGGCCGTAACCTG
>DASWNR010000544.1:0-4433 GCA_036399155.1 Pyrinomonadaceae bacterium
GGCGGCTGGCAGGGGCCGTTCGTGGACGTTTTCCCGTGGCTCGGCGTCGTCTGGTTCCTTTTGAAGGTGTCGTTCTTCCTGTTCCTCTACATCTGGCTGCGCGGGACGCTGCCGCGCTTCCGCTTCGACCAGTTGATGAGCTTCGGCTGGAAGTTCCTGCTGCCGGTCGCCATCGCCAACGTGATCCTGACGGCGACCGTGCTGTTCTTCCGCTGGAGTTGATTCGAGGACGCGCGGCGCGCCGTCGCGCCGTCGGATACGCTATGGACTGGCTTCCCACGATACACCAACTTCTCTTCGTGCTCTTCGGCGGGCTGGCGCTGGGTTGCGCGGTCGCGATGGTCGCGCAGCGCCACCCGCTCTACAGCGCCATCTCGCTGGTGGGCGTCTTCGTCTCGCTCGCCTGCCTCTACGTGCTCTTGCAGGCCCCGTTCATCGCGGCCATCCAGGTCATCGTCTACGCGGGCGCGATCATGGTGCTGGTCGTCTTCGTCATCATGCTCCTCAACGTCGAGGAGGAGGCGCGCCGCCCCCTGCGGCTGACGTACCTCATCCCCGTCGGGGTGCTTTTGGCGGCGGTGCTCGTGGGCGAGGCGGCCTTCATGCTCCAGCTCGGCAGCGGCTCGGCGCGCATCACGCCCGTCGCCCCGGCCACATCGGACGTGGGGCTGACGGCGTCAATCGGGACGGGGATGTTCACGAAGTACCTTCTGCCCTTCGAGGTCACGTCGGTACTCATCCTGATGGCGCTCGTCGGCGCCATCACGCTCGCGCGACAGAGTCGGACGCCGCTTTTGGCCGCGCCCGGGAACGTGACCGAAGAGCCCGCGGCGCTGACGCCGGCGGGCGACCTCGCGCTTAAGCCCGGCGACACGGCCGCGACGGGTCGCGCCTACGCGCGCGAGCAGATCAGGAGCGGCGACGCGGCCGCGCCCTCCGCGCCCGCCGGAGAGGAGGAGGGGCGATGATTCCTTTGACGTGGTATCTGGCGCTCTCGGCCGTGCTGTTCACCATCGGGGTGGTCGGCGTCATCGTCAAGCGCAACGCCATCCAGATGTTCATGTGCATCGAGCTGATGCTGAACGCCGTCAACCTGACCTTCGTCGCCTTCTCAAGCTACTTCGGCGACGTGACCGGGCAGCTCTTCGTCTTCATCGTGATGACGGTCGCGGCCGCCGAGGCCGCCGTCGGCCTAGGCATCATCATCGCCATCTTCCGCAACCGCGAGTCGCTCGACGTCGACGACGCGAGCCTGCTGAGACTTTAGGAAGGTGATAGGTGATGAGTGATAGGTGATAAGAATGAGCAGGAGAGTCCGCTGCCCGTTTTCACTTATCACCCATCACTCATCACCTATCACTCGTGACTTATGACTAATCACCTGCTCTCCGTCGTCGTGTTCGCGCCGCTGGCGGGCGCGCTCATCTGCTGGCTGGTCGGCCGGAAGGTTCGCAGCGAGTCCCTCATCGGGGCGGTGGCGTGCGGCTCCGTGGCCGTCTCGGCGGTGTGCGCCTTCGTCGTCGCGTTCACTTCGTGGGGCGGCGCGGCGCTCACGACCGACCCGGCGCGCCCGGTCTTCAGCCACCTCTGGACGTGGATTCAGGTCGGCGGCTTCCGCGCGGACTACGGCTTCGCGATGGACAGGCTGTCGGGGGTTTACGCCTGCTTCATCACGTTCGTGGGCTTCCTCATACACCTCTTCGCCACGGGGTACATGCGCGGCGACCGCGGCTTCTACCGCTTCTTCGCCTACCTGAACCTCTTCATGTTCATGATGCTGACGCTGGTGCTGGGCGACAACCTGCTCCTGATGTTCGTCGGCTGGGAGGGCGTCGGCCTCTGCTCGTACCTGCTCATCGGCTACTACACGGACAGGCGCGAGGCGGGCGACGCGGCGAAGAAGGCTTTCGTCGCCAACCGCATCGGCGACTGGGGCGTCGTCCTCGGCATCATGCTCGTCTTCTGGCTGACGGCGGGCGCCGGCCAGCCCTCCATCAGCTTCTTCGACAAGTCGCCCGACGTGCTCGGCGCGAGCGGCGGCCCGGGCGTGGTGAGCGCGCTGGCGACCATCGGCCGGATGGGCGCCGAGGCGTTCGACTGGAGGATGCTCTTCGCGGGCGGCATCACGTCGGCGGCGATACTCCTCTTCATCGGCGCGACGGGCAAGTCGGCTCAGATACCGCTCTACGTCTGGCTGCCCGACGCGATGGCCGGCCCCACGCCCGTCTCCGCGCTCATACACGCCGCGACGATGGTCACCGCCGGCGTCTACATGGTCGTCCGCTGCTCGTTCATCTTCAAGAACGCGCCGACCGCGCTCTTCGTCGTCGCGCTCGTCGGCGCGGCCACGGCCATCTTCGCCGCGACCATCGCCATCGCGCAGAACGACATCAAGAAGGTACTCGCCTACTCGACCGTCTCGCAGTTGGGCTACATGTTCCTCGCGTGCGGCGTGGGCGCGTTCGTCGCGGCCATCTTCCACGTGATGACGCACGCCTTCTTCAAGGCGCTCCTCTTCCTCGGCTCCGGCTCCGTCATCCACGGGATGCACCACGAGCAGGACATGCGCCGGATGGGCGGCTTGAAGAAGTACATGCCCGTCACCTTCGCGACGATGGCCACGGGCTGGCTCGCCATCAGCGGCTTCCCGCTCCTCTCGGGCTTCTTCTCGAAGGACGAGATTCTGTGGAAGACGTGGAGCAGCCACACCGTCGGGACGGCGGGCGCGGGCAAGATTCTGTGGGTCGTCGGCATCATCACCGCGGGGCTGACGGCCGTCTACATGACGCGCATGATGGTGATGACCTTCTGGGGCTCCGAGCGCTTCCGCGAGGCGCACGCGGGCGGGCAGGCCGACGAGGCGCACGCGCACGCGCACGACGAGGGCGCGAAGCCGCACGACGCGCGACTAGCTTCCGAGGGCGACCGCCCGCGCCACGCGCCCGGCGAGAAGGCCGGCGAGCACGCGCACGACATCGGCACACACGGCGGCTCGCACCACGCCGACGCTCACGGCTCGCACCACGCGGCGGCCGACCTCGACGACGAGGAGGAGGAGCACGAGGAGCACCACCACGGCCCCGTCGAGCCGCACGAATCGCCGTGGGTGATGACGGTGCCGCTGGTCGTGCTCGCGGTGCTTTCGGTCGCGGGCGGGTGGGTCGGCGTCCCCTACGCTCTGAGCGGCGGCGCGGTCGCCAACTACTTCGAGCAGACTCTTGAGCCGGTCGTCGCGCACGCGCCCGAGGCCGGGGACGCCGCGCACGGCGCGGGCGCCGCGACGCACGCCGCCGGCGCGACCGCCGACGCCCCGGCCGCGCACGGCAACGAGGGCGCGGTGCCGCAGTCTGTGGGCGAGGGCGAGGCCGGCCACGGCAGCCCCGCCGGTCACGGTGCGGCCGCCGGGCCGGCCGAGCACGCGCACGACCCGGCCGAGGTCGCGCAGGAGCGTCTGTTCACGGGCATCTCCATCGCCGTCGGCCTGATCGGCATAGGGCTCGGCTGGGTGGTCTTCCGCAGGAGGCCGCTGCTTGAGATGCCGAGGTTGCTTGAGAACAAATACTACGTGGACGAGGTCTACGACGCCGCGATCATCAACCCCGTCAAGGAGGGGTCGCGCGGGCTGCTGTGGCGCTTCGTGGACGTGGGCGTCATCGACGGGCTCGTCAACGGCGTCGGGCGCGGGACGGCCGCGCTCGGCGGTGTGCTGCGCTACCTACAGCCCGGCTTCGTGCGCTCCTACGCGGCCATCATCCTGATCGGCGCGCTGGCCGTCGTCGGCTACTTCGCCTGGAACGCCTGGCAGCTCGGGCAGCTCGCACGGTAAAGGTCATGCTGCAACACCTGCTCACGATTCTCATCCTGCTCCCGCTCGTCGGGGCGCTCGCCGTCGCCGCGCACGGCCTCTTCGCCCCGTACGCGGACAAGAGGCACTACCGCTGGATCGCCCTCGGCTTTTCGCTCGTCACCTTCGCGGCCTCGCTGCTGTTGCTGACGCGGCCCGTGGGGCTCGGCGCGGGCGGCGCTTTCCACTTCGTGGTGGACGTGCCGTGGGTCGAGTCCATCGGCGCGCGCTACCACGTCGGCGTGGACGGCATCAGCCTGTGGCTCGTGATACTGACGACGCTGCTCGTCCCCATCTCGATCCTTTCGAGCTGGAACTCGGTCGAGAAGCGGCCGCTCGCCTTCTTCGCCTTCCTGCTGCTGCTTGAGTCGGCGATGCTCGGCGTCTTCGTCTCGCTCGACCTGCTTCTGTTCTACCTCTTCTTCGAGGCGTCGCTCGTCCCGATGTTCTTCCTCATCGGCGCGTGGGGCGGCGAGCGCAGGCTCTACGCGGCGGTCAAGTTCTTCATCTACACGGCGGTCGGGAGCCTTCTCATGCTCGCCGGCATCATCTGGGTCTGGTACCTCTACGCGAACGGCGCGGGCGGCGG
>DASWNR010000545.1:0-2448 GCA_036399155.1 Pyrinomonadaceae bacterium
GCGGGCAAGGACTCGAAGGTCGCCGTCAACTACACGCAGCGCAAGTTCGTCTCCAAGCCGCGCGGCGCCGCGCCCGGCCTCGTCTACCTCTCCAGTTTCCGCACGCTCCTCGTCGAGCCCGCCGAAGAGCTTGAGCGCATCTGACGCCCCCGCTAATCCGCCCGCCCCGGCCGCCCCGCATCTTCACTCCGACTTTGCAAATGGCGCACACTTTCGCGACGCCCGGCGGTTAGCTTCGGGCGGAGTTTTGTCAGCGAGTTCAAGGGGAATTTTATGAGCAGCAATCTCATCGAGACTTTCGAGCGGACGGCGGCCGACGTGTTGGACGGGCTGGCGGACGTGGTGGCGGGGCCGGCCTCGACCCTGCGAGACGGGACGGAGCACGCGGGCGTCCGTCTGCCGCGCGACCTCTACGCGCACGCGCAGGCGCAGACCGAGTGGTGGTACTACACGGGGCACGCGCGGACGGATTCGGGGCGGCGATTCGGCTTCGAGCTGGTCTTCTTCAAGCGGCGCACAGACCTCGACCGCTTCGGCGTCATCCCGCTCCGGCTCATCGGCAACCCGCTCTACCTCGCGCACTTCGCCGTCACGGACGAGTCGCGCGGCACCTTCCGCTACGACCACCGCAAGAGCGCCAACGGGCTGCTCGACCCGCCGGGGCGCGCGGACTCGCGCCGCCTCTACCTGCGGCTCGGCGACTGGACGGTGCGCGAGGCGCACGGCCTGCACCTGCTGCACGCGACGCTCGGCGACGACCTCGTCTTCGAGGCCGCGCTCCGACCCTCGAAGCCGCCCGCGCTCAACGGGCACGAGGGCGCGGGCGTCAGTTTCAAAGACCACGGCGAGGCTTCGCGCTACTTCTCCTACACTCGCATGTCGGCCGAGGGCGACATCACGTGGCGCGGCGTGACCGAGCGGTTCCGCGGCGACGCGTGGATGGACAGGGAGTTCGGCACCTGGAAGACGACCGACGGGCAGAAGGGCTGGGACTGGTTCAGCCTACAGCTCGACGACGAGACCGAGCTGATGGTCTACCACATACGCGACCGCCACGACCGCCCTTCGACTTTCTCCAGCGGCACCTTCATGGACGCCGAGGGCAACCGCACGCACCTCGCGCGCGAAGACTTCGAGGTCGAGCCCACTGACCACTGGCGCAGCCCGCACACGAATGCGACCTACCCGAGCGGCTGGCGTCTGCGCGTGCCGCGCGTCGGCGTGGAGGTGACCGTCACGCCCGTCGTCAAAGACCAGGAGCTGGACACGCGCGGCACGACGATGATCGTCTACTGGGAGGGCGCGTGCGCGGTCGAAGGGACGCGCGGCGGCAGGCCCGTCGCGGGGCGCGCATACGTCGAGCTGGTCGGCTACGACCGCTCGCACGAGTCGCCCTCGCTCGTCACCTTCCTCTTCGGCCCCGCGCTCGACCGCCGCTGGCGCAGCGTCTTCGGCTGATTCCCATTTTGCTTTTTCCACCCCGCCGCCTTTAGCATTGGCGCATGAGCGCAAACGAGGGAGACAGGCAGCGCAGTTCCGAAGAACTGTTTGCGCGCGCGGTCGAGCTGATGCCGGGGGGCGTCAACTCGCCCGTGCGCGCGTTCCGCGGCGTCGGCGGCACGCCGCGCTTCATCGCGGACGCGCGCGGCGCGCAGATGACGGATGTCGACGGCCGGACTTACATCGACTACGTCGGCTCGTGGGGGCCGATGATTCTCGGGCACGCCGCGCCGGAGGTCATCGACGCGCTGCACGAGGCCCTGGGTCGCGGGACGAGCTACGGCGCGCCGACCGAGCTTGAGATCGAGATGGCCGAGGAGATCATCGACGCCGTCCCCTCGGTAGAGATGGTGCGGATGGTCAATTCGGGGACGGAGGCGACGATGTCCGCGCTCCGCCTCGCGCGCGGCGCGACCGGCAGAGACAAGATCGTCAAGTTCGAGGGCTGCTACCACGGCCACGGCGACAGCCTGCTCGTCAAGGCAGGCTCCGGCGTGGCGACGTTGGGGCTCCCCGACAGCCCCGGCGTCACCGCCTCGGTCGCCGCGAACACCATCACCGCGCCTTTCAACGACACGGGAGCTCTCGAACACGTCTTCGACGAGCACGGCCGCGAAGTGGCCGCGGTCATCGTCGAGCCCGTCGTCGGCAACATGGGCTGCGTCCCGCCGCGCGAAGGTTACCTGCAAGCGTTGCGCGACGTGACGAGGCGACACGGCGCGCTGCTCATCCTCGACGAAGTGATGACCGGCTTCCGCCTCGCGCGCGGCGGCGCGCAGGAGCTTTACGGCGTCACGCCCGACATCACGACGCTCGGCAAGATCATCGGCGGCGGCCTCCCCGTCGGCGCATACGGCGGCCGGCGCGACCTCATGGAGCAGATCGCGCCGGCCGGCCCCGTCTACCAGGCGGGCACGCTCTCCGGCAACCCTCTGGCGATGACGGCCG
>DASWNR010000546.1:0-2106 GCA_036399155.1 Pyrinomonadaceae bacterium
CGGCGGGGCCACCCTGACGCTCGACAACTGCTACGCGCAGGGCGCGGGCTTCGCGCTGAACATCCCCGACTACCACTCGACGCTCATCGCCAACAACTGCACCATCGACGGCCCCGTCCAGAACGGCGTCCAGATCAACAACACCCCGCCGCCCGTTTGAGCGGCGGGGTGGCGGCCGCTGTTTGAAAAGGGGAGGGGGGCGCGACAACGTGTCGTGCCCCCCTCCCCTTTTCAAACTGAAATTCTAGTTTCCGCGTCGGCCGGCGCTCAGCACGTCTGCGTCCTCGCCGTAGGGCTCGTGGGGGCGCGCGGGGCGGGGGGCGGTGTCCTCGTATGTGAGGAGCCCCTGCTCGCGGTAGAGGCGGAGCTTGTTGTGCAGCGTCTTGAGGCTTATCTGGAGCAGCTCGGCGGCGCGCGTCTTGTTGTTGTCGGTCTTCTGTAGCGTGCGCAGGATCATCCGGCGCTCGACCTCCTCGATGGGCGTGCCGACGGGGAGCGTGAGCGTGTCCTCGCCGCGGCTCTGCGCGCGCTGCTCAAGCGGGTAGGGCGCGAGGTGGTGGCGCTCGATGGCCTCGCCCGAGCAGATGATGACGGCGCGCTCGATGACGTTGCGCAGCTCGCGCACGTTGCCGGGCCACCTGTGCGCCTGTAGCGCCTCGACCGCCGAATGGCTGAGGAGCTTGGCGGGCCGCCCGTGGCGCTCGGCGAGCTGCGTGACGAGGTGCTGCGCGAGCAGCGGGATGTCCTCCTTACGCTTGCGGAGCGGCGGCAGCTCGACCGTGATGACGTTCAGGCGGTAGAGCAAGTCCTCGCGGAAGGTGCCGCGCCGCACGGCCTCCTCGGGGTCGCGGTTCGTCGCCGCCAGCACCCGCACGTCGACGGACAGCTCCGCCTCGCCGCCGAGCCGGCGTATCTTGCGGTCTTCCAGAACCCGCAAGAGCTTCGCCTGAAGCGAGACGGGCATCTCCGAGATTTCGTCGAGCAGCAGCGTGCCGGCGTTCGCCAGCTCGAAACACCCGAGCCGCCGCGCGGCCGCGCCCGTGAAGGCCCCGCGCTCGTGCCCGAACAGCTCGGACTCCATCAGCGTCTCGGGGATGGCGGAGCAGTTGATGGCGACGAAGGCGTTGTTCTTGCGCGGGCTCAGGCCGTGAATCGTGCGCGCGCAAAGCTCCTTGCCCGTGCCCGACTCGCCGGTCAGGAGCACCGAGGCCGACGACGACGCGACCTGCTCGATGAGCGCGTAGACCTGTCGCATCGGCTCGCTCGCGCCGACCAGCTCGCCGAACACGCCCCGGTCGCGGAGCTGAAGGCGGAGCGCGAGGTTCTCGCGCCGCGCCTCGGCGTACTCGACCGCGCGCTCGACGACGAGCCGGAGCTTGGCGAAGTCGATGGGCTTTTCGAGGTAGTGGAACGCGCCTTCTTCCTGGATGGCGCGCAGTGCCATCTCGACCGTGCCCTGGCCTGTGAGGAGGATGACGGCCGTCTCCGGGTGGAGGCCGCGCATCTCGCGCAGCAGCCCGAAGCCGTCGAGGTTGGGCATGTAAACGTCCGAGACGACGGCCGACGGGCGAAACTCCTCGACCGCCGCGAGGCCGAGCAGGCCGTCCGAGGCGACGGCGGTCTCGTAGCCCCAGTCCTCAAGCAATTCGCGGAGGGTGTCGGCTATCACGGGTTCGTCGTCGACGATGAGGATGCGCCCTTTAGGCATACGAGCGAGTGTAGCAAGTTAAGTCGAAAGGAAAAAGGTTGAGGCGGCCGGGGGGCTGCGATTCTAACACACATCCGTCCCGAAGAACTCGGCCACGGCGCGCGCCAGCGCGAGCGAGTTCGACTCGGCGGGCACCACGTCCGCGCGCAGGCCGTACTCGGCCGCCGTCTCGGCCGTGACCGCGCCGATGCACGCGACGCGCACGCCCGAGAGCAGACCCCTCAGGTCGCGCGTGTCGAAGAGCTGCGCGAAGTTGTGCACGGTCGAGGAGCTTGTGAAGGTGACGCAGTCGACGCCGCCGCCGACGAGCAGTGCTTCGGCGCGCGCGCGGCCCGTCGTCTCGGGGCGGACTGTGCGGTACGCCTCGACCGCGTCCGCGCGCGCCCCGGCCGCTTCGA
>DASWNR010000547.1:0-11468 GCA_036399155.1 Pyrinomonadaceae bacterium
CGGCGCGGCGGCCGAGGCGGCCGGAGCCGCGAGAGACGCCGACAGCAGCGCGGCGGCGAGCGCGAAGACAGCTAGATTACGTGCGAACAGTTTTGAATTCATAAGACCTTCACGAATTTTCCGGGGGACGTGCGGCGCGGCCTTGCGCGACCGGCCGAAGGCGAGAGCGAACACTCGCGGCATCCTCGACGCCTGCCCGATTCTGGCTCGCAGTTTTGAGGCGATGATAGCACGCCGGGTTGCTCGGGCTGAAAGGACTGAGTGCTGAGGACTGAGGACTGAGGACTGAGTGGAAGACAAGAGCCGGCCTTACCACCCGGCACTCAGTCCTCAGTCCTCAGCACTCAGTACTATTTCCCCGTGTCGAGCATCTGGCCGCCGCGTTCGGAGGCGAGGGGGAAGTTTGGGATGACGCGGAAGGAGGTTAGGCAGACGGCGACGCGGTCGCCGGCGCGGACGGGCTCGGCGCCGGCCTCGGGCTTGGGGCGCGTGACGAAGATGGGGACGCCGAGCCGGCGCTCGGGCGTGTTGATGGTCACCTCGTAGAGCGGCGGCTCGCCCTCGGCAGGCTGGCGCGCGACGAGGTCGAGCCGGACGGTCAGGCGCTCGTAAGCCCCGACGAAGTGCTTCTCCTCGACGACGCCGTTGGTCAGACGCCGGCACCCGCCGGGCAGCTCGCCCGTCGGACTCAGCCGCACGTCCTCCGGGCGGAAGACGAGTTTGACCGACTGACCCACCTTGAAGCGCGCGGCCTCGTCGCCGGCCTCGACGGCGGCCGTGCCCAGCTCGACGCGGCCCCCTTCGGCGACGACGCCGAGCAGGAGGTTCGCCGCGCCGAGGAACGTCGCCACGTACTCCGTCTCGGGCCGGTTGTAGACCTCCTCGGGCGTGCCCACCTGTTCGAGGTGGCCCGCGTGGAGCACCGCGATGCGGTCGCCGAGTTCCAGCGCCTCCTCCTGGTCGTGCGTGATGAAGAGCGCGGGCACGTTCACCTCGCGGAGCAGCGCGCGTATCTCGCGCCGCAGCCGGACGCGTATCTGCGCGTCGAGCGCGCCGAACGGCTCGTCGAACAGAAGCATCTGCGGCTCGTAGGCGAGCGTGCGCGCAATCGCCACGCGCTGCTGCTGCCCGCCCGAGAGCTGCGCCGGGAGCTTCCTCCGCTGGTCTTTGAGGTTGACGAGTTCCAGAAGGCCCTCGACCTTCTCCGCGACCTCGCGCCGCTTGCGGCCGCGTATGCGCAGGCCGTAGCCGACGTTCTCCTCGACGGTCATGCGCGGGAAGAGCGCGTAGGACTGGAAGATGACGCCGACGCCGCGCTCGCGCGCCGGCAGGTCGGTCACGTCGCGGCCGTGGAGGATGATGCTGCCGGAGTCGGGCTGCTCCAACCCGGCGATGACGCGCAGGATGGTCGTCTTCCCCGACCCGGAGGCCCCGAGCAGCACGAGCGCCTCGCCCTCGCCCACGTCGAAGCTCACGTCTTCCAAAACGCGCACGCCCTTGAAGCTCTTGCTCACGCCGCGCACGCTCGCCGCCACCGCGAACGCCGGGCCCCGGGCCTCGCCCACGCCTTCGCCTTCGCCGGTGATTTTTTCGGGGAGAGTCACCGCCGTCACCTCACTTGCCTTCGAGCCAGTCGCGCGCGAAGAAGAGGACGCTGAAGATGGCGAAGGAGAAGAGCGCGAGGACGATGGCGACGGCGTTGGCGGCCTCGACCTGCCCCTCGTTGAACTTGGCGAAGATGTAGAGCGGCGCGGTCTGCGTGGCGCCGGCGAGGTTGCCCGAGACGAGAATCGTCGAGCCGAACTCGCCGATGGCGCGCGCGAACGTCAAGAGCGACCCCGTCACGATGGCGCCCCGAAGGCTCGGAAGCGTGACGTGCCAGAAGGTCTGCCAGCGCGTCGCGCCGATGGTCGCCGACGCCTCTTCGAGCGACCTGTCCATCGTCTCGAAGACCGACATCAGCACGCCGAAGGCGAGCGGGAAGGTGACGAAGATGTTGGCGAGGATGATGGCGTAGGGCGTGAACATGAGCTGGTGCTCTTCGGAGATGTACTGGCCGATCATCCCGTACTTGCCCCACAGCAGGAGGAGCGCGAAGCCGGCGACGGCGGTCGGGATGGCCGTCGGGAGCGAGATGGTGACGATGATGGCCGTGCGCCCGAAGAACGTGTAGCGCGAGAGGACGTAGGCGGCGAAGAGCCCGAAGACGACGTTGAAGGCCGTCGCCCAGAAGCTCGTCACCACCGAGAGCTTGAGCGCGAAGACCGCGTCCGACGCGGTCAGCGCCGCCCAGAACGTCCGCAGCCCGCTGCTCGTCCCGAAGATGAAGATCGACGCCAGCGGCAGCAGGATCAGCGGCAGCATCAAAAAGATGACCATCCCGAGCCCGAAGGGCTTCGCCAAATCCGCCCCGCTGACGTGCCGCATCCCGGAGATCGCCGCGCTCATAAATCCCCCCCGCCTCCCGTCACTTCTGCTTGACCTGCTTGCGCCAGACGCCGTCGATGATCTCGGGGTAGGCGCGCTGCCAGCCGCCGAAGAGGTCGCCGACGGTGAAGGGCTGCTCGACGCGCGCGAACTCTGGGTTGGCGGCGTTGAACTCCTCGTGCGTGACCGAGCGGAAGTGGTATTTGACGAACGCCTGCTGCGCCTCGTCGCTCCAGAGGTACTGGACGAAGGCGTCGAGGAGCGGGCGCTCCTCGGGCGTGGCGTTCTTGTCGATGACGACCGCCGGGTGCTCGCTGAGGATGGTCGAGCGCGGGACGACGATGTCGAAGGGCGCGCCCGCCGCCTTCATCATCAGCCCTTCAAGCTCGTACGTGATGAGCGCGTCGCCATAGCCGGTCTCGAACTGCGTCCTCGCCTCGCGCGCCGAGCCCGGGGTGGAGATGACGTTGCGCCAGACAGACTTCAGGAGGCCCAGAGCGCGCGCCGAGTCCGCGCCGCCCGTCTCCGACTGCGACTTCTTCAGCTCCGACCCGTAGATGGCGAGGATGGACCACTGCGCGCCGCCCGAGCCGTCCGGGTCGGGGTGGATGAGCTTGACGCCGGGCTTGCCGAGGTCTGCGAAGTCGCGTATGCCCTTCGGGTTCCCCTTGCGGACGAGGATGACGAACGGCGTCTTGTTGACGACGCCGCTGTGGGGCGTCCCCTTCCAGTTCGTCGTGACCAGACCCTTCTCGGCCAGCCGCTCCACGTCGCGCTCGATGGAGAAGATTCCGATGTCGGCGCCGACGCCCTGCAAAATCTGGTTGGTGATGGTCTCCGAGCCTGCGTACGAGGCGGTGAACTTCACGTCCTCGCCGTGCTCCTGCTTCCACCTGGCGGCGAAGCCGGGGAGCACGGCCTTGTCCATCACCTCCTTCATCACCGAGAAGGCGTAGAGCGTGACGCCCCGCTCGCCGCCCTTTCGCGCGCCGGTCGGCGACTTCGGCAGGCACGCGCCGAGCGCGAGCAGCGCGAGCACTAGCAGCGCGCAGAGGGCGCGCGCGGCTTTAGGGTATAGTCTTCCCCGTACGGCGTCTCTCATAGTCAAAACTCCCGCACACGTTCTCCGAACATCGGACGTAACTGTCTTAGAAAGTTTGGCATCTATAGCACACTTCGCCCGCCCGCGGAAACCCCGCCGGCCGGTCGTCGGAGGGCTGAGGAGTGAGGGCGAAAGCGGAAATGAAGGCCGAAAGTCTCCCGCCGTGACTTCACCCTTCGGACGTGCTGGCCGGGCGCGGGGCTTCTGTGAGATGCTAAAGCGTGCGGGCGGGCGTCGGTTCGCGCGCGCTCGGGACGATTCATATTCAGGAGTTTTCGGAGACAGGCGATGAAGAGAAAGTTATACACGCGGTCGGCGCTTGCGCTCGCGGCGCTCGCCGGGTCGGCGGCGCTGCTGTTCGGCGCGTGCAAGGCCACGGACTCGGCCGGGAACATGAGCGCGGCGACGGCCGTGTCGAAGTCGGGCGACAAGACTTCCGCGAGCGCGCCCGCGCAGGCGCCGGCCGCCGCACACCCCGACGGCGTGCGGCGCATGGGGCCGGCGGAGTTGAAGACGCTCGTCGAGGGCGGCAAGGCGGTCGTCTACGACACGCGCTCGAAGATGAACTACGACCAGGAGCACATCAGGGGCGCGCTCTCGATGCCGCACGAGGAGGCGGCCGCGCGCGCCGGCGAGGTGCCGCGCGACAAGACGCTGGTCTTCTACTGCACTTGACCGGCCGAACACACCAGCGCCGGTGCGGCGCTCACACTCAAGTCTAAAGGCATCGAAGACACGGCCGCCCTCCTCGGCGGCATGAACGCATGGAAGAACGCCGGACTGCCGACCGAAGGCAGCGCGGTTCAGAAGTAGACGGTAGTCAGTAGTCGGTAGATTAAAAGGCGGCGCGCTCGGTTGATAACCGAAACGCGCCGCCTGATCTCTTTCTACCGTCTACCGTCCACTCCGGCGGGCGCGGCGTCGCGCGCCCGCGCTCCCGGCTCGAAGGGCCTATTTCTTTCCTGTTGCCTTGCCGCGCGCGGCTGTGTAAAACTCCCGCGTCCCTTCTCCGAAGGCTTTAAAGCTCTTACAGCCGAACCGCGAGCGAACTCGAAGACATGAGCTTCTCGAACCTCTTCCGCCGCAAACCCGTCACGCTGATTCAGAAGGACGCCGAGCTGGGCTACGGCGACCACGGCGAGCTGGAGCGCGAGCACCCGCACCTGCGCAAGACGCTCGGCGTCGTAGACCTGACGGCCTTCGGCATCGCCGCCATCATCGGCGCGGGCATCTTCTCGACCATCGGCAGCGCCGCCTTCAACGGCGGCCCGGCCGTCGCCTTCCTCTTCGTCTTCACGGCCATCGCCTGCGCCTTTTCCGCGCTCTGCTACGCCGAGTTCGCCTCGCGCATCCCCGTCGCCGGCTCGGCCTACACCTACGCCTACGCCTCCTTCGGCGAGCTGATGGCCTGGATCATCGGCTGGGACCTGCTCATCGAGTACGCCATCGGCAACATCGCGGTCGCCATCTCCTGGAGCGACTACTTCACGGGGTTGCTCGGCGGCTACGGCCTCCACGTCCCCGAGCACTTCGCGATGGACTACCGGTCGGCCTCCAAGGGCTTCGCGGCCCTGACCGAGCTGACGGCCTCGGGCAAGGCGGCCGACATCACCGACGGGATGCGCGCGGCGGCCGAGGCGTGGCAGGGCGCGCCGACCGTCGCGGGCCTGCGCGTCATCTGCGACCTCCCGGCTCTGCTCATCACGTTCATCATCACGGCGCTCGTCTACGTCGGCATCCGCGAGTCGAAGCGCGCCGCGAACGTTATGGTGGCGGTCAAGGTCGGCGTGGTGCTGCTCGTCATCGCGGTCGGGGCCTTCTACGTCAACCGCGCCAACTGGTCGCCGTTCGCGCCCAACGGCATCGGCGGCGTGCTGCGCGGCGTCTCGGCCGTCTTCTTCGCCTACATCGGCTTCGACGCCATCACGACCACCGCGGAGGAGTGCAAGAACCCGCGCCGCGACCTGCCGCTCGGGATGATCCTCTCGCTCGTCATCTGCACGGTGCTCTACATCGCAATCGCGCTGGTGCTGACCGGCATCGTCAGCTACAAGGAGTTCGAGGGCGTGGGCGACCCCCTGGCGCACGTCTTCTCGCGCGCGGGCGTCGACTGGATGGCCGGCATCGTCGCGGTGAGCGCGGTCGTCGCGATGGCCACGGTGCTGCTGGTCTTCCAGTTGGGTCAGCCGCGCATCTGGATGGCGATGTCGCGCGACGGGCTGCTGCCGAAAATCTTCTCGTCCATCCACCCGCGCTTCAAGACGCCGTGGTTCTCGACCATCGTCACCGGGCTCGTCGTCGCCATCCCGTCGCTGTTCATGAACCTGACCGAGGTCACGGACCTGACGAGCATCGGGACGCTCTTCGCCTTCGTCCTCGTCTCGGGCGGCGTGCTCATCCTGACCGGCAACGAGGGAGGGCGCTACGTCCCCTACCTCAGCTCGCGCTACATCATCCCCGCGGCCTTCGTCCTCGTCTGGGGCTTCATCCTCCTCTACAGGCCGGAGGTGCTCTCGTACCTGACGAGCGCCACGCCGACCGTCGAGGGCGAGGGCGCGCTCGCCGCCTTCAGCCACAAGATTCCGTACTGGGTCTTCATCATCCTCTCGGCCGCGCTGACGGTGGCCTGCTTCGTCAAGCGTCTGTCGCTCATCCCCGTGCTCGGGCTCCTGACCTGCGGCTACCTGATGACCGAGCTGGGCATCACCAACTGGATTCGCTTCGGCCTCTGGCTCGCCGCCGGGCTCGTCATCTACTTCCTCTACGGCTACAGGCACAGCAACCTGCACAAGCGCGTGGAGGGCGAGCCGGTCGAAGGCTAAAACCGACCCGCGCGAACCCCCGAGTCCGGGGGAGGCTCGGGGGGAGGTTCAAAGGGTATGAGATTCACACTCGTCTTCGGCGTCGCGCTCGCGGCCGTCCTGCTCGCGGCCCCGGCGGCCTCGCGCCGTGTCGAGGCGACGCAGGCGGGCGCCTCTGCCGCCGCGAAGCCCCCCGCCGTGACGGCCGCCGAGACGCCTTGCGACCTCTGGGTATACGTCCTCGACCCCGACCCGCAGGGCGTCAACGTGCGTCAGGGGCCGGGCAAACAGTTCGCCGCCGTCGGCAAGCTGCCGCACGACGAGTACTCGCTGATGGTTCACGTCACCGGCGCTTCGGGGCAGTGGGTGCGCGTCTCCGAGGCGGAGAGGATGGAGTCGGGCGATAACGTCTTCAAGGGCGCGGGCTGGGTCTACGGCCCCGGCCTCGCCACGCAGACGAAGGACTACGCCGGCCTCGACCCCGAAGAGCCGCGCGTCAAGCTCTACAAGGAGCCGAGCAAGCGCGGCGCGGTCGTCCTGCGGCTGGCCAACGAGACCGAGGTCGCGCTGACCGGCTGCAAGGGCCGCTGGGCGCGCGTCCGCCACAAGAACGTCGAGGCGTGGCTCGCCCCCGACTCGCAATGCCACAGCACAATAACGACGTGCTCCTGAACGGCCGCCCGATGTCTACCGACTTATGAAAATCCTGGTTCTAGGCGCGGGGCGGATGGGACTCGGCGCGGCCTACGACCTCGCGCACAACTCGGAGGGCGTCGAGCGCGTGACAATCGCCGACGTGGACGAGGGGCGCGCGCGCGCCGTCGCCGAGACTTTGCGCGACCCGCGCGTCGTGGCCGCGCGGGTGAACGTCGAAGACGGCGCGCGCGTCGTCGGGCTGATGCGCGGCCACGACGCCGCCGTCAGTTGCGTCACGTACTTTCACAACCTCTCACTCGCGCGCGCGGCCGTCGAGGCCGGGACGAACTTCTGCGACCTCGGCGGCAACAACGCGGTCGCCGACGCCGAACTCGCGCTCGACGAGGAGGCGCGCGCGGCGGGGATAAACATCGTCCCCGACTGCGGGCTCGCGCCCGGCATGGTCTCCGTGCTCGCGGCGCACGGCGCGGCGCGCTTCTCGCGGCTCGACGAGCTGCACATACGCGTCGGCGGGCTCCCCCAGAATCCGCGCCCGCCGCTCGACTATCAAATCGTCTTCTCGGTCGAAGGGCTGATCAACGAGTACGTCGAGCGAGCGCGCGTCATACGCGGCGGCGAGTTGATAGAGGTCGAGTCGATGACCGAGCTTGAGTCGCTCGACTTCCCAGAGCCCTTCGGGCGGATGGAGGCTTTCCAGACCTCGGGCGGCACCTCGACGCTCCCCGAAACTTTCCTCGGTGAAGTCAGAGAACTCGACTACAAGACCATACGCTACCCCGGCCACTGCGAACGCTTCCGCCTCCTCATCGACCTCGGCCTCGCGGGCGGCGACCCCGTCGAGATGGACGGCGCGCGCCTCGCGCCCCGACGCCTGCTCGGCGAGATGCTCCACCGGCACCTGCCGGCGGACGAGCCCGACGCCGTGCTCGTCCGTCTTGAGTTCGCGGGCCACCTTTCGGGCGAGGCGCGCGCGGCGCGGCTGCGCTACGACATCATCGACCGCTTCGACGAGCGCGCCGGCCTCTCCGCGATGCAGCGCACCACCGCCTTCCCCGCCTCCATCATCGCGCAGACGATGGCGCGCGGCCTGACCACACGAAAGGGCGCCGTCCCGCAGGAGCGCTGCATCCCCGCCGACGCCTTCGTCGCCGAACTCGCCCGGCGCGACATACGCATCGACGAAAGCTTCGTCGCCTAAAACAGACGCGCCCCTCGCCGGGAGCGCGCAGGAACTTAACGGGGCGCGCCTTCGTTATCCCCCATGTACCCGTCTGCGTAGAAGGAGGCCCACCCGCCGTGTCACCCGAACAACTCTTCTCGCTGTGTGGCATGCTCGTCCTGCCGGGCTGGCTGCTGCTCGTCCTTCTGCCGCGGTGGAAGTGGACGGCGCGGCTCGTCTGCCCCGTCGTGATTCCGCTCTTGCTCGCGCTCGTCTACCTCTGGCTGGTGGCGACGAGCTTCGGGCGGACGCCGGGCGACTTCGGCTCGCTCGAAGGCGTGTCGCAGCTTTTCCAGAACCGTTGGGTGCTGCTCGCCGGGTGGATTCACTACCTCGCCTTCGACCTCTTCGTCGGCGCGTGGGAGGTGCGCGACGCGCAGCGCACGGGAATCCACCACCTGCTGGTCGTGCCCTGCCTCGCGCTCACCTTCCTGCTCGGGCCCACCGGGCTTCTGCTCTACTTCGCGCTGCGCGCGGCGCTGCGCCGTAAGTTGTCGGTCGGGGGAGAGGTCGTATGACGGCGCGCGAATTTCTCGGCGAGGTCTACCGGCGCGACCGCGTGCTCGCGCTGACGGGCTGGGGCACGCTCGCGCTCTTCGCCGCGCTGCTTGCGGTCGCGCCGTTCGACTCGCGCACGGTCGCGGGCATCAACCCGTGGGTCAAGCCCATGAAGTTCTGCGTGTCGATAACGGCCTACGTGTGGACGCTGGCGTGGTTCGTCGGCTACCTGCGCACGCACCCGCGCGCCGTGCGGGTCGTCAGTTGGGGCACGGCTCTCGTCTTCGCCGGCGAGATGGTCTGCCTCGTCACGCAGGCCGCGCGCGGGACGACCTCGCACTTCAACGTGGCGACGCCCTTCGACGCCGCCGTCTTCAGCACGATGGGGTTTCTCATCAGCTTCAACACGCTGCTCGTCGCCGTCGCGCTCCTGCTCTTCTTCCTGCGCACTTCCGAGCCGCTCGCGCCCGCGTACCTCTGGGGCATCCGCGCGGGGCTGCTCCTCTTCTTCCTCGGGAGCCTCGAAGGGATGGCGATGGTTTCCAACATGGCGCACACGGTCGGCGCGCCCGACGGCGGGCCCGGACTCCCGTTCGTCAACTGGAGCACGCGCTCGGGCGACCTGCGCGTCGCGCACTTCCTCGGCTTCCACGCGCTCCAACTGCTCCCGCTCGCGGGCTTCCTCCTGAGCCGTTACAGGCCCGACTGGACGCGCCGCCGGCAGGTCGCCTGCGTCCTCGCCTTCGCGCTTCTTTACGCGGCCGGCGTCTCGCTCGTCTTCTGGCAGGCGCTCGCCGGACGCCCGCTGCTCACCCTCGGCGCGTTCATCCTTTAAGCCCCGACGCCCCGGCACCCCTCGGCCCCGCGCGGTTAATAATTCCCGCGCGCGGGTCTTCGTGTTTATAATCTCCGCGCTCTCGCCCCGCAGGGGGTTCGGACGGAGGTTCCTGCCTTGAGCCTGACGCTGCTCGCAATCGGATTCCTGCTGGTGCTCGTCGCCGCGTATCACCTCTACGGCGGCTGGGTGGCGCGGCAGTTCGACCTCGACGACTCGCGGCCGACGCCCGCACGCGAGGTCAACGACGGCCTGGACTTCGTCCCGACGCGGCCGTTCTACCTCTTCGGCCAGCACTTCTCGGCGATAGCGGCGGCCGGCCCCATCGCGGGGCCGATTATCGCCTGCCAGGCGTTCGGCTGGCTGCCGTGTCTGCTCTGGATAGGCTTCGGCGTCGTCCTCATCGGCGCCGTACACGACTTCACCTCCCTGGCCGCGTCCGTCCGCCACGGCGCGACCTCGGTCGCAGAGATCACGCGCGAGCACCTGGGTACGAAGGCCGGGCGCGCGATGATGGCCTTCATCTGGATCGCGCTCGTCTACGTCATCGTCGCCTTCGCCGACATCACGGCCGGCACCTTCGTCGCCGGCTCCGAGGAGTTAAAGGCCGCGACGGTCGCCTTCAACCCCGGCGGCGCGGTCGCGGCGGCGAGCGTGCTCTACCTCGGGCTCTCGCTCGTGCTGGGTCTCGTGCAGAAGTACCTCGACCCGCCGCTCTGGCTCGTCACCGTCGTCTTCGTGCCGGCGGCCTTCGCGCTCTCGTGGGCGGGGACGCTGATGTCGAACACGTTCGTCATGTCGCACAAGGGTTGGGGGTTACTCATTCTCGCCTACTGCTGCGTCGCGTCGGTCGTCCCCGTCTGGACGCTCCTGCAGCCGCGCGGCTACCTCGGCGGGTTCATCCTCTACGCGGCCATCGCCCTGGGCATCGTCGGCGTCTTCTTCGGCGGGTACGAGATTCAGCAGCCGGCGTTCAAAGGCTGGACGGTGCCGGGCATGACGGGCTCGCTCTTCCCCTTCCTCTTCGTCACCATCGCGTGCGGCGCGTGCTCGGGCTTCCACGGCCTCGTCTGCTCGGGCACGACCTCGAAGCAGGTCGAGCGCGAGTCGCACATCCGCGCCGTAGGCTACGGCGCGATGCTCGCCGAGGGGTTCGTCGCGCTCATCGCGCTCGTCACCATCATGATCGCCACGCAGCTCACCGACGCGGCGGGCAAGCCGCTCGCCGCCGGCACCATCTACGGCAACGGCATCGGGCGCTTCCTGACGCTCATCATCGGCCCCGACCACCTCGCCTTCGCCACGACCTTCGGCGCGATGGCCTTCTCGACCTTCGTCTTCGACACGCTCGACGTGTGCACGCGCCTCGGGCGCTACATCGTGCAGGAGCTTTTCGACTGGCGTTCGCGCGCGGGCGCGCTCGCGGGGACGCTCCTGACAATCGCGCCCCCCGTCTACTTCATCGCGTTCGCGCCGCCGAACTCGTGGTCGAAGTTCTGGACGCTCTTCGGCGCGTCGAACCAGCTGCTCGCCGCGCTGACGCTCCTGACCGTCACGGCGTGGCTCTACCAGGCGCGCAAGCGCATCGCCTACACGCTCGTCCCGATGGTCTTTGTGCTGGTCATCACGCTCTGGGCGCTCTCGACGATGGCCGTCGGCAACCTGCGCGCGACGAGGGGGCTCGACGTGGAACTCGTCAACGCCGTCGCCTCCGCCGCGCTCGTCGCGCTCGCGCTCTACCTCGCCGTCGTCGCGCTCCTCAAGCTGCGCAACGACCGCCGCGGGGACACGCTCACGCCCGCGCACACGGCCGTCGGGCTCGAATGAGTTCAAAGTTCCACGTTCAAAGTTGAAAGTTGCCGGCCGAACCAAAAACTTTGAACCTGGAACTTTGAACTTTGAACTTTTTTCAGCCATAATGCCCCTCTT
>DASWNR010000548.1:0-2449 GCA_036399155.1 Pyrinomonadaceae bacterium
GGACTGAGTGTTAAGAAGTCTCTTGTCTTCACTCAGTCCTCAGTCCTCAGCACTCAGTACTTCAAAAAGTTCACTCCCCCTTGGTCAGCGCGGGGCTTGGGCGCGGCTCGCCGCGGTGGCGTGTGCGCCCGGGTCGCCCCGTGTCGGTGTTGGATGCGCCCGCGGGCGCGGAAGGTGTGCCGTGTGCCGCCGGCTCTTCGCCCGACGCCGCGAGGCTCTGCGCCGGGGCCTGGGCGGCGGCGGCGGCCGGCGCGCTCAGGCGGTTCAACTCGCTCCAGGTGTGGTAGACCCTGTAAGCGAAAGTCCAGAAGGAGCCGACCGCCAGAATCCAGAGCACGGCCGGCATCCGGTTGGCGAAGAGGCTTTCGGAGCCGGGGTGCGTCGAGAGCGCGCCGATGATGAGCAGCACCACGCGCTCGGGGCGTCGCAGGAAGCCCACGTCGCACTTCGGGATGAGGCTCTCGGCGCGCGCGGAGGCGTAAGAGACGAGCACCGAGCCGACCATCGCGAGCCCCGCGAGCAGGACGTTCAAGGTCGAGTGGTGCGCCGTGTCGCGCGCGTAGAAGGTCATCAGGCCGACGAAGGCGGCCATGTCGGAGATGCGGTCGAAGGTGGAGTCGAGGAAGCCGCCGAAGGGCGTGACCTGCCCCGTTCGGCGCGCGACCTGACCGTCGAGCATGTCGAAGAGGTTGGCGACGATGAGGACGACGCCGGCCCAGAAGAAGTGGCCGAGCCCGAAGAGCACGCCCGAGAGGACGTTGATCGAGACGCCGATGACCGTCAGCAGGTTCGGGTTGATGCGGCGGCGCGCGAGCCCGCGCACCATCGCGCCAATGATCCGGCTCGCGCCGCGTCCGATGCTCGCCCCGAACAAGTTTTAAAAGCCCCTCTTACCGCGTGTCGACGAATGAGAAGACGCGCAAAAAGCGCGCGCCCACTGAATGACGGTTCATCATAGGAACGCGCCGGAAGCGTTGTCAAGGAAGTGCCCCGGACGGCCGCCGCGCGCGGCGGTCAGTCGCCCTCTTGCGGCTGCTGTTCGTGGAGGGTGGTGAGTTTTTTGATCTCGAAGTTGCGCGCGCCGGCGGGCGTGCGCACGGTGACCTCGTCGCCCTCCTCGCGCCCCATCAGGCTGCGTCCGACGGGCGAGGTGGTCGAGATGAGGCCGGCGTTCGGGTCGGACTCCTCCGGGGTGACGAGGCGGTAGGTGACCTCCTCCTCGCGCTCGGCGTCGTAGAGGACGAGGGTCGAGCCGTAGGCCGCCTTGCCGTGCGGGACTTTCGAGAGGTCGATGGAGGAGACCTCTCGCAGGCGCTGGCGGAGCTGCTGGATGCGCGCCTGGACGAACTGCTGGCGCGCGAGCGCGGCGTGGTACTCGGCGTTCTCGCGCAGGTCGCCCCACTCCTTCGCCGTCTTGATCTGCTGCGGCAGAACGACGCGCAGCTCCTGATCCAGCTCGTCCAGCTCATGCTGTAGCTTCTGCTTGACGGCCTCTGTCACTTCCACTACCTCCGTTGCTGTTTCTTCCGCGCGCGCGATTATAACCGAAGTGACGCGGGATGGGTGATAAGTGATGAGAAAGAACAAGTCCCGTTTTCTTCTCCTGCCACTTATCACCCGTCACTCGTCACCTCCCGCTACTGTTCGCAGCCCTCGTCGTGGTGGTGCTTCTCCTCGTCGGGCGAGCCGAACGAGATGCCCACGTCGCGCGCGGCGCGGACGAGCTGGCTCTCGGGCGGGACGGTCTTGAGCTTGATGAGGGCCTCTTCGAGCGGCACCGTGCGGACGTTGGCGGAGTGGAGTCCGACCATCACGCCGTGCTTGCCGCGCGCCAGAGCGCGCACCGCCGCCGAGCCGAAGTTGGTCGCCAGCATCCGGTCGAAGGCGTTGGGGCTCCCGCCGCGTTGCAGGTGGCCGAGGACGACGCAGCGCGCCTCCTTGCCCGTCATCTCGGACAGCTCGCCGGCGAGGTGGTGGCCGATGCCGCCGAGGCGCGGCGAGCCCTGCCGGTCGCCCCCGTCCGCGTAGATTTCGTGCCCCTCGACCTCCTTCGCGCCCTCCGAGACGACGATGATGGTGAACTGCGAGTCGCACGCGTCGCGCTGCCGAATCTTCCGCGCGACCTGCTCGACCGAGAAGGGAATCTCGGGGATGAGGATGACGTCCGCGCCGCCCGAGACGCCCGAGTGGAGCGCGATCCAGCCGGCGTGACGCCCCATCACTTCGAGAATCATCACGCGGTCGTGCGACTCGGCGGTCGTGTGCAGGCGGTCGAGCGCCTCGGTCGCGATGTCGAGCGCGGTCATGAAGCCGAAGGTCAGCTCGGTGGCGGCGAGGTCGTTGTCGATGGTCTTGGGGACGCCGACGACGGGGAAGCCGAGCCGGTGGAACTCGAACGCGATGGCGAGCGTGCCCTCGCCGCCGACGGCGACCAGCGCGTCGATGCCGA
>DASWNR010000549.1:0-3207 GCA_036399155.1 Pyrinomonadaceae bacterium
CAGAGGGGATTTGAAGGTCGCGCAGAAGCGTGAAGAGGAGTTCAGAGAATCATCCCATAACAGAAAGTGGGAGATCGAGGGCGAGGATAAGAAGTGGTCATTATCGGACGTTGACAAGGAGCAGGCGCGCAGGGAGCGCGAGCTTGAATACTTGAGCACGAGCGGCCGTTTCTTCGGCTCGAACGGCCTCGCGGTAAATCTGTTCAAGCAGCAGATACTTCAAAGGTACAACCCTTTGAACTCACTCCGTCTAAGCTCGCTGAGTCCTCTTTACCCGATTAAGCATCACCCCGTAGTGAAGGCCGTCCGCATCGGCATTCAAATCTATAAGTGGTACGAGCGCGGTAAAGAAGCCGAGCAGCTGGCGCAAGCGGCGTCCGAGAGCATCGAGCACATGAAGGCCCTGCGCCCGCAGGTTCAGGAGAAGATAGAAGCGCGCCAGCAGGAGCTAAATAACGAGATTTCGACGCAGGCGCGCGTCACGGAGACGCTGGGGCAGATTCAGGAGCAGGAGACGGCCGCGCGTGCCCTCCGCGGCCTTGAACCCGCCGAGGCGAAGTACAGCGATTGGGAGCTACGCCGTCTCGAAACAAATTCGATGGAGCTTCGGGACGGCGAGATGCTGCGCGAGTACGAGCGCGCGGCCACCCAGCGCGTCACCGAAGAGGTGACGAAGCTAACGGGCGACCTCGCGGCGGGCAAGACGCCGGAGGAGGCGGCGCGGGAGTTGGTCGAGGACCGCATCAAGGAGGCGATGCGCCAGCTTGACCCGACGCCGAAGCAGATACACCGTCTCGAAAAGGCAGGCCAGGAAGTGCCGGCGAACCGCATGTTAGCTTCCGAGAAAATCGAGGAGTTGACGGGCGAAGAGGCGATCTGGAAAGCGGCCGGGCGCGAAGCCGTCGAAAGCCTGAGAGCCAGCGGCGAACCGCTCACCCCCGAAAGTTTGATGGAAGCCCACCGGACGGCCTTCGGAGGCCGCGCCGTCGCGCGCGAAATAGTCACCGACGCGAGGATGCGCGACGCGGCCAGCCGGCTAGAGCAGTTCCAAGAGTTCAGGGACTTAACGCAGATTCGATACACCACGCCGGAAGGCACGCAGGAGGTAGGGAACCTCAAAGAGACAGAGCCTAAGTCGTGGCTCGACAAGCTCAGCAGATGGATCGCCGAATCCCCCGCGGACTCGGCGAAGCGAGAAGCCATCGAGCGGGCGTTGGGTGAAGAAGAGGCGCGTTTGCGGACGGCGCACGAGGAGGCGCGCGACTTCCACGAGGCGGCGCGTGACATTGCCGAAGAGTACCGCGCGCAGCTGCCGGGCGAGGAGTTGCAGCCGCAGTTTACGAGCAAGGAAGCAGCGGAGATAGAAAGGTTCGGCGGCGGTCTCAGGCCGGAGGAGTTGACGCGGCTTGAGCAGCTGGCCGAGTTGACCGAGCGCCAGGCCGAGCAGGTGCAGTTCAGCCGCATTGTTCAGGACGCGCTCGCCGAGGGGCGCGTTGCGAACGACCCCGGCGCACAGAGTTCGCAGAGGACGCAGGGAGAGAAGTCACCGGCAGAGCGCGAGGCCGATCCGGTCGAGCGGCAGGCGCGCGAGCTTGCGGAGAACCCGGAGCTATCCGAAGGCGTCGCGTCGGAGGCGGGAGGGGCGGAAGCGGCGGCGACCGCCGAGGTCGAGGCGGAAATCGAGGAGTCTATAACCCTACTGCTATAAGGAGAAATTTAAGATGGACGGCGACGGCGGTACAAATAAGTGGGGTGAGCGCGACGCCTATATTTACGGCGTGCCGGAGGCGGCCGAGGCCCTTACGTGCGCCGCGCCGGGTTGCCGTGGCGCACTGTGCGGACGTTGCAGCGACTGTCAGAAAGCTTTATGCGGCTTTCATTTTTTCAGCCCCGCGGGTGAACACGGTTGCGTGCCCGTCGCGGTCGAAAAGAAGGAGCCGGGTTACAAGAGGGGAGATGAGTTGACCATAGGAGGGACCGGCTATCGGGTTATCTATGCCGTGACTTCGACGCGCGAGGGCGAGCGCCAAACTCTAATAGTCGAGCGTCTGAGAGGCGTGATTTTCTATTACAGGGTAATGTCACGCGAGGACGGCACGTTTTCAGCGCCGGTGGTCATTTACGAGTGAAGCGGTCGAGGCGACACGACATTTCACCGGATTATATTTACTCAGCCCCGCAACGCGCGTCGGCGTCTACCAGCGTGGGGTATTCATCGGGCTTGTCGGGGTCGTAACATACTTTGGGGAAGACGCGGCGGGAACACTCGCGCGCGGAGCATTCGTACACGTCAAAAGCGTTGTGTGATACGCCGTTCACCACGAAGCTGTAAGTAACCTCCTCCGCGATGTAGCCCACCGTCGAACCGCACATGACGCAGCCCTCTTCGCGCTTAACGAGCGTGACCGCGGCCGAGCCGGTCTGACGGGCGCGGCGTGCCTTCGCTACCCGGTCCATGTGACCCAGGAGAGCCGCCAGCGCCACAAGCAAGACCGCTGCGAGTAGGAATTTCTGCCGTCTGGTAATCATTGCGCCGCCTCTCACATCTTGAACCGGAAAGGACTGTCATTCGGGGACTGGCGTTGCGCCGGAGCATTCTGCGCGGGCGCAGCTTGCCCGGCCCCGCCTGGTGCGGGGGGATACTGACCCGGAGCCGGCGGCGCGGCCGGAGACTCCTGCAACTTCAACCCGAGCGCGATCAACTCGGCGTCGGGCATCCCGCCGTAAATCTTTTTAATCTGCTCGAAATCGAGCGCAGGCCCTTGCCACACCGTAGGTACGGATTCGTTGTTGCGAATCTTGACGTACATCGTGGGATACTGCGCGCGGTATCTCCCGAGCGGCACGGCCCATATGTTGGCCTCGTGAGGCCCGACCGCGTTATAGAGGTAATAGTAGTTCGCGGCGACGAAAGAATGATTCGCCTCCGACAGCTTGAAGAACCCTTTACCCCGCGGAGTCCAAACCTTGTCCTGTAATGCCGACAGGTCGGCGGGAAACGCCCCGTCGAGGCCGTGGAAGGAGCGAACGTCTCTCACTAGGCTCAAGAGCGCAAGAACGGGCATCTCAGCGGCGGCGCGGGAAGAGTTGACATACCACGCTGCGCCGCCAGCGCCGAGCGTGATGATGAACGAGAGCACGGCGGCTATGTGCGTGCCGCGCTTAAACCCCCTCGCGGTGTGTGTCGGTCTAACGGGTGCTGGCATA
>DASWNR010000550.1:0-19448 GCA_036399155.1 Pyrinomonadaceae bacterium
AGACCGATGCGAAAAATAACATGTGTCGCTGCGTTAATGCTGATGCTCTGCTGCCCCGTGCTCGCGGGGGAGATGCCCACTCCGCCCGCCCCACAGCCGCCGCCAAACTCAACGGTTGAAGCGCCGGCGACAGGCGGCGAAACACTTAACGGCGAGATTCACACACCCGGGATAATACACACACCCGGCGTGTCGGGGAGTCTGGCGCAGGTCGCTTTAGACCTGCTGGCCGTTCTGCCGTCGATTCTTTAAGCCCGCTCGTCAACTCAGACGGGGCAAGCTGCTTAGTGGCGGCTAAGCATTAGTGTGTCTTGCGGGCGTCGGAGTGCGGAGGCAACGCCCGTGGGCGTCAGAGTAACGCCGCGCGGCCGAGAATGCAATAGTTTTGGCAGCGGGGCTATTCCGCCGTGCGCGGCCGGGCGAACATCCAGGCGACGAGCACCGAGATGAGGTAGAGGACGACCATCGGCGCGGCGAAGAGCATCATGTTCGGCACGTCGTTGGTCGGCGAGAGCACGGCCGCCGCTATGAGGATGACGACGGCCGAGACCTTCCAGTGCGCGACGAGGAAGCGCGCGTCCACCAGCCCGATGCGCGAGAGCACGTAGGTCACCGCAGGCATCTGGAAGACTATGCCCATCGCCAGCATGACGATGATGATGAAGTCGAAGTAGTCGGACGCGTTGAGGAAGAGCCGGAAGTTCTCGCCGAGTCCCAGCAGGTACGTGACCGCCGGCGGGAACAGCACGTAGTAGGCGAAGGCCGCGCCCGCCATAAACGACAGGCTCGACATCAGCACGAACGGGAGCGCCCAGCCGCGCTCGTGCGGGTAGAGCCCCGGCGCGATGAAGGCCCAGACCTGCCACAAAAGGAACGGCACCGACAGGCAGAACGCGGCGTAGAGCGACACCTGTAAGTAGAGCGAGAAGGGCTCGACCGCCGTGCGCACGACCAGCTTGTCCTCCTCGTTCGGGAGCCTGCCGGCGCGCGCCGCCGCGGCCGTGAGGTCCGCCGGCAGGCGCACGCCCTTCGGGATGACCGAAGCGCCAGCGAAGATCTGCTCGTCGGTGAAGACGCCGAGCTGGCCGTCGGCCCCGCGCGCCACGCGCGCCGCCACCGACGCGCCCGCCGGGACGATGCTCGTCCCGATCTTCGTCGTCTCGTCGAAGACGTAGCGGCCGGCGTCGCCCTCTTGAACCTTGTCGAGCGAGACGATCTGCTCGCCGCCCGTCAGTCCCTGGAGCGGGACGGGGCGCTGCGCGGCCTCCGAGAGAGCGCGGCGGACGGGGACGGCGAGGAAGTTGTAGATGCGGTCGGAGACGAACCAGCAGAGGACGAGCGCGACGAAGACGAAGGCGACCGAGCGTATGATGCGCCGGCGCAGCTCGTCGAGGTGTTCGAGGAAGGACATCTGCCCGCCGAGCTGGCGTCCTTCCTGCTCCTCGTCGTTGCCTGTGTCCAGAAGGGTCGAAGCCATCTCGGGTGTCTGAGAAAGTCCGGCGGGCCGGTTCGTAATCGCCGAGAGAGTGCGCGCCGGGCCGTTGCGCGGTTCAGGAAGCGTTAATCTCGTCTTCTTCGCGGGCGCGCTTCTGCGCGTCGCCCGTGCGCGCGTCGCCGCCGTCGCCGGCGAACACTTCCTCGGAGCCGCGCGCGATGGGCGTCCCCCACATCTCCGGTTGCGCGTCGGCGCCGGCGGGTTCGGCGGCGTCCGCGGCGTCCTGTGAAACGGCCTCCGCGCCTGCTCCCGCGCCGAATTCGTGCGTCGCCGCGCTCACTTCGGGCGCGGGCGCGCGCCGCTCAATCTCGACCTCGTACTCCCAAGTCCGCTTGAAGTCGTCGGAGGCGCGCTTGAACTCGGCGATGCCGCGCCCCACGGTGCGGCCTATCTCGGGGAGCTTGCGCGGCCCGAACAGGATGAGCGCGACCACCGCCACCACCAGCAGCTCGGTCGTGCCCAGAAACTCGAAGACGAAAAGGAGGCTGTGCATAGTCAGAGTTCAAAGTCGCAAGTTCAAAGTTCAAAGTTGGAAACAAGGCTCTTAACTTTGAACTTTGAACTTGCGACTTTGAACTATTCTTTCCCGTAGTCCGGCGGGTAGTAGATGACCTCGACGGCGCGGCCGCCGACGCCCTTCGTGTAGAAGGAGAGCGAGCGGTCGCGGTGCTCCTTGACGGGTCGCCCCTCGCGCCGCGCGGCCTCTTCCAGCGCCTCGCGCGTCTCGACGCGGATGCCGATGTGCTGCGGGTGCTTCGAGCCCTCGGGCAGGAGCGCCACGCCGAAGCCGCGCGCGTCGCGCAGCATCGCCCAGTCCTCGTAGAGCGTCTCGACGCGGAAGCCGAGCCGCTCGTACTCGCGCACGTCCGCGCTCATGTCCTCGGTCTTGACCGCGATGTGATCGACCACGCCCTCGACGCGCAAATCGTTCTGCTCTTTCATAACAATCATAAGCTCAAAGTCTCAAGTTCGAGGTTCAAAGTCTGAAATCGGGCTTCAAAGTCGGCGTCATTAACTTTGAACGTGAGACTTTGAACTATCGGGACGGATTGTACTCCCGCGTGCGCGCGCGGGCAAAAGGCTTGGGGCGCTTGCTCGGCATCTGCCCGGCATTGCGTGGCACCTCTCTGGCACCTGCTTGACAGGGGCGCGGCGCGTGCGCCAACCTCGCCCCAAGTTTTTTAACGATGGAAAGGGAAGGGTTTCGATGGGGAAGCGGCCGCGCATAGTCTCGCTCCTGCCGTCTGCGACGGAGATCGTCTGCGCGCTCGGGCTCGAAGAGAACCTGGTCGGCGTCACGCACGAGTGCGACTTCCCGCCCGCGGTCGTCGGAAAGCCCGTGCTCACCGCGAGCCGCATCTCGCACGCCGAGATGTCGAGCGCCGAGATAGACCACGCCGTCCGCTCGCAGCTCGACGGCCACGGCTCCATCTACAACCTGGACGAGCGCCTGCTCGCCGAGCTGAAACCCGACCTCGTCATCACGCAGGAGCTGTGCGAGGTCTGCGCCGTCAGCTACAAGACCGTTTTGCAGGCCGCGCGCCTCTTCGAGTCGGACGCGCGCGTCGTCTCGCTTGAGCCGAACTGCATCGAAGACATCTTCGCCAACATCCGTAGGGTCGGCGAGCTGGCCGGCGCGGCGTCGGAAGCGGACGCGCTCGTCCGCGACCTCGCGGTGCAGCTCGACGCGCTCGCCGTCCTGCTCACGGAGGTCGAGACGCGCCCGCGCACGCTCGTCCTCGAATGGCTTGAGCCGCCCTTCGCGCCCGGCCACTGGGTGCCCGAGCAGGTGGCGTTCGCGGGCGGCGACGCCAGTTTCGGCAACGCGCGCGGGAAGTCTCGCACGACGACGCCCGAGGAGATTGCAGAGTACGCGCCCGAGGTCGTCGTGCTCGCGCCGTGCGGCTACTACAAGGAGGACGTTTTGCGCGCGCTCGAAAGCGCACGGCTGCCGAGCGGCTGGGCCGACCTCCCGGCCGTGCGGCAGGGGCGCGTCTGGGCCGTGGACGCCACAAGCTACTTCAGCCGCCCCGGCCCGCGCGTCGTCGAGGGCGCGGAGGTACTTCTCAAAATCATCCACCCCGAAATCTTCGGCGAGCCCGATTCGGCACAGGCCGTCCGCGTCTCGCCCGAGGCCGTGGTCGTCGAGGAGGCTTGAAGACCTTTATGGCGAGGGCGAAGAGGCCGGCGGCTTCCGAAGAGCCCGCGCACGTCAACGCGACGCTGCAACGCTTCGCGGAGGTGGCGGACGCGGTGGGCTCTACGACGAAGAAGCTTGAGAAGGCCGCGCTGCTCGGCGCGTACTTCGCCGAGCTTGCGGACGAAGACCTCTCGATTGCCGCGCGCTACTTCGCGGGTCACGCCTTCCCGCTCTACGACGCGCGGACGACGAATGTCGGCGGCGGGATGCTGCGCGACGCCATCTCGGAGGTGACCGGGCTCGAAGTCGAAAACCTGCGGCCGCGCTACGTACGCCTGGGCGATTCGGGCGACGTGGCGTTCGAGGCGTTCGCCGAGGCGAAGGGAGCCGTCAACGTCGCGCCGACGCTCACGCTCGCTTCGATTCAGTCGCTGATCGAGCGCCTGAGCGAGACGCGCGGGACGAAGAACAAGAAGGCGCTGCTCGTCTCGGCGCTCGCGCCCGCCACCCCTTCGGAGGCGAAGTACCTCGTCAAGCTGCTGGTCGGCGACCTTCGCATCGGCCTGAAGGAGGGGCTGGTCGAGGACGCCGTGGCGCGCGCCTTCTCGCGGCCGCTCGCGGACGTGGCGCGCGTCAACATGCTCTCGGGCGACATCGGCGAGACGGCCGTGCGCGCGCGGCGCGGCGAGCTGGAAGGCGTCGCGATGCGGCTCTTCCACCCGATTAAGTTCATGCTCGCAACGGCCGCCGACTCGGTCGAGGACGTGGCGCGCACGATGCCCGAAGAGTTCTACGCCGAGGACAAGTTCGACGGCATACGCGGGCAGGCGCACGTGCAGGGTGGGCGCGTCGCGCTCTACACGCGCACGCTCGACGAGGTGACGCACCGGTTCCCCGAGCTGGTCGAGCCGTTAAAACTTCTGCCCGAAGACGCCGTGCTCGACGGCGAGATAGTCCCCGTGCGCGGCGCGTCGATAATGCCGTTCCTCGAACTGCAAAAGCGTCTGGGGCGCAAGACCGTCTCGGAGGAGCTGCTCGCGGGAGTGCCCGTGGCCTTCGTCGCATACGACCTGCTCTACGCGGGCGGGCGCGTGATGACGGACGCGCCTTTGTCCGAGAGGCGCGCCGCGCTCGAAGCGCTCGTCCCCGACGAGCCGGCCGCGGCCGTGCGTCTGTCGGGCGCGAAGCTGATGACGGGGGTGTCGGGGTTGGACGAGGAGTTCGACGCGGCGCGCGCCCGGGGCAACGAGGGGCTGATGATTAAAGACCCGCGCTCGTTCTACAAGCCGGGCAAGCGCGGGCGCGAGTGGCTGAAGCTGAAGAGGGCGCTGGCGACGCTCGACGTGGTGGTGACTTCGGTCGAGGTCGGGCACGGCAAGCGGCGCAATCTGCTCTCGGACTACACCTTCGCCGTGCGGCGTTCGGAGGACGACCCGGAGCTTCTCAACGTCGGCAAGGCTTACTCGGGGCTGACCGACGTCGAGCTGGCGGAGCTGACCGAGTGGTTCCGCGCGCACACGCTACAGGAGTTCGCGCACGGGCGCGTCCGCGTCGTCGAGCCGAAGATAGTTCTCGAAGTCACCTTCGACCGCGTGCAGGAATCGAAGCGGCACAAGAGCGGCTACGCGCTGCGCTTCCCGCGCATCCTGCGCCAGCGCACGGACAAGACGCCCGAAGAGATAGACACGCTCGACACCGTCCGACGCATCGCGCGCGAGCTGGCGGGCGTGGGGGAGGAAGAGAAAGCGTGAAGGCGGGAGGATGAGAGGATGGCCCCAGGGTCGTCCTCTCATCTCCCGCCTTCATCTTTCAACCTTCAGTTCCCGGGGCTGACGAGAACGTCAACGAGTCGCGGCGCTTTGTCTCTGCCGCGCTTCAAGACTTTACGCGTCTCCTTCTCGCCTTCGTCCTCGCGGCGCTCGCGCCGCCTCTCACGCTTCCCGCGACGATCTCCGTCTTCGTCCTCATAACTTTCCCGCTCGCCGTGCGCGGCCTCGTTCCGCACGCGAACCGCCGCGCCCTCGTCGCGTCGCGGCTGCGAGTCTCTCGGCGCGCGCGCCTCGGGCTTCCCGTCCGTAACTTCGCGAGCTTCCCGCGGATTCGTGTCCGCGACTTCGCGCGGGGCCGCCAAGGCCGGCGCCGGCTCGACTCGTGTGGGAATTTCCTGCGCGGGAACCTCTGCCGCCTGTGCGGGTGCTAAGGCGGCCGGAGCCTGCGCGGCCGGCGGGGCCGAAGGCGTGGGGCGCAAGACCATCGAGGCGACCGCGCCGCCGACGGCTGCGACCGCGAGCAGCGCGACGGCCAGCAGCGCCGTGGGCCACGAACGTCGCGCGCCGCGCCGTGCGTACGCGCCGGCGTGTGGCGCGTGCGCGCCCGGCTGTGCGAGCGGCACGACGGGGTGCGCGCGGCGCGCTTCCTCGTCGTCGAAACGCGGCGCGACGAGCGTCGCCTCCGGGTCACCGTCCCCCGTTCTGAACTTCTCAGGACGCTGCTGCATACGGTTTGGCCTCAATCAGTACAGAAAAATCTCCCCGCCGGTATGAAAGGCAAAAACGGGGCCGCTTGAGGCCATCTCGGGCAAAAAATCTCCCGCGAAGCGGAACAGGTCAGAAACGCCCGCGGCGGCGGGTGTGCCTTCGTGATACCGCGCTTCCGGGTAACAAAGGCACACCCGCCGCCGCGGGCGTTTCTGACCGCAATGGCAATCGCGCACGTGTGCTCGCCGCCGTAAGTTGACGAGCCTTTAACCCCTACGCGCCGGCGGCGGCGGCCGTGCCCTCGTCGGCGAGCAGGCTGCGGAGCATCCACGCGGTCTTCTCGTGAACCTGCATGCGCTGCGTCAGGAGGTCTGCGGTCGGCTGGTCGTTCGCGGACTCGACCGCGGGGAAGACCTCGCGGGCGGTGCGCGCGACGGCCTCCTGCCCCTCGACGAGCTTGCGTATCATCTGCTGCGCGGAAGGCACGCCCTCCTCCTCCTTGATGGAACTGAGGCGCGCGAACTCGGCGTAGGTGCCGGGGGCGGGGAAGCCCAGCGCGCGTATCCGCTCGGCGATTAAATCCACGGCCAGCGCCAGCTCGTTGTACTGCCCCTCGAACATCAGGTGCAGCGTCTGGAACATCGGCCCCGTCACGTTCCAGTGGTAGTTGTGCGTCTTCAGGTAGAGCGTGTATGTGTCGGCCAGAAGGCGCGACAGCCCCTCGGCTATCGCCCGCCGCTCGCCCTCGCCGATGCCGATGTTGATGGGCATCGCCTTCATCTCCGCGGCCGCTTTGCTTGACATGATTCCCGTATCCTCCTCGGTTCAAAAACCCTCGTTTAAAGAAAAAGGCCGCGCCGCCTGTCTCCCGTGCGGCGCGCGCCTCACCCCTTGCCCTTGCACGCGCCGCAGAGGCCGCGCAGCGTGACCTCGATTGTCTCGACCTCGTGCCCGCCTTCGACCCGCGCGGGCGCGGGCACGTGGAACGCCCCCGCCGGCACGTCCTCAATCCCCCCGCACGAGCGGCAGACGAAGTGGTGGTGCGGCTCGACGTTCGACTCGTAGCGCGTCAACGCCTCCGCGGTCGCGACCTCGCGGACGAGCCCCGCGTCGCGCAGCGCCTTGAGCGCGTTGTAGACGGTCGCGCGCGAGGCGCGCGGGAAGCGCCGGTTGATCTCGGCCGCGATCTGGTCGGCGGTCGGGTGCCCCGGCGCGCGCGACAGGTATTCGAGCACGGCGAAGCGCTGCGGCGTCAGCCTCAGCTCCGCCTCGCGCAGCCGCGCCTCCACGTTGCCTCGCGTCTCTTTGGTCGTCATCGGAGATTAGATTAAGTCTAAATTAGTATGTTGTCAAGCGCGCGGGCGGGGCGCGAAGTTGCCGCCCACGGTCAAAAAAGACATAATCCACGGCTCGCCCGACCGAACCCGAAAGCGGCGGGCGCTCCCCCGCGGGGGGCGAAACTTCAGAGATGTATATCCTCGGCATATCGGCTTATTACCACGACTCTGCGGCGTGCCTCGTGCGCGACGGGCGGGTCGTGGCCGCCGCGCAGGAGGAGCGCTTCTCGCGCAGGAAGCACGACCACCGCTACCCGGCGCGCGCCGTCGAGTTCTGCCTGAAGCGCGAGGGGATAACGCCGGCCGAGTTGGCTTACGTCGCCTTCTACGACAAGCCGCTTTTGAAGTTCGAGCGGCTGCTTGAGACATACATCGACTACGCGCCGGCGGGGCTGCGCTCGTTCCTGATGGCGATGCCGCTGTGGCTGCGCGAGAAGCTCTGGATACGCGAGCACGTGTCGAAGGAGGCGGGCTTCGACGGCAAGGTTCTCTTCACCGAGCACCACGAGTCGCACGCCGCCTCGGCCTTCTTCCCGTCGCCGTTCGAGTCGGCGGCGGTGCTGACGATGGACGGCGTCGGCGAGTGGGCGACCTCGTCTTACGGCCACGGGCGCGGGGGCGAGCTTCACCTCCTCAAAGAGCTGCACTTCCCGCACTCTCTCGGCCTGCTCTACTCGGCCTTCACTTACTACACGGGCTTCCGCGTCAACTCGGGCGAGTACAAGCTGATGGGGCTCGCGCCCTACGGCGAGCCGCGCTACGTCAAGCTGATTCTCGACGAGCTGGTCGACCTGCGCGAGGACGGCAGCCTCCGGCTCAACATGAAGTACTTCGACTTCGCCGCCGGGCTCCGGATGACCAACCGCGAGTTCGACCGGCTGTTCGGCGGCCCGCCCCGCCGGCCCGAGGGCGAGATCACGCGGCGCGAGATGGATTTGGCGCGCTCCGTGCAGGAGGTGACCGAGGAGGCGATGCTGCGGATGGCGCGGCACGCGCACCGCGAGACCGGCGAAAAGAACCTCTGCCTCGCCGGGGGCGTCGCGCTCAACTGCGTCGGCAACGGGCGCATACTGCGCGAAGGGCCGTTTGAAAACGTCTGGATTCAGCCGGCGGCGGGCGACGCGGGCGGGAGCCTGGGCGCGGCGCTCTCGGTCTGGTACCAGTACCTCGGGAATGAACGTAACGTCAAAGAGGTCTGCGCGGGCGGCGCGGACGGGATGCGCGGCAGCTACCTCGGGCCGGAGTTCGGCGCGGACGAGATAGAGGAGACGCTCGTCACGAGCGGCGCTCGATACCGCCGCGTCGAGCGCGCGGAGCTGGCCGAGACGGTGGCGCGGCTTTTGGCGGAGGAGAAGGTCGTCGGGTGGTTTCAGGGGCGCATGGAGTTCGGGCCGCGCGCGCTCGGCGCGCGCTCGATACTCGGCGACCCGCGAAGCCCTCGGATGCAGTCGCAGATGAACCTCAAGATAAAGTTCCGCGAGTCATTCCGCCCCTTCGCGCCTTCGGTGCTGCGCGAGCGCGTCGGAGACTACTTCGAGCTGGACTGCGACTCGCCCTACATGCTCCTCGTCGCCCCCGTGCGCGAGGGGCTGCGGCGCGCGCCGACGCCGGAGGAGGAGTCGCTCTTCGGCGTCGAAAAGCTGAACGTGCAGCGCTCGACAATCCCGGCGGTGACGCACGTCGATTACTCCGCGCGCGTCCAGACCGTGAGGCGCGACGAGCACCCGGCCTACTACGATTTGCTCGCGGCCTTCGAGCGGCTGACGGGCTGCGCCGTGCTCGTCAACACCTCCTTCAACGTGCGCGGCGAGCCCATCGTCTGCACGCCCGCGCAAGCCTACGCGTGCTTCATGCGCACGGAGATGGACTGTCTCGTGCTCGGCGACTTCGTTCTGCTCAAGTCCGAGCAGGGCGAGAGCGCGTTCGCGGAAGACCTCTCGTGGCAGGAGGAGTATCAGCTTGATTGAGCCGAAGGGGAGCGTGGCGCGCGACGGCGGCGGCGCGGCGGCGGTGACGGACGCGCAGGCGCGCAAGTCGGCGCTGCTGGTCGCCGCCGTGCTGCTCGGCATCGCCGCGTGGAACCTCTACCGCGGGAGGACGACGGTCGTCTTTGTGCTCGGGGGCTTGGGCGCGGCGCTCGTCCTGGCGGGTCTGTTCGTGCCGGCGGCGGCGCGCGCCTTCCACGTCGCGTGGATGCGGTTCGCCGTCGTGCTCGGGCACGTCAACAGCCGCGTGCTGCTGACGCTCGTCTACTATCTTTTAGTGACGCCTTACGGCGTCGTCTCGCGCCTCGCGCGGCGCGACCCGCTGCGGCGGCGCGCGCCGCGCGGCGAGAGTTACTGGGTCGAGCGCAAGAAGACCCGGCAGGCGCGCGAGGGGTTCGAGCGCCTGTTCTGAAGTCGGAGATTTTAACTCGTCATGGGAAAACTATCGCTCGCCGCCGAGGTCTGGGCGTTCCTGCGCCAGAACAAGAAGCTCTGGATGCTGCCCATCATCCTCGTCCTCCTACTCCTCGGTGCGCTGCTCGTCTTCGCGCAGTCCTCGGCGCTCGCGCCGTTCATCTACACAATCTTTTAAGTGATAAGTGACGGGCGGCAAGTGATAAGAAAAACAGGCCCGCCCTCTTCTCTTATCACTCATCACTTATCGCCCACCACTTCCCCGTGTTAACGCCGAGGGGCGCGCGCGCGTCTTTATCGGCGTAGGGGGCGAGAGTCGCGGCGGGCGTCGGGTCACGAGCCTTCCGCCGCGGCGGAAAATCTTTCAGGCATGTACGAAGTGGAGACCGGCAACCTGCTCTTCGCGGAGGCGGCGCGGGCGACGGCGGAAGCGCCGACGCCGGAGGCCGCGCTCGTCGAGGCGGCGCGCGCGGGCGACCGCGCGGCCTTCGAGCGCCTCTACCTCGCGTACGCGCCGCTCGTGCACGGCGTGCTGCTGGCCCGCGTGCCATACGGCGAGGTGTCAGACCTCGTGCAGGACGTTTTCCTCTCGGCCTTCCGCAAGCTCGGGGCTTTGCGAGACCCCGCGCGCTTCGGCCCGTGGGTCGCCATCATCGCGCGCAACCGCGCGGCGGACTTCTACCGGCGGACGCGCGAGACGGAGGAATTGCACGAGGGACTGGCGCAGGCGAAGTCGCACGAGGCCGAGGCGGCCGAGGTGCTCGAAATCATAAGGTCTCTGCCGGAGGCGTACCGCGAGACGCTCGTGCTCAGGCTCGTCGAGGGCATGAACGGCCCCGAGATAGCCGAGCGGACGGGGCTCCGGCCGGCCTCCGTGCGCGTGAACCTGCACCGCGGGATGAAGCTCCTGCGCCGGAAGCTCGAAGGCGCGGGCGGTAAGGTTTAAAGGCCGGGAGTTTTGAAGGACTGTCGGAGATGAGCGATTACCTCTGGGACAAGAAGGGCGAGCCGGACGGGGAGGTCGAGCGGCTGGAAGCGCTGCTCGGGACGCTCGCGCACAGGCCGCGCCCGCTCGCGCTGCCCACGCCCGCGCACGCGCGCCCGTCGAGACTCTTCGCGCCGTGGGCGCTCGCGGCGGCGGCCGCGCTTCTCGTCACCACGCTCGCGGGCGCGGCGGCGCTGCTTCGCTCGCGTGAGACGCCGGCGTCGAAGGGCGCGGCCGTCGCCAACGAGACGCGGCCGTCGCAAGAGGAAGCCGCGCGTGAGAAGTCGCCCGAGGAAATTACGCGCGGGAAGTCGCCGGCCGCGCCGGAGTCCTCGCGCGGCGCGGGCGGCTCGCGGGGGGGCGGCGCGTCGAAGGACGAGAGGGCCGCCGCCGAAATGAAGGACGAGAGTGTTGCCCCCGGAGATTTCGGGCGCGGTTCGCGCGCGGGGAAGGCGACGCGGCCGGCGTCCGCACAGAGGCGTCAGAAGGGCCCGGCGCCGCCGGCGCGTGTCGGCGGGAAGGGCGAAGGCGGCGGCGGCGCGTTCGAGGCGATGAGCGCCGCCGGCGGCGCCCCGTCGCTCTTCGAGAGCACGCGTTTGATGACGAAGGAGCAGTTGGTCTACGCGCTGCGCCTGACGGGCGCGAAGCTGCGCGACGTGCGTCAGAAGACGCGGCAGGGCTTAAGACAAGAGGCGTCGGAACAGCCATGAGACAACCGAACAGACGTTCACTCGCACGCTTCGCCGCGACGCTCGTCGTCGCCGCCGCGGCGCTCGCGGCCTGCGCGCCCGACGCGCACGCCCGGCAGCAGGGCGGCCGGCTCCGGCTCGACTCGCTCGACCGGCTCGCGCCGAAGGCGGAGGAGTCGGTCAACATCGAGATAGACGGCTTCCTCATCAGGTTCGCCGGCTCAATCCTCTCGGACAAGAACCCGGAGGAGCAGGCGGTCAAGGAGCTGGTCGAGGGCTTGAAGGGCGTCTACGTCAGGAGCTACGAGTTCAAGTCGGGGGGGCAGTTCGCGGAGGCGGACGTGAGCGCCGTCCGCGAACAGCTACGCGCGCCCGGGTGGACGCGGCTCGTGGACGTTGAGTCGCGCGGGCTGGATTTCGGCGACGCCGAACTCTACGTGGCGGGCGCCGGCGGGCGGGTCGAGGGGCTGGCCATCCTCGTCGTCGGGCCCAAGGAGCTGACCGTCATCAACATCGTCGGCGCGGTTGACGTGGACAAGCTCCGCAAGCTCGCGGACACCTTCGACCTCCCGCGCATCCGCGTGACCCGGAAAAGGAAGAATTAAAGAAGTACCGAGTGCTGAGGACTGAGTGACGGCTCCGCACCTGTACTCAGTCCTCAGCACTCAAATACTTCTTCCTCCTCACCACGGCAGGCCGCCGACCTCGACGCGGCCTGCGGGCCAGGTGCGTCCGCCGCAGGGCAGCACCATGACGCGGTAGGGCCAGACGACGGGGCCGTCGGGCTGGTCTATCTCGACCTCGTCTTCGACGAACTGCCAGCCCTGCCGCTCGTAGAAGGGCGCGAGGCGCGGCAGGCAGAAGAGCATCCCGAACTCGACGCCCATGTCGGCGCACATGTAGCGCGCGGCCTCGCCCATCGCGGCGTGGACGAGGCGGCGCCCCTGCGCCTCCGGGCGAGTGACGACGGCGCCGACGCCGCCGACCGTCACCTCCCGGCCGCCCACCCTGACCTTCGTCCTGATGAGCCCGACGTGGCTGACGGCGCGGCCGGCGTCTTCCGTGATGAAGTGCAGCTCCTTCGACCGCCAGCGGTAGGCGTCGTCCTCGATGCCGAAGATCATCTCACCCCAGCCGAAGAGCGACCCGCACTCCTCGTCCGTCAGCGTCTCCGAGAACCTTATCTCTGCGCTCAACTTGAGTCCGTCCCTCCGGCGAAAAAATGTCGATTGCCCGCGCGGGCGAAAGGCAAGTATAGTGTCCCGCAAACGTCAAAGTCGGGGACTGCCGTTTTAAAGCTTTCCTGGTCGGAACACAAGAACATTCTTCGAGGAGCCTTGCACATGATGAGGGTACGTCTTCTCGCGCCGCGTCGCGCGCACGCGGCCTGTCTGCTCGCCGCGCTTCTACTCCTGATGGTCGCCGCGCCGCGCGACGCCCGCGCGCGGCAGGAGCCGGCGCCGGGTGCGCAGGGACAGCCGGCCGCGGCGAACACTACGCCGCGCAGGCCGCTCGCGCCGCTCGCCTACAGGCAGATCGGCCCGTTCCGCGGCGGGCGCTCGGCGGCCGTTGCGGGCGTGCCCACGCAGCCCTTCGTCTATTACTTCGGCGCGACGGGCGGCGGCGTGTGGAAGACGACCGACGGCGGCGTGACGTGGGAGCCGCTGGGCGACCAGACGTTTAAGACCGGCTCGGTCGGCGCGGTCGCCGTCTCGGAGTCGGACCCGAACGTCGTCTACGTCGGGATGGGCGAGCAGACCTTGCGCGGCAACGTCTCGCACGGCGACGGGATGTACAAATCGACCGACGCGGGGAAGACGTGGAAGAAGCTCGCGGGGCTCGACGACACGCGCCACATCTCGCGCGTGAGGGTTCACCCGCGCAACCCCGACCTCGTCTACGTCGCGGCCATCGGCCACGCCTTCGGGCCGAACGAGCAGCGCGGCGTCTTCCGCTCGAAGGACGGCGGCCGGACGTGGGAGAAGATTCTCTACCGCGGCCCGCAGGCCGGCGCGATTGATTTGACGTTCGACCCGTCGAACGCCTCGGTTCTGTACGCCGCGCTCTGGCAGGTCATCCGACGCCCGTGGGGCTTCGAGAGCGGCGGCCCCGCGAGCGGGCTCTTCAAGTCTGCGGACGGCGGCGACACCTGGACGGAGATAACGCGCAACGCGGGTCTGCCGCGCGGGGTGGTAGGCAAGATAGGCGTGACGGCCTCGGCCGCCGCGCCCGACCGCGTGTGGGCCATCGTCGAGGCGGAGGACGGCGGCGTCTTCCGCTCGGACAACGGCGGCGGCAGCTGGACGAAGGTCAACGAGTCGCGCGACCTGCGGCAGCGCGCCTGGTACTACTCGCGCATCTACGCCGACCCGCTCAACCCGGAGCGCGTCTACGTCCTCAACGTCGGCTTCCACCGCTCGAACGACGGCGGCCGCACCTTCACGCAAATCCCCGTGCCGCACGGCGACAACCACGACCTCTCGATAGCGCCCAACGACTCGAACCGCATGGTCGAGGCCAACGACGGCGGCGCCAACGTCTCCCTGAACGGCGGGCGCACCTGGACGGAGCAGGATCAGCCGACCGCGCAGTTCTACCGCGTCGCGTTGGACGACGCCTTCCCCTACAACGTCTACGGCGCGCAGCAGGACAACTCGACCATCTCCATCCGCAGCCGCACCGAAGAGTTCGGCATCGGCGAGGACGCGTGGCACGACGTGGGCGGCGGCGAGTCGGGCTGGATAGCGCCGAAGCCCGGCGACCCGAACGTCGTCTTCGCGGGCTCGTACGGCGGCTACCTGACGCGCTACGACCACCGCACGAAGCAGCTCCGCGCGGTCAACGTCTGGCCCGACAACCCGATGGGGCACGGGGCGGAGGGGATGAAGTACCGCTTCCAGTGGAACTACCCCATCCTGTTCTCGCCGCACGACCCGAACACCCTGTACGCGGCGGGCGACCGCCTCTTCCGCTCGACCAACGAGGGTCAGTCGTGGGAGAGGCTTTCGGCCGACCTCACGCGCAACGACAAGTCGAAGCAGGGGCCGACGGGCGGCCCCATCACGAAGGACAACACGAGCGTCGAGTACTACAACACCATCTTCACGGTCTCGGAGTCGCCCGCGCAGCGCGGCGTCATCTGGACGGGCTCGGACGACGGCCTCGTCTTCTTCACGCGCGACGACGCCAAGACGTGGTCGAACGTGACGCCGAAGGGGATGCCCGAGTGGATTCAGGTCAACTCCATCGACGCCTCGCCGCACGACGCGGGCGCGGCCTACGTCGCCGCCACCATGTACAAGTCGGACGACTTCAAGCCGTACCTCTACAAGACGGCCGACTACGGCCGGACGTGGAAGAAGATAGACGCGGGCATCCCCGACGGCGCGTTCACGCGCGTCATCCGCGAAGACCCCGCGCGCCGCGGCCTGCTCTACGCGGGCACGGAGATGGGCATGTACGTCTCCTTCGACGACGGCGAGCGCTGGCAGCCGTTCCAGTTGAACCTGCCCTACGTGCCCGTCACAGACCTCGCCGTCCACAAGCGCGAGAAGGATTTGGTCGTCGCCACGCAGGGGCGCGGCTTCTGGATTCTGGACGACCTGGGCGCGCTCCACCAGTTGACCGACGCGCAGCGCGCGGGCGGCGGCGAGACGGCGCTCTTAAGGCCGGAGGACGCCTACCGCATGCCGGGCGGCGGGGGCGGCCCGCTCCCGCCCGCCGTGACGCTCGGCGCGAACCCGCCGGGCGGGGTCGTCGTCTACTACTACCTCAAGTCGCGCCCCTCGTCGGACGTGACGCTTGAGTTCATAGACCCGGCGGGCAAGTCCGTTCGCAAGTTCACGGCGCGCGCCCCGCGCCCCGCGGCGGCCCCGGCGGGCGGCGTGGCCGGGCAGACCGGCACGTCGACCGCGCCCGGCTCGGCGCAGGTGACGCAGCCGCCCGAGCAGCCCGGCGCGCCCTCGGGCGAAGAGTCCACCGAATTCGTCGGGCGTCGCGGGGGCGGGGCGGCGCGCGTCTCCGTGGAGGCGGGCTTAAACCGCTTCGTCTGGGACATGCGCTACGAGGACGCGTCGCGCTTCCCCGGCATGATCCTCTGGGGCGGCGACACGCGAGGCCCGCGCACGGTGCCCGGAACCTATCAGGTCAAACTCACCGCCGACGGCAGGACGCACACGCAGACGTTCGAGATAAAGAAAGACCCGCGTCTCCAGACGACGCAGGCGGAGTTCGACAAGCAGTTCGCGCTGCTCACGAAGATACGCGACAAGCTGACCGAGACGCACAACGCCGTCGCGCAGATACGCGACGTGCGCCGGCAGATAGACTACCTCGTCAAGCGCATCGGTGACCAGCCGGGCGCGAAGGCGGTCGTCGCGGCCGGCGGCCAGCTCGACGGCAAGCTCCGCGCGGTCGAAGAGGCGCTGTACCAGACGAAGAACCAGAGCAGCCAGGATCCGCTGAACTACCCCATACGCCTCAACAACAAGCTGGCCGCGCTCGGTGGCATCGTCGCCAGCGCCGACGCGCAGCCGACCGAACAGTCCTACGCGCTCTACGACGAGCTGGCGGTGAACATCGACGCGCAGCTACGACAGTTGAGCCAGTTGATGACGGACGACCTCCGCAGCTTCAACGCGCTCGCGCGCTCGTCCGACATCCCGGCCGTCATCGTCAAGCCAACGACGCCGCCGGCCGGCGCGCAAGGGCCGCCGGCGGGCGGCGACCCGGAAGAGGAGAACTGAGCGCCCCTTGCTACGGCCGTTTATGACTTCATAAAAAGACGCGCGAAAGGCGTCCGCGGCGGGGCTAGAAGATGACGACCATCGCGCCGGTGGGAACTTGGTCGTAGAAGTCTGAGATGTCGGAGAGGTGTAGGACGACGCAGCCCCAGGAGAGGTGGCGGGGGCCGTTGTTCTCCCACTCGCGCGCCCAGCCGTGAAAGCCGATGCCGCCGCCGAGGCGCGTCGTCTCAAGCGTCGGGGCGCGGCGCTCCCACGCGGCCGCGATTGACGACTCCTGCGCGGGCGTGACGAGGCGAGCGGCGCGGCCGCGCGCGGCGTCGAAGCGGTTCGGGTAGTTGATCTTTATCCAGTGGCCGCCGTAGTAGGCGCCGTACGCGCCGTCGAACTCGCCACGGTGTTTCTGTATCACGAAGTACATGCCCTTCGGCGTCTTGTTGTCGCCCTGAACCTGCTTCTCGCCGACCCCCTGACCCAGACTCACGTCGTACTCCGCGCCCGCGCGCCCGCCGGCGTAGAGCCGCGCCTTGTAGCGCCGCTGGTCTACGAGGACTAAAGCGGGCTCGCCCTGCGGGACGGCGAGCCTGCGGCGCGACTTGATGAAGGCGGTGGGCTCCGCGTAGTGCTCGCGCACCCAGGCCACGTCCTTGCCGTCGGAGGAGGGCCAGTAGGTCGGCGCGAGCGTCGCGTCCGTGCGCAGCTCGAAGTGGAGGTGTGCGTTGAAGAGTTTCTCGGGGTCTTGCCCGACGGTCGCTATAGTCTGCCGGCGTCGCACCCGCTCGCCCGCGCGGACTTTCATCTCGTCGAGGTGCGCGTAGAGCGAGCGTATTTCGCGGCGCTCGTGGTTCTCGTAGAAGAAGTGCTCGACGACGACGACGTTGCCCCAGAGGCGCCCGCAGTCGCGCGCGAAGACGACGCGGCCGTTGGCTGTGGCGTAGACGGGCTGGCCCAAGTCCGTGTCGCCGCCGCCCGCGCCGTTCCAGTCCTCGCCCGTGTGTATGCCGAGCGAGTAACTTTCGGCGAAGCGCGTGGCCGCGTACCAGCCGGCGTGGCGCTTGCCGGTGGCGCGGTCGTTGTAGGAGCCGCCGCCGTCGCCGTCGCCGAAGGGGAAGTCGAAGCCGTCGGCCGGGGCGAAGTCCGCGCGCATGTATTCGTCGAAGTCGGTCTCGCGCGTCGCGGCGTTCGTCTTCGACGCGACGGCGTTCAAGACGCTCTCGTCGCGCGCCGCCCGCGGCGACACGCCGCCGCACGCCTGCGAGACGAGCGCGAGCGCCGCGAGCAGGAACAGCGGCGGCGCCGCGGCGCACGCGGCCCGTGTTCTCAACGTGACTCGCAGAACCTTCGCGCCGCCGATGATGCCCGGTGCCCTCTTCATACGTTCGCGCCCGTATGATGCGCCGGCGGCGGCGGGGGACTCAACAGTTTTTCGCGCGGGTTTTGCGTCGGCGGCCGAGTGTTGTTAAATACGCGGAGCGGAAACTCCTTCAAAAGAAGATTCGTCGGGCGCGCGCCCCGGGGCGTGCCCGCGTCCGAGAGGTGGTTTTATGAAGAGATCATTCGTCGCGTTCGCCGTCGTGCTCTCCCTCGGCCTGTCGCTGGCGGGGTGCCGCAGGGGCGCGGAGGAGCCCGAGTTCAAGCTGCCCCGCCCGGCCGAGCAGGCCGGCGTCGCGCCCTCGGGCCCCGTCAACCAGAACTCGTACGCGGACGTGGTGGCGCGCGTCGCGCCCGCCGTCGTCACCATCCGCGCCGTGCGCCTGACGCGGCTGCCGCGACAGCACCCGTTCTTAGACGAAGAGACGTTGCAGGACTTCTTCGGCCGCGGCAGGCAGCAGCGGCAGGCGCCGCAGGAGGGGCGCTCCGTGCCGCAGCGCGCGCTCGGCTCGGGCGTCGTCATCAGCCCCGACGGCTACATCGTCACCAACCACCACGTGGTGGACGGCGCTGAGCAGATAACGGTCGAGTTCACAGACCGACGCCGCTTCCCCGCCAAGCTCGTCGGCAACGACCCGCCGTCCGACCTCGCCGTGCTGAAGGTCGAGGCGAAGGACTTGCCCGTGCTCACGCTCGGCGACTCCGACCGCGCGCGCGTGGGCGACGTCGTGCTCGCCGTCGGGAACCCGCTCGGCGTGGGGCAGACCGTGACCGCCGGCATCATCTCGGCGAAGGGCCGCCGGACGGGACTCTCCGACGGCAGCTTCGAGGACTTTCTACAGACCGACGCCTCGATTAACCAGGGCAACTCGGGCGGCGCGCTCGTCAACACTTCGGGCGAGCTGATCGGCATCAACTCGCAAATCTTCTCGCCGACCGGCGGCAACATCGGCATCGGCTTCGCCATCCCGTCGAACATGACGCGCGGCGTCACGGAGCAGCTCATCAGCAGCGGGCGCGTCCGGCGTGGGCAGCTCGGCGTCGTCGTGCAGGCGGTGACGGAGGAGATCGCGCAGAGCCTCGGGCTGAAGGAAACGCGCGGCGCCCTCGTCGGCTCGGTGCAGAGGGGGAGCGCCGCCGAGCGCGCGGGCGTCAGGCAGGGCGATGTCATCACGGGTCTCAACGGCGCGGCGGTCAACGACGCCAACGAGCTGCGCAACCTCGTCGCCGCCACGCAGCCCGGCACCGACGTGACGCTCGACATCCTGCGCGACGGCCGCGAGCAGCAGATCAAGGTCACGCTCGGCGAGCTGACGGCCTCCGCGGAGCCTGCGCGCGGCGGGGAGGGCGGCGGCGGCGGCGGCGAGGGGCAGAGCGACGGCGGCCAGCTCGGCGTGACGGTGACGCCGCTCACGCCCGAGGTCGCGTCGCGCCTGCGTCTGCCGGAGGATAGGCAGGGGTTGGTCGTGACCGGCGTCGAGGAGGGCGGGCCCGCGGACGAGGCGGGCTTGCGCGAGCGCGACCTCATCGAGCAGGCGAACCGCCAGCCGGTCAAGACAATCGAAGACCTGCGCGCGGCCATACAGGGCGCGGGCGAGCGCCCGCTGCTCCTGCTCGTCACGCGCGGCGACGGCACGGTCTTCGTCACCGTGCGTCCGAGGAAGTAAAGTAGTAGACAGTAGGGCTTCGGATTGCCGAAACTGACGCTGACACTTGAGGGATTCGTTAACGGCGTTTTTTTCTACTGACTACTGTCTACCGTCTACCGTCTACTTAAAAGGAGGGGAGAAGATGGAAGTGACGACCGACCCCG
>DASWNR010000551.1:0-50594 GCA_036399155.1 Pyrinomonadaceae bacterium
CGTCGCCCAGCTCACCGAGATCGCCACGAACAAGGGGACGCGCAAGCAGATCGGCGCGCTCATCAAGCGCGAGGTGGACGACTACTACCAGCAGCTCAACTTCTTCAAAAAGATTTTCATCTCGCGCGAGCGCATCCACGGCGAGGTGGACGAGCTGGTCAACAAGACGCTGCCGCGCCGCGTCGAAGAGTTCCTCTCGGGCGAGGCGTTCGAGCACCAGGCCGAGGAGTTCCTGAACTCGACCATCGACGGCGTGCTCGCGCGCCCCGTCAACGAGCTGGTCGGCAACGTCGCGCCCGACAAGCTCGAACTGATCAAAGACCAGATAGCCGCCCGCATCCTCTCGGTCGCGCGCAGCGAGGAGCTTTCGGCCTCGGTCTCGGCCTACGCGACCGACGCGCTCGAACACCTCAGGCCGCACACGCTGCGCGCGCTCCTCGAACACGCGCGGCCGGACTCCGCCGAGCAGTTGAAGAGCTTCCTGGCGCGCGGCCTGATGGGCGTGCTCTCGCGCGACGAGACGGCGAGGATGGTCAACGCCATCCTCGCCTCGCAGGTCGAGAAGCTTCTGGTCAGGCCCATCGGGCGCGTCGGCGACCTCGTGCCAGAGGAGAAGGTCAGGGGTGCCGCGCTCCTCCTCACCGACCGCATCGAGGCGGCCGCGCGCGAGCGTCTGCCGCAGGCCATCGCGGAGTTCGACATCGGCCGCATCGTGCAGGAGAAGGTCTCGGGCTACCCCGTCAAGAAGCTCGAAGACCTCGTGCTCTCGGTCGCCAAGCAGCACCTGCACACCATCGAGCTCTTCGGCCTCCTCATCGGCTTCGTCATCGGCGTCGTGCAGGCCGGCTACCTCTACTTCCGCCTCATGTGGCGCTGAATGGGTTAGAATAAGCCTCCCCTTTAGACCGACACGCCGGGAAGAATTTTTTCGATGAGACCCGCCCCGCACGCCTCGGCCCCGCGCGCGCCGCGCATGTGGCTGCCTTACGCCGTCCTCGCCGCCGTGGCGCTGCTGACGGCCGCCATCGCGTGGGACGTGCGCGTCTCCTCCGAGGCGAACGACCGCCTCCGCTTCGAGAACGCCGCGCGGCGCACGTCGTCCTCCGTGCGCTACCGCTTGCAGACTTACGCCGGCGTCCTGCGCGCGGGCGCGGGCCTCTTCGCCGCCGACCGCGAGGTCAGCCGCGAAGAGTTCCGCCGCTTCGTCGAGCGCGTCGGCGTCGCCGAGACCTACCCGGGCATCCAGGGCGTCGGCTTCACTGCGCGCGTGCGCGCGGGCGAGGAGGGCGCGTTCCTCGAATCGATGCGGCGGCAGGGTCTGGAAAACTTCCGACTGAGACCCGAGGGCGAGCGCGAAGAGTACCAGCCCGTCACGTACATCGAGCCTTCGGACGCGCGCAACCTGCCCGCCGTCGGCTTCGACATGCTCTCCGAGGGGACGCGGCGCGAGGCGATGTGGCGCGCGCGCGACACGGGGCGGCCGGCCGCGTCGGCGCGCGTCACGCTCGTCACCGAGACCGACGAGCGCAAGCAGGCGGGCTTCCTCATCTACGTCCCCGTCTACCGCGGCGGCGTCGTCCCCGTGGACGAGGCCGGGCGGCGCGAGGCGCTGCGCGGGTTCGTCTACGCGCCGTTCCGCGCCGACGACCTGCTGCGCGGCATCTTCGGCAACGAGCGCAACCCGCTCGTAGACTTCCGCGTCTACGACGGCGACGCGGCGCGGGCCGATGAGGTCGAGCGGCTGTTGGGCGACGACGGCGCACGCGGCCCGGAAGTCGAGAGGCGCGTGAACGAGCGGCTTCTCCACACGACCTACGAGTACGGCGCGGAGTCGGAAGCCTACAACCGCCGCCCGCGCTTCCGCCGCGTGACGACCATCGACACCGAGGGTCGCCCCTGGACGCTCGTCTTCACGCCGGGCCACGGCTCGGCCGTCGCCCGCGGCGACCGCGGCTGGGTCTTCGTCCTGCTCGCCGGCGTGGCCTTCGGCCTCGCACTCGTCTTCGTCACGCGCTCGCAGGTTCGCGCCCGCGCGCAGTCCGAGCGCGCGGCGGCCGCCGCGCGCGCCTCCGAGAACCGCTTCCGCACGCTCGTCGAGCAGTCGCCCGTCAGCACGCAAATCCTCTCGCCCGACGGCCGCACGCTTCGCGTCAACGGCGCGTGGGAGAGGCTGTGGGGCGTCACGCTCGAAGCCCTCGGCGGCTACAACCTGCTCGAAGACCCGCAGCTCGAAGAGAAGGGCATCGCGCCCTTCATCCGGCGCGGCTTCGCGGGCGAGCCGACGAAGATTCCCGCCATCCTCTACGACCCCGAAGAGTCCATCCCCGGCGCCACGCTCAACGAAGACCCGGGCCGCTGGGTGAGCGCCGTCATCTACCCCGTCAAGGACGAGGCCGGCCGCGTGCGCGAGGTCGTCCTCATCCACGAGGACATCACCGAGCGCGTGCGCGCCGAAGAGGAGGTGCGCCGCGGCGCCGACCGCCTGGCGCTGGCGCTCGCCTCCGCGCGGCTCGGCGACTGGAGCTGGGACGCCGCGACCGACTTAATCGATCTGTCGGGGCGCGCCGCCGAAATCTTCGGCGTCGGGCCCGGCCCGCTGATGACGTGGGAGAGCCTGCGCGGGCTGCTCCACGTCGAAGACCGCGAGCGCGCGCGCCTCGCCGTCGAGCGCGCCATCGCCGAGCGCGGCGACTACAACGTCGAGTACAGGGTCGAGCGCGCGGGCGGCGAGCCCGTCTGGGTCTCGGCGCACGGGCGCGCCGTCTACGACGAGTCGGGGCGCGTGCTCGGGATGCACGGCGTCGTGCAGGACGTGACCGCGCGCAAGCGCATCGAGGCCGAGCTGCGCGGGCAGACCGAGGCCGCCGAACGGGCGCGCCGCGAGGCCGAGGAGGCTTCGCGCCTCAAGGACGAATTTCTCGCCACGCTCTCGCACGAGCTGCGGACGCCGCTGACTTCGATACTCGGGTGGGCGAAGCTGCTGCGCGGGGGCGGGCTCGAACCGGAGTTCGCGGCGCGCGGGCTCGAAGCCGTCGAGCGCAACGCCGTGGCGCAGACGCGCCTCATCGGCGACCTGCTCGACGTGTCGCGCATCATCACGGGCAAGCTCCGCCTTGAGCCGCGACCCGTCGAGCTGTCGCGCATCGTCGAGGCCGGCGTCGAGTCGGTGCGCCCGGCGGCCGACGCGCGCGGCGTGCGGCTCGAAGTGAGCCTCGACCCGTCGGCCTGCACGGTCTCGGGCGACCCCGACCGCTTGCAGCAGGTCGTCTGGAACCTTCTGTCGAACGCGGTGAAATTCACGCCGCACGGCGGGAGCGTCGGCGTGCGGCTCGCGTCCGCGGGCGGCCACGCCGAGGTAGAAGTCTCGGACACGGGCCGCGGCATCCCCGCGGAGTTCCTCCCTCACGTCTTCGACCGCTTCCGGCAGGCCGACGGGGGCATCACGCGCGAGCACGGCGGGCTGGGCCTCGGCCTTGCCATCGCGCGTAACCTCGTCGAGCTGCACGGCGGGACGATTACGGCCGCGAGTCCCGGCGAGGGCCTCGGCTCGACCTTCCGCTTTCGCCTCCCGCTCCTCGTGCGCGCGCGCGGCGTCGAACGCGAGACGGCGGGTGAAGCGCCGGCAGCGCCGGGCGAGCACTCATCACCTATCACTCATCGCTCATCACTTCTCGAAGGGCTTCACGTGCTCGTCGTAGACGACGACCGCGACTCGCGCGAGGTGGTCGCGGCGGCGCTCGCGCGCGAGGGCGCGCGCGTGACCGAGGCGGGTTCGGCCGGCGAGGCTTTCGGCGCCGTCACGAGCCTGCGGCCGGACGTGCTCGTCGCTGACATCGGGATGCCGGGCGAGGACGGCTACGCGCTCATCGCGCGCGTGCGCGCGCTCGGCGCGGCCTCGGGCGGAAGCCTCCCCGCCGCCGCGCTCACCGCCTACGCACGCGAGCAGGATCGCGAGCGCGCCCTCGCCGCCGGCTTCCAGACGCACATCGCCAAGCCGGTCGAGCCCCGGACGCTCACCGCGACGGTCGCCCGCCTCGCGGGAAGATAGCGCCCCCACCGGGAGCGCATTCGTGCGAACGCCGCCGTAACCACTTGCGCCGGGCAACCATTTCGTCGGATAAATATACCCACCCCCGAGTAAAATCCCCCGGTTCTGTTTTGTCATTCGGCCGCCGCGCGCGCGACTCTCCCTCTCGGCGCGGGCGCGAGTCTTTATTTCATGGAGGGAGAGGCACTCATGTTCGCACGCGGGAATTTAATCAGGTTGCTCGTCGTCTCCGCAGCGCTGCTGCCGGCGGCCTTCGCGGCGCGCGCGCAGGGGCAGCGCGCTTCGCAGGGCTTCGTGCGTTACGACCGTTTCGAGTCGGAGCGCTCGGACAAGCTGACGGGCGGGCGCATCGAGAAGGCGGAGTTCGAGGCCGGCGAGCCCGACATCAGGCTCACGCTCAACGTGCCTTCGTTCCGCCTCACGCTGTGGCAGAACGGGCGCGAGGTGAAGTCTTGGAACGTCGGCGTCGGGATGAAGGACTATCCGATTTACATCGGCGAGCGAGAGGCGCGTGAGGTCATCTGGAACCCGAACTGGATTCCGCCGTCGAGCGAATGGGTGCGCTCCACGAAGGGCGTCCGCCCCGGCGAGGTCATCAAGGCCAGCGACCCGCGCAACCCGCTCGGCAAGGTCAAGATTCCGCTCGGGGACGGCTATCTCATCCACCAGGCGAAGGGGCCGGGAGACCTCGGCAACCTCGTCTCGCACGGCTGCGTGAGGATGATGCGCGCAGACCTGTATGAACTGGCGGAGAAGATAGTCGCGGCGCGCTCGCTGCCGGTGACGCGCAAGCAGATAGCCAACGCCAAGGTGACCAAGAATACGGTCGTCGCCGCGCTCGACGAGCCGATGGAGGTCGACATCAACTACGACACGCTGGTCGTAGAGGGCGGCGTGCTCTACATCTACCCGGACGTTTACGGCCGCGGGACGAACACCGCGCCGCGGCTGCGCGAAGAGTTGAGCGCGAGCGGCGTGGACGTTTCTGGCGTCGAGGACGGGGAGCTTGAGAAGATGCTCGCGAGCGTCACGCGCCGCACCAAGTTCGTCGTCCCCGTCAGCAGCGTCGCGCAGGGGCGCGCGCTCGCCGAAGGACGCGCCGAGCCGCTCCTCGGCTCGCCCAAACCCGCGCGCAGAAAGCGGACGGTCGCGACCGGCGCCCGCCAGAGGGGCTGACTTCAAAAGAGGGGCTGACTTCAAAGTCAGCCCCTCGCCCCTCACCCGTCGAATCCCGCCCCGGAGGCGCGCGCCCGGTCTCTTTACTCGGAGTCGGGGCGGCGGCCGATATTCTCGGCGAGCGACTTGGCCTCGGGGAAGAGTTCGAGCGCGCGCGTCATCTGCGGGTCGCCTTCGAGCAGGTAGCGCGTGGCGGCGTCGCCGCCGTAGCCGGCGTTGACGAGGTGCTCGCGAATCCTCAAGCGGACGTACTCGATGTCGCGCTCGACTTGCGCGGGCGTGAGCCCGGCGTCGGGGTCGCGCTTGACGAAGTCGCGGAACGCCTGTAGCACCTTGTCGTTGACCGGGAAGTCGGCCGGCCGGGGCGTCCGCCCGAACTGCGGCTCGCCCGTGACCCGGTAGCTCTCAAGACCCGATACCTGACCGCCGGCCAACTGCCTCACGAAGTGGAAGACCTCCTCGTAGATGCGCGCGCGGACGGGCGAAGCCACTTCGAGCGGCTTGACCTCGCGGTCGGGCGTGATGCCTCCGCCGCCGTAGAAGACGCGGCCGCCCGCCGTGCGTATGGCCGGCCCCGTCGGCGTGGGCGCGGGCGTCGGCTGCGGCGCGGGGGCCGCGCCAGACCCGTTGGGCGCGGCGGGCGTCGAGGGGTTCTGCGCGGGCTGCGTCCGCGCGTCGGCGTTCGGGTTCTGGTGCGTGTAGTAGTCGTACATCGAGCCGCCCGCGTACGAGCGCTGGATGAGCCGGCCGTAGGGCGTGAAGTACTTCGCGGTCGTCAGCGTGAGCCCCGCGCCGTAGGGCAGTTGGAAAATCCTCTGGACGAGCCCCTTGCCGAAGGTCGTCTCGCCGACGACGAGGCCGCGCCCGTGATCCTGCACCGCGCCGGCGACGATCTCCGAGGCCGAGGCCGAGCCGCCGTTGACGAGCACGACGAGCGGGTAGTTGACGGGGTCGTAGAAGACGTTGTTGTACTCGCGGTTGTTCGCCGGGTTGCGCGTGCGGACGGCGACGACGCCCTTGCCGCGCGGGACGAAGTGGCTCGCGACCTTGATGGCCTGGTCGAGCAGCCCGCCCGGGTTGTTGCGCAGGTCGAGCACGAGCTGCTGCATGCCCTGCCCGCTCAGAGATTCGAGCGCCTGCGCCAGTTCGTCCGAGGTGGTGTGCGTGAAGCCGCCCGTGAGGCCGACGTAGCCGACGCCGGGCCGAACCATGAAGGCGTTGCGGATGGAGGGCTGCGGGACGCTGCCGCGACGGATGGTGAAATAGATCGGCGCCTGCGAGCCGGCGCGCTCCACCTTGAGAGTGACGGGCTCGCCCTCGGGGCCGCGCACGGCCTTCGAGACGGCCTGCGTCGTCCAGTCGCGCGTGTCCTTGCCGTCCACCTCGGCGATGCGGTCGCCGAAGCGCAGCCCCGCCTTGGCGGCGGGCGTGCCCTCGATGGGCGTCTGCACGTAGACGCCGTCGCGGTGGCGGAGGATGGAGACGCCTATCCCCGTGAAGCGCGACTCCTGGTCTTGCAGCAGGCGTCGGTACTCGACCGGCGTGAAGTAGTTCGAGTGCGGGTCGAGCGACAGGAGCATGCCCTGCACGGCGGCCTCGTTGGCCTTCTCGTAGTCCACGGTGTCGACGTAGTTCTCTGAGATGACCTGGAGCGCCTCGGTGTAGGCCGACTCGATGCGCGCCGCGCCGCCCTCCGCGCCGCCGGCGGCCTGCGAGAAGGCGCGCCGCCCGTAGATGCCCCCGACGAGCGTGGCGGCCAGAATGATGACCGCGGCCGTGATGCGTCCGAACGTCCTGCTGCTCATATTAAATCCCCGAACTCCACTTGTGCCTTTGGCGTTTCCGCCTGTGAGGGGATTTTACCAGAAGAGAGTAGGCAGTAGACAGGAGACAGTAGACAGTAGAAAAATCTTTGCGGGTCGGGCGGCCGGTATCGCGGCATCAACGTCCACCGGGCGGAGCCTGCTGACCACTGTCTCCTGACTACTGTCTACTGTCTACTTTCTGCTATATTTCCGCGTCGGAATCACGCTTGGAAGTTTTACCGAACCGATGTCTTCATCTTCTCTCTCCATCATCATCCCGGCCTACAACGAGTCGGCGCGCATCGGCAAGACCTTGCGGCAGGTCGTGGCCTACCTCGAAGACCAGCCGGGCGGCGGCGAGGTGGTCGTCGTGGACGACGGCTCGAAGGACGACACGGCGCGCGTCTCCGAGGCGGTCTTCGCCGAGCTGCCGTCCCGCCGCGTCGAGACGCGCGTCATCCGAGTCGAGCCGAACAGGGGCAAGGGTCACGCCGTGCGTGCTGGGCTGCTGGCCGCGCGCAACACCGTCGCCGCCTTCTTCGACGCGGACCTCTCGATGCCCATCACCGAGACGCCCAAGCTCGTCGAGCCGATACGCTCGGGGCAGTACGACGTGGTCTTCGGCTCGCGCGCGCTCGACCGCCGGCTCATCGGCACGCACCAGCCGTGGGCGCGCGAGCAATCGGGGCGCGTCTTCAACCTGATGATGAAGGTTCTGACGGGGCTGCCCTTCAAGGACACGCAGTGCGGCTTCAAGGCGTTCCGCATGGACGTGTGCCGCCCCGTCGTCGAGGGCGCGCTCATCGACCGCTTCGGCTTCGACGTGGAACTCCTCTTCATCGCGCACCGCGCCGGCCTCAAGATGCTCGAATACCCCGTCCGCTGGGACGACGTGGAGGGCGGCTCGGTCAGCTTCAAGGCTGGGCTGCAAGGCTTCGCCGAGCTGAACGAAGTCCGCCGCAACGCCGCGCGCGGGCTCTACGACGCGGCGGTCACGCGCGCGCGCGAAGCGGCCGAGCGCGTCAGGAATCGCCGGCGGCTGGTCGGCGACGCCGAAGTCGTGTCGGACGTGTCGCCCGAACTCGCGGGGCAGAGGATTTGAAACTATGACGGCGAGGCTCAACGTCAACATCGACCACGTTGCGACGGTGAGGCAGGCGCGGCGCGCGCCCGAGCCGAGCGTCGCGGCCGCCGCGCTCATCTGCGAGGAGGCCGGGGCCGACGGCATCACCGTCCACCTGCGCGGCGACCGCCGGCACATACAGGACGAAGACCTCTACACGCTCAGGCGCGTCGTCACCACCTACCTCAACGTCGAGATGGCCGTCACCGAGGAGATGATTCAAATCGCCGCGGACGTGCGCCCCGACGCCGTCTCGCTCGTCCCCGAGACGGCCGGCGAAATCACGACCGAGGGCGGGCTCGACGCCGCCTCGAACCTCGAAGGGGTGCGCGCGGGCGTAGACCGCCTGCGCGAGGGCGGACTCTTCGTCAGCCTCTTCATCGACCCCGACCCGCGCCAGATAGAGGCGGCGCACAACGCCGGCTCGCAGCAGGTCGAGCTGTGCACGGCCGCCTACGCCGAGGCGACGCTCGGCGCGCGCGCCGTCCACTCCGAGGGGCGCGCGCGCGCCGCGGCCGAGCTGAAGCGGCTGCGCGAGGCCGCCACGCTCGCGGCGCAGTACGGGCTGCACGTCGCCGCCGGCCACGGCCTCACCTACCGCAACGTCACCGAGGTCGCCGCCATCCCCGAGATCACCGAGTTCAACATCGGCCACAACGTCGTCTCGCGCGCCGTGCTCACGGGGCTCGCCGAGGCCGTCCGCGAGATGCGCGCACGCATCCGCGATGCGAAGCTTTAGAAAACCTCCACGAAGAACAGGTCAGAACCGCCCGCGGTAGCGGGTGGGCCTTCAATCACCCGAGGCAATCGGGCGGCAAAGGCCCACCCGCTACCGCGGGCGGTTCTCACCCGGTATGTTAAAATGGCTGCGCTCCCCGGCAAAAAAAAATCATTAACAAACGGAGAAATCTCGTGCCCCTGTCCGTCCCTCATCGCGTCAGCCCGAAGCGCGCGCTCGTCCTCCTCGCCGCGTGTCTCTGCATGCTCTCACCGGCGCTTGCGCGGCAGCAGCAGCCGGCGCAGTCCATCAAGCTCGACAGGATTGAGTTCAAGGGGCTCGACCGCGTCAAGGAGCCGGAGGCGCTTGAGAAGAGCGGACTCGCGGTCGGCCAGAGCGTTGACATAGACGCGGTCGAGGCCGCCGCCACCCGCCTGCTTGAGTCCGGCCTCTTCGTCAACCTCAGCTACAAGCTCAAGGGGACGACCGACAAGTCCGTGCTCACCTTCGAGGTCGTCGAGCGGAAGTGGACGATGCCCGTCTCGTTCGACAACTTCGTCTGGTTCACGGACGAGGAGTTGACGGCGGCCGTCCGGCGCAGGTTCCCCGCCTTCGACGGCACCGCGCCCGAATCCGGCGGCGTCACCGACCAGATAAAGCAGGCGCTCGAAGAGCTTCTGCGCGAGCGCAAGGTGGAGGGCTCGGTCGAGTACACGCTCTCCGAGGGCCCCGTCGGCCGGAGCATCCAACACCTCTTCAGCGTCAAGGGGCCGGGCCTGCGCGTCTGCAAGCTCGCTTACGCGGGCGCGCGCGCCGTGCCCGAGGAGACGCTGGTGACGAAGTCGGGCGGCATCTTCGACAACGACTACTCGCGCGCCTACGCGTCCGGCTTCGTCGAGAGCAGCCTGCTGCCGCTCTACCACGAGAAGGGCTACCTGCGCGCCTCCTTCGGCCCGCCGAAGGTCGCGCCCGACGCCTCGCCCGAGTGCAAGGGCGTGGCCGTCAACTTCACGGTGGACGAGGGCTCGATATACGTCTGGGACAAGGCTTCGTGGGAGGGCGCGGCGGGCTTGACCGCGCAGGAGCTGGACGCCGCGCTCGGCATGCGTAACCGCGAGGTCGCCAACGCCGTCAAGATCGCCAACGGCCTCGCGCGCGTGCGGCGCGCATACGGCCGCAAGGGCTACCTCGGCGTGCGCATCAAGCCCGAGACCGAGTTCGACGACACGGGGCGCAGCGTCTCGTACCGCTTCGGCGTGACGGAAGGGCCGCAGTACCGTATGGGCGAGCTTGCCGTCACGGGGCTCGACGAGGTGTCGGCCAACAACCTGCGCGGCCGCTGGCGTCTGCTGCCGCGCGAAGTCTACGACGAGGGCTACGTCGATGAGTTCGAGAAGAAGGCCGTGACCGAGTTCGTCCGCGAGGCCGCGCGCGCCGGCAACCCCGTCCCCGGGCTCAAGCTCCAGACCAAAATCTCGGCCGACCACGAGAAGCACACCGTCAACGTCACGCTCAACTTCAGGCGCGACCCCGCGCCGGCGAAGCCCTGACGGCGCGGCCGCCGGGATTCAAAACCCGGCCGTTAGATACACCGAGGCGGGCGGCGTCAAAGGCTCCCGATCCTTCAACGCGCGCCCGCCCGGCGCTTTTCGACCTCTTACAAGGCCGAAATCTTAAGCCTTCTTCTTCGGCGGCGTGAACCCCATGTGCCTGTAGGCGGCAGGGGTGCAGACGCGCCCGCGCGGCGTGCGGTTGAGGAAGCCGATCTGGATGAGGTACGGCTCGATAATCTCCTCGATGCTCTCGCGCTCCTCGCTGATGGAGGCCGAGATGGTGCCGACGCCGACGGGGCCGCCGTCGAACTTCTCGATGATGGTCGACAGGACTTTCCGGTCGATCTCGTCGAGGCCGAATTTGTCCACCTCCATCTCGTCCAGCGCGCGCCGCGCCACCTCGCGCGTCACGCGCCCGTCGTACTCGACCTCGGCGTAGTCGCGCACGCGCCTGAGCAGGCGGTTGGCGATGCGCGGTGTCCCGCGCGCGCGCCTCGCTATCTCGGAAGCGCCCGAAGCCTCCAGCTCGACGCCCAGGATTTCCGCCGAGCGGTGGACGATGATTTCGAGGTCTTTCTGCGAGTAGAAGTCCAGGTGGAAGACGATGCCGAAGCGGCCGCGCAGGGGCGCGGTGATGAGCCCGGCGCGCGTCGTCGCGCCGACGAGTGTGAACTTCGGGAGGTCGAGCTTGATGGAGCGCGCGGCCGTCCCCTGCCCGATCATGATGTCGAGCTGGTAGTCCTCCATCGCCGGGTAGAGCACCTCTTCGATCTGCGGCTTGAGGCGGTGAATCTCGTCGATGAAGAGGACTTCGCCCTCCTGCAAGTTCGTGAGCACCGCCGCGAGGTCGCCGCCGCGCTCGATGGCGGGCGCGCTGACGGACTTCAAGGGAGCGTCCATCTCCGCGGCGATGATCTGCGAGAGCGTCGTCTTGCCCAGACCCGGCGGGCCGAAGAAGAGGACGTGGTCGAGCGCCTCGCGCCGCGCCTTCGCCGCGCGCAGGAATATCTTGAGGTTCGTCGTAATCTTCGGCTGGCCGACGTACTCTTCGAGCGAGCGCGGCCGCAGGGAAGACTCGACGAGCTGGTCTTCCTGCGTCGCCGCGCCGGAAATCTCGCGCGGCATCTCGATGACGTTTTTCGCCGCCTCCGGCGCTGCCTGTGACATCCGTTAAAAGCCCCCTTGCCTGTCCCCGACTCCCGCTTCAGTTGAGACCGCCATTATGCCACGCGCGGGCAAATGTTTCAACCATGAAACGACCCTAGAGTGAAAAAAACTTTCCGGATGAGGAAAGAAAAACGCGCGCCCGGCCCGAAGTGGGCGGGGCGCGCGCGCGTGGTGTTTTTTGGTTCGCTTTGCGCCGGGCGGTCAGCGTCCGGAGTCGCCAGAGGCGAGCTGGAGCCGCGTGCTGGCGCGGTCGAGCTGCGCGCGGACTTCGGCCTGTTCTTCGGGCGTGCCGGTGAAAGCGCCGAGGCGGCGTTCGGCCTCTTCGCGTTCGAGGCGGGCGCGCGCGGCGTCCACCTCTTCGGGTAGCTCGGCGAGGTCGGCGAGGACGGAGACGCGGTCGTTGTTGACCTCGACGAAGCCGCCCGAGACGAGCAGCCGCCGCGTCGTCGCCCCCTGCGTGTAGGAGAGGACGCCCGTCTGGAGTGCTGAGATGAGCGGCGTGTGGCCGGGCAGGATGCCCAGCTCGCCGCCGAGGCCGGGCACGGTCACCGCGTCCACCTGCTCCGAGAGCAGACGCCGCTCCGGCGTGATGACGTCTAGTTGAAGGGCCATTTTCTTAAGTGATGAGTGATGAGTGACGGGTGATGAGGTAAGTGTTGTTTCTTATCACTTACCACCCGCCACCCGTCACGCGCGTTTACGCGCCCGCGGCCATCTTGGCGGCCTTCTCGCGCGCCTCCTCGATGGTGCCGACCATGTAGAACGCCTGCTCGGGCAGGTCGTCGTGCTTGCCGTCGATGATCTCCTGGAAGCTCTTGATGGTGTCGGCGACGGGGACGTACTTGCCCTCCATGCCGGTGAACTGCTGCGCGACGAAGAAGGGCTGCGAGAAGAAGCGCTGCACCTTGCGCGCGCGGCTGACGACCAGCTTGTCGTCGTCGGACAGCTCGTCGAGGCCGAGGATGGCGATGATGTCCTGGAGGTCTTTGTAGCGCTGTAGAATCTGCTTGACCGCCTGCGCCGTGCGGTAGTGCTCCTCGCCGACGATGCGCGGGTCGAGGATGCGCGACGAAGACGTGAGCGGGTCAACGGCCGGGTAAATCCCCAGCTCGACGATCTGGCGCGAGAGCGCGGTGACGGCGTCGAGGTGCGCGAAGGTCGTCGCGGGCGCGGGGTCCGTGTAGTCGTCCGCCGGGACGTAGACGGCCTGGATGGACGTGATGGAGCCGGTGCGCGTCGAGGTGATGCGCTCCTGCAACTCGCCCATCTCGGTCGCGAGGTTCGGCTGGTAGCCGACCGCGGAAGGCATGCGCCCGAGGAGCGCCGACACTTCCGACCCGGCCTGCGTGAAGCGGAAGATGTTGTCCACGAAGAGGAGCACGTCGAGCCCCTGGTCGCGGAAGTATTCGGCGACGGTCAGCCCCGAGAGCGCGACGCGCAGGCGCGCGCCCGGCGGCTCGGTCATCTGGCCGTAGACGAGCGCCACCTTCGACTGGCCGATGGTGCTCATGTCCACCTTCGTCATGTCGAACTCGCCCGTCTCCTCGAAGTGCTTGTTGAACTCCTCGCCGTACTGGATGACCTGCGACTCGACCATCTCGCGCAGCAGGTCGTTGCCCTCGCGCGTGCGCTCGCCCACGCCGGCGAAGACCGAAAAGCCCGAGTGCTTCATGGCGACGTTGTTGATCAGCTCCATGATGAGCACGGTCTTGCCGACGCCGGCGCCGCCGAACAGTCCGATCTTGCCGCCGCGCAGGAAGGGCTGGATGAGGTCGACGACCTTGATGCCGGTCTCGAACATCTCCATCTCGGTGGCCTGCTCGTCGAGCGTGGGCGCGTGGCGGTGGATGGGGTAGCGCTGCTCGGAGTTGACGGGGCCGAGGTTGTCGACGGGCTCTCCGATGACGTTGAGGACGCGCCCCAGCGTCGTCTCGCCGACGGGGACGGTGATGGTGCCGCCGGTGTCGGTGGCGATCATGCCGCGCACGACGCCCTCGGTCGGCTGCATCGAGACGGTGCGGACGCGGCCTTCGCCCAGGTGCTGCTCGACCTCCGCGATGAGGTCGATGGGGTCCGGCACGTCGAAGCCCGCAGAGGTGACGCGCAGCGCCGTGTAGATCGGCGGCAGGTAGCCGGCCTCGAACTCCACGTCGAGGACGGGACCGATGACCTGGACGACGCGACCGGTGGGGCGTCCGTTGGTGTTCTCGTAGCTGGACATACCTTTAGTTAATGCTCCTCTTCGGTAAAGCTATAAGGCGAGAAAATCGCGGTAAATTTAAGGCGGAAGGTTAGCACACGCGCCCCGCAAAGTTCAAAGTCGCAAGCTCGAAGTTCAAAGTCCGAGGGACACGGCCTCCCAACTTTGAACTCTGAGCTTGCGACTTTGAGCTACTTCACTCCGCGTCGTCGAAGCGAATCCGCATGCTGCGGAGCGTGCGGCGGTCTTCGTCGGTCAGTTCGAGTCGCGCCGAGTCGTCGTCTCCCTGCCCCCCGACGCCTTCGCCCGCGCCGGCGTTCTCGCGCAAGCCTATTTCGAGCCTGAGCGTCAGCTCCATCTCGTAGCCCGCCCCGCGCAGCCGCTCGATGGCCGCCGCCACCTCCGAAGAGTTCTCGACCGCCGAGTTGATGGCCTCGCCCAACTCCTGCACGATCTCCTTCGCCTCGTCGTTGATTTCCAAAATCCGTCCCGCGTCGAAATGAATTTGTAGTGGGTAACTCTTAGACGGAGATGCTACGCGGCGGGCGCGCGCAGGTCAACCGCGCGCGCCCGCCGCCTGCGGGTTGCTAATTTTTAAGACCGCTTACGAGCGGGGCTCGAAGTCTACGTTGGCCTCGACCGCCGCGTAGATGCGGAGGTACATCTTGGTCTCTTCGGGGATGAGCGTGCGCCAGCCCGAGCCGCCGCGCGCGAGGTACTTCGGCAGCTTGAACGGGTTCGAGTTGTAGCCGGCCGCCAGAAGCTCCTCCTGCGTCGCCAGCCCGGCGCCCATCGCCGCCTCGACCTCCTCCTGCTTGCGCAGGAAGTTCCAGGTGTCTTTCAGGTAGACGAGCATCGCCTGCGTCGCGTTGGTGTGGTCGCGCATCCCCTCGACGAAGTCTGCCTTGAGCCCGACGTGCGGGTACTGCTCGCGTATGGCCTCGTAGGTCGGCGGGATCATCTGCACCATCCCGCCCGCGCCGGCCGAGCTGACCGAGTAGCGGTAGGTGTCGCCGCCGTTCAGCGCGTAGAGCGTCCGAATCTCCTCGAAGAGCGAGGCCGACTCCTCGGTCAGGAAACGCTTGTGGTCCGTGTGCTCGACGTGCGCGAGCCGCTCGGCCACGTCGACGATGGCCGGGTCTATCGCCTCGCCCTTCGCGGCCAGACGGCGCGCGGCCTCGTCCAGACGGTCGCGGACGTAGGCGCCGCCGGCGTGCGCGATTTCGTCGTTCTCGACGGCCGGGTGGGCGGAGGTGTAGTAGGCGACCTCCTTCAGCTTCCCGCCCTTCTCGACGGGGTAGCGGACGACGAGCGGCTGAAGCTCGCGCCCCTTCGAGTCGGTCACGCGGACGGCCGTGTTGACGTAGTTGGGGCGGACGACCTCGACCTTGAGCGTCTCGCCTTCGGAGGAGACGGCCGTGAACTCGCCGTCCTTCTTCAGAAACTCTTCCTTCGAGGCGCGCAGCGTCTGCACCTCGCCCGAGGGTCGGCTGACGGCGAGCGTCACGGCGTCGAGCGAGTCGGCCGGGAGCTGCTTCAGCTCGCGCTTGGCCTCGCTGATGCGGCCGCGCAGGCGCTCGGCCACCGTGTTGACGGAGGCGCCGCGCAGGCGGTTCGGCTCGACTCGCGTGTCTGCGGGGGGCGCGAGGAATCCGAAAAACGACGGCAGAAAAGAGGGCAGCCCGGCGTAGTTCGGCCCCAGAAACACGAGTAGCGGGAGAACAGAAAAAATCGTCTTTCTCATCGGCAATAATCTCTAATTTTTAGGAAGATTGTTACAGCCGGAGTGCCCGAAACCCTTGTTCGCGCCCGGAGACCTTGTTCGCTTGTTGCGCCCGCGTTGTGCGTTTATTGCAACACATCTCAGACGCGCGAGCGCGTCCCCCAGTTGTACCCGTTTGCCCGTTCAAGTTGGCGAAGGATAACCGCACACGTGCGCCCCGCCGGGGTGCGTGGAAACCGTCCGTTGCCCGGCCTCGGGCGGCTGTGCTAGGCTTCGGGCACACCCCGCAAGGCGAAAAAAAAGAGTCCGACGCCACGTCAGACGACACTTTTCGGAAGAGGTTTTTTTTTATGAGCACGAAGACAGACGCGCCCGCCGCCGCCGGCCCGCCACGCGAGCGGCGAGAGCACTTCGAGACCTCGTCCGGCATCCCGCTCCCGAACGATTTCAACCCCTCGAACACAGAGCCCGTGGACTACGACCGAGACCTCGGCGACCCGGGCGCGTTTCCGTACACGCGCGGCGTCCGGCGAAACCTCTACCGGGGCCGGCTCTGGACGATGCGCCAGTACGCCGGCTATGCGACGGCCGAGGAGTCGAACGCGCGCTACAAGTTCCTTCTCGGGCAGGGGACGACGGGGCTCTCGGTCGCCTTCGACCTGCCGACGCAGATCGGGCTCGACTCGGACGACCCGCTCGCGGCGGGCGAGGTCGGCAAGGTCGGCGTCGCCATCGACTCGGTCGAAGACATGGAGCGGCTCTTCGACGGCATCCCCCTGGGGGAAGTCTCGACCTCGATGACGATTAACGCGACGGCCGCCGTCCTGCTCTGCCTCTACATCGCGGTCGCCAGAAAGCAAGGCGTGACGGCGGACAAGATTCAGGGGACGATTCAGAACGACATTCTCAAGGAGTACGTCGCGCGCGGCACGTACATCTACCCGCCCGCGCCGAGCTTGAGGCTCGTGACGGACACCTTCGCCTTCTGCGCCGCCGAGGTGCCGAACTGGAACACGATTTCGATTTCCGGCTACCACATCCGCGAGGCCGGCTCGACCGCCGCGCAGGAGGTGGCCTTCACGCTCGCCGACGGCATCGCCTACGTCGAGGCCGCGGTCGCCGCCGGCCTCGACGTTGACGACTTCGGCCCGCGCCTCTCCTTCTTCTTCAACGCGCACAACAACCTGCTCGAAGAGGTGGCGAAGTTCCGCGCGGCGCGACGCCTGTGGGCGCGTCTGATGCGCGAGCGCTTCCACGCGCGCGACCCGCGCTCGCTGATGCTCCGCTTCCACACGCAGACCGCCGGCTCTACGCTCCAGGCGCAGCAGCCCGAGGTCAACGTCGTCCGCACCACCATCCAGGCGCTCGCCGCCGTGCTCGGCGGCACGCAAAGTCTGCACACCAACGCGATGGACGAGGCGCTCGCGCTTCCCACCGAGCAGTCCGCGCGCCTCGCGCTGCGCACACAGCAGGTCGTCGCCTACGAGTCGGGCGTGGCCGACACGGTAGACCCGCTCGCGGGCTCCTACGCGGTCGAGCACCTGACGAGCGAGGTGGAGCGGCTCGCGCTCGACTACATCGAGAAGATAGACGCGCTCGGGGGGATGCTCCGCGCCATCGAGACGGGCTACGTCCAGCGCGAGATACAGGAGGCCGCCTACCAGTACCAGCGCGCGGTCGAATCCGAGACGGCGGTGGTCGTCGGCGTCAACCGCTTCCGCACGGAAGACGACACGCCCGTGCCCACGCTCCGCATCGACCCTTCGGTCGAGCGCGCGCAGGTCGGGCGCCTCCGCGCCCTGCGCGAGCGCCGCGACGCCGAGCGCACCGAAGTCGCGCTCACCCTCCTCGAAGACGCCGCGCGCTCGACCGACAACCTTTTGCCGCGCATCCTCCAATGCGTCGAGGCTTACGCCACGGTCGGCGAAATCAGCCACCGCCTCCGCCGCGTCTGGGGCGAATACCGCGAGGCCGTCACGGTGTAGCAAGCGCGCGGCGCGGGAGTGTCGTGTCGAGCGCCAGGACGCTTGAAGTTCAAAGCGTCTCCGCACATACTCTCTGAAAACGATGTCGCACCTGCTGGAAGTCAAAGATTTGCGGACGCAGTTTCCGACGCGCGCGGGGGTGGTGCGCGCGGTGGACGGGGTGAGCTTTCACGTGGGCGAGGGCGAGTTGCTCGGGCTCGTGGGCGAGTCGGGGTGCGGGAAGTCGATCACGGCGCTGTCGGTGATGCGTTTGATAGGCGAGCCGGGGCGCATCGTCGGCGGCGAGATTCGCTTCGGCGGCGAGAACCTTCTGGCGGCGTCGGACGCGCGGATGCGCGAGATACGCGGCGACGACATCGCGATGATTTTTCAGGACCCGATGACCTCGCTCAACCCCGTCTACACGGTCGGCGAGCAGATAGCAGAGGCGCTGCGGCTGCACAGAAAGTTAAACCGGAAGCAGGCGCGCGAGGCGGCGGTCGATGCGATGCGCGAGGTGGCCATCCCCGACCCGGGGCGGCGCGCGGACGACTACCCGCACCAGCTCTCGGGCGGGATGCGGCAGCGCGTGATGATAGCGATGGCGCTGGCGTGCGACCCGCTACTGCTCATCGCCGACGAGCCGACGACCGCGCTCGACGTGACCATCCAGGCGCAGATTCTTGAGCTGATAGACGAGCTGCGGCGGACGCGCAACCTCGCCGTGCTGCTCATCACGCACGACCTCGGCGTCGTCGCCGAAGTCGCCGACCGCGTGGCCGTGATGTACACGGGCCGCATCGTCGAGGAATCGCCCGTCGAGGAGCTGTTCGCGCGCCCGAAGCACCCTTACACAGAGGGCCTGCTGCGCTCCGTGCCGAAGCTGACCGCGGCCGAGGCGAAGAAGGCCGTGCGGCTCTCGACCATCGAGGGCACCGTGCCGAAGCCGACGAACCTGCCCGAGGGCTGCCACTTCGCGCCGCGCTGCCCGCACCGCATGCCGCGCTGCACGGAGGGTGACCTCCCGCTCTACCAGTTGGACGGCGGCGTCTCGGTGCGCTGCGTGCTCTACGACCTGACGGCGGCGGTCGCGGCCGACAGGGAGATCGGCCGGATGTCGGAAGGGGGCGCGCGTGGAATCGAGGACTAACGAGCGGGGGCAGACCGTGCCGGGGGCCGAAGTTCGGGCGGCGCGGGCGGATACGGCCTCGGCCGACGTGCGCGAAGAACTCGTGCGCGTGCGCGGGCTCTTCAAACACTTCCCCGTGGCGGCGAGCGACGACGTGGTGCGCGCCGTGGACGGCGTGACGTTCGACATCTACCACGGCGAGACGCTCGGGCTCGTGGGCGAGTCGGGCTGCGGCAAGTCGACCGTAGGGCGCTGCCTGTTGAGGTTGATCGAGCCGACGCGCGGCGAGGTGGAGTTCGACGGGCGCGACGTGCTGGGCGTTTCGGGCGGGGAGCTGCGCCGTCTGCGCCGCGAGATGCAGATCATCTTCCAGGACCCTTACGCTTCCTTGAACCCGCGCATGCGCGTGCGCGACATCGTCTCGGAGCCGCTCGTCGTCCACGGCATCGGCGACCGTGAAGAGCGGCGCGAGCGCGTCGCCGAGCTGCTGCGCAAGGTCGGCCTCGACCCCGACTACATGAACCGCTACCCGCACGAGTTCTCCGGCGGGCAGCGCCAGCGCATCGGCATCGCGCGCGCGCTGGCGCTGAACCCGAAGCTCATCGTGGCGGACGAGCCCGTCTCGGCGCTCGACGTGAGCGTGCAGGCGCAGGTCGTCAACCTGCTCGAAGACCTGCAAAAAGAGTTCGAGCTGACCTACCTCTTCATCTCGCACGGCCTCGCGGTGGTCGAGCACATCTCAGACCGCGTCGCCGTCATGTACCTCGGCCGCATCGTCGAGGTCGCCACGGCCGAGGAGCTGTACTCCAACCCGCTCCACCCCTACACGCGCGCCCTGCTCTCGGCCATCCCCATCCCGGACCCGACGCGCAAGCGCGACCGCATCGTCCTGAAGGGCGACGTGCCGACGCCCATCAACCCGCCCTCCGGCTGCCGCTTCCACACGCGCTGCCCCGAGGCCATCCCCGACTGCGCACGCATCGACCCCGACCTGCGCGAAGTCGCCCCCAACCACACCGCCGCCTGCATCCGCGTCCCCGGCTGGTTCGAGGCCGAAACGAAAGCGCAGTAGGCTCTTAGAAAGCCTCCCCGCCTCCGGGCAACTCTCTTACTCATAGACTCAAAACAGAAAGGGCAGGGCTCGCCCCCTGCCCCCTCGGCCGCGCCTGCTGACTTCTTACGCCTTACCGTGATGGCCTTCGCTGATGTGGCGCTCGACGATGTTGATGAGGACGTTGAGGCGCTCGTCAGTCCGCCGCCCTCGTTCGTCCGCCTCGCGCTGCCGCTCGTCCGCCTCGCGCTGTCGTTCGTCCGCCTCGCGCTGCCGCTCTGCGAGCGCCCGGGTTGATTCGGTCAGGTCTCTTATCTCCGCCGCCTGAATCTCGGCAATTGCCAAGAGCGCCGTGGCGGTCTCGGCGTTGCGGTCAACCTTCACGGACAGCCGATCAACCGTAGTGGTTAGCTGTGCCTGCTGTTCGAGGATGAAGTCCATCGTCTTTTTCATCTCATCTTCGGTCATGTCTGTCCGCCTTTCTGGTTGGGTGACTATCTTCCCTCGTTAGGCTCTGGCGGCAGCCCGAGTCGGTCGGGGGAATTATCTCAGAAAGGGGCGCGGGGTCAACCCGTGTGTTTGAAACCTTGGCCGGGGCGGGCGCGTAACAAAAATTGGATTTAGCGCGCGTCCCGTGGAGGTTTCCGGGGCGCGCCGGCGTTCTCTCATCCAGCTAGTGAAATGAGGTCTCCCCATTGGTAAGTCGCACAACCGCTTACATCGTCTTCGGCGTCGGGATTCTGCTGATTATCGCGGCGTCGGTCTTGAAAGTCCCCATCGGGATAGGGCCGGGCGGGGCGCTGGCCTTCCTGGGGCTGGCGCTCTTCGGGCTGAGCTTCATCCCGGCGGCCCCGGCGACGTTGGAAGAGCCGCCCGCGCCGATGTCTTTCCCGTCCAAGCTGGCGGGCATCTTCTTCGAGCCGTCGGGCGTCTTCCTCAACCTGCGCGCTCACCCGCGCTGGCTGGCCGCGCTCCTCCTCACGTCGCTGCTGGCCTTCGCCTACTCGACCGCGTTCGTCCAGCGGCTGACGCCCGAGCGCATCGTCGGCTTCACGACCGACAAGGTGGCCGAGCAGTTCAGCATCCCGCCCGAGCAGGCCGCGGGGATGAAGGAGCAGCAGATCGCCGACGCCAAGGCGCCGGGTAAGATCGCCGGCAACGCCGTCACGACCTTCGTCGGCGCGTTCGTCCTCTACTGCATCTTCGCGGGGCTCTACATGCTGCTGGTGCTTCTGTTCGGTGGCCGCCTCGGCTTCTGGCAGGCGCTGTCGGTGGCGGTCTGGGCGTCGGTGCCGCCGGCAATCATCGGGAGGGTTTTGAGCTTCGTCCTGCTCTTCATCAAAGACCCGGACGACATACACCCCGTGCTCGGGCAGGGGGGGCTGGTGACGGACAACCTCGGCGCGCTCGTCAAGCCGGGAGAGAACCCCGTGCTCTTCGGGCTGCTGAGCGCCTTCGGCGTGCTCGCCTTCTACCACCTCTGGCTGACGGCGACCGGCCTGCGCAACGCGAGCGAGCGACTCAGCAAGGGCTCCGCCTGGACGATAGCCATCCTCCTCTGGGGCATCGGCCTCCTCTTCGCCGTCGCCTCCAGCGCGCTCTTCGGCGGCTTCATCTCGTAGACGCCGGGCGGGAAACGAGGAACTTAAAAACCGAGGCCGGGCGTCCCGAAAGGGAACCCGGCCTCGGTTTTTTTAAGTTCGGCGTTCAACGCCCCCGGTCGGCGTTTCATTCGTAGCGCAAAGCCTCGATGGGGTCGAGGCGCGCGGCCTTCCACGCCGGCCAGAGGCCGAAGACGATGCCGATGCCGACCGACGCGACGAAGCCCATGACGGGCGCCCAGAGCGGGACGTAAGAGGGAAGCAGCAGCCTGACGAGTAGCGTCAGCGCCCAGCCGATGGCGAGCCCGATGAGGCCGCCCACGCCCGTGAGCGTCGCCGCCTCGATGAGGAACTGCCAGAGGATGTCGCGGCGGCGCGCGCCGATGGCCTTGCGGATTCCTATCTCGCGCGTCCGCTCGGTCACGGAGACGAGCATGATGTTCATCACGCCGATGCCGCCGACCATCAGGCCGACGCTCGATATGGCGACCATCGCGACGGCGACGCCTCCCGTGATGGCGCGGAACTGGTCGATGATGGAGTCGGCCGTCGCCATGCCGAAGTTGTTCGGCCTGCCGAATGGCACCTGCCGCCGCACGCGCAGGAGGTCGGTGATCTGGTCTTTGGCCGCCTCTATCTGACCCGGCTTCGCGACCGCGAGGATGTAGATGTCGTCGGCGTTCGGCTTGAGCTTGCGCGCGACGTTGAAGGGGACGTAGATGCCGTTGTTGATGTCGTCACTCCCCGAGCCGCCGAAGAGCTGTTCGCGCTGCTGTACGATGCCGATGACCTTGAAGTCCTGCCCGCCGATGTCTATCGACTGGCCGACCGCCGACACGTTGGGGAAGAAGTCGTCGGCGACGCGGCTGCGGACGACGCAGACGCGCTGGTTGGTGTCGTTCTCGTACTGCGTGAAGAAGCGCCCCTCGCTGACCACGTCCGTCCCGGCGCGCATGTAGTCGGGCAGCGTCCCTTCCAGCCTTACCGCCTCGGAGGTCTTGCCCTCGGTCGAGACCTTGATCTTGCGGCCGAAGAAGTTGTTGGTGATGTCGAGGAAGGGGACGCCCAGCTCGACCGCCGGGAGCTGCGAGACGGCGACGGCGTCGTCGTAGGTCAGGTCCTTGCGCATCCGCTCCTCGCGCGAGAGCCGCCCGACGCGGATGCCGGGGTCGAACTTGGCGATGAAGATGGAGCGCGTCCCGAACGACTCGATCTCCTTCTTCACCTGCTCGTCGATGCCGCTGATGACCGAGGCGATGAGCATCACCGTGATGACGCCGATCATCACGCCGATGACGGTCAGGAACGAACGCAGCTTGTTGGCCCGCAAAGTCTGCAAGGCCATCGCCAGGTTCTCGTAAATGTCGCCGCGCAGGATTCTCATCAGTCGGCCCTCAGAGCCTCAATCGGGTCGAGCCGCGCGGCCTTCCACGCGGGGAAGATGCCGGCGGCCACGCCGATGGCCCCCGAGACGGTGACGGCGACCGCGACCGCCGAGAGCGAGAGGTAGGTCGGGATGAGCATCGCCGAGACGATGCGCCCCAGCGCCCACGCGATGAGCACCCCCGTCGTGCCGCCGATGGCCGAGAGCGTCACGGCCTCGACGAGGAACTGCTTGAGGATGTCGGCGCGGCGCGCGCCCAGAGCCTTGCGGATTCCTATCTCCTTCGTCCGCTCTGTGACCGAGACGAGCATGATGTTCATGACGACGATGCCGCCGACGACGAGCGCGATGGCGGGCACGGCGATGGCCACGATGAAGATGGTGCCGAAGAGGCGGTCGCGCAGCCCCGTGATGGAGTCGGGCGTGAAGATGCCGAAGTTGTCCTTCTCGCCCTTCTCCAGCCCGCGCCGGACGCGCATCCACTGCTTGGCCTCGTCCACCGCGTCCTCGAACTGCTTGTCGTCCCTGGCCGTGCCCTGAAAGTAGACCGAGCGCCAGTTGCGGAGCGCGCCGAAGTTGCGCCGGTAGGTGAGGAGCGGGACGGTGACGAAGTTGTCCTGCGGCATCCCGAAGACCGTGCCCTTCGCCGTGCGGACGCCGACGACGCGGTAGGGCAGGCTGTTGATGAAGATCTCGCCGCCGACGGCGTCGCCGTTGGGGAAGAGCTTGTCGGCCACGTCCGAGCCGATGAAGACGACGCGCGCCGCCTCGTTGTTCTCGATGTCCGTGAAGTAGCGGCCGTCGGCGATGTCCACCTTCTCGATCTCGCCCATCAGCGGCTGCTTGCCGTCGATCTGCACGTCTTCGAGCAGCTCGTTGCCGCGCTTTATCTGCGCGCGCTGCGGGCGGGCCCCGGCGGCGAACTTGTCGGACAGCGTCAGGCGGGTCTTCAGGAACTCGAAGTCTTCGAGCGTCAGCTCCTTGTTGCGGCGCTGCGCGGCCGCGATGGAGTCCGTGTCCTTGAAGTCGTCCATGCTGAAGCGGCCGATGGTGTAGGACTTCGCGCCGATGTTGGCGATCTTCTCGTCGATGTAGGCGTTGAAGCCCTGGATGAGCGAGACGACGACGACGACGGCCGCCACGCCGATGATCATCCCCAAAAGCGTCAGCGCCGAGCGCAGCTTGTGCGCCCAGATGGCCGCGACGGCGAGTTTTAAGGTCTCGATGAATTTCATGGTTCGCGTTTAGTACGGACTGGCCCGTGTGTTGGTTGCACACGCCGCCGCCCGCGTTCGTCGCCCGGAGCCGAAAATCCTTTGCTTTTACGGAAAAGTTTACGCCTGCGCTACTCGTAGCGCAAAGCCTCGATGGGGTCGAGGCGCGCGGCCTTCCACGCCGGCCAGAGGCCGAAGACGATGCCGACGGTCGCCGAGATGCCGACGCCGACGAGGATGGCCCACAGCGGCACGAAGGCCGGGAGCGGCGAGTAGGCGTTCATCAGAAGGCTCGCCGCCTCGCCGACCGCGAGCCCGCTGACGCCGCCGAGCCCGGTGAGCACGACGGCCTCCGTGAGGAACTGCCAGAGGATGTTGGCGCGCGTCGCGCCCACGGCCTTGCGGATGCCTATCTCCTTCGTCCGCTCTGTGACCGAGACGAGCATGATGTTCATCACGCCGATGCCGCCGATCATCAGCGCGACGAACGAGATGGCGGTCAGCACGAGCCACGTCGCGCCCGTGAGCTGGTTGTAGAAGTCGAGGAGCGAGTCCTGCGACGAGACGCCGAAGTTCGGCGGCGCGCCCGCCGGCACCTGCCGGCGGCGGCGGAGGATGTCGGTTATCTGGTCGATGGCGGGCCGCACGTGCTCGCGCGTGTGCGGGCGGAGGATGATGAAGAAGACGACCATCGGCGGCTCGATGTCGCGCCAGTACTTGTCGAAGGTCGGGAGCGGGATGAAGACCGAGTTGTCGCGCGACTGGCCGAAGAAGTTCCCCAGCGTCTCCATCACGCCGACGACGCGGAAGGGCGTCCCCTCGATCTTTACCTCCTTCCCCAAAGGGTCTTCGTTGGGGAAGAGCGCGCGCACCACGTCCTGCGCCAGTATGGCGACGTTCTCGCGCCCGGCCATGTCGCTCTCGGTGACGAAGCGGCCGTGCTCGACGTACTGCGAGAGCGCGTACTCGTACTCGGGCGTGACGCCGAAGAGAATCGGGGTGTCGGTCTCCTTGTCGGCGTGGCGCAGCGTCGAGGCGATCTTGCGCCGGATGGGCGCGACCGAGTTGACGGAGTCGGCGGCCTCGACGCGGAGCGCCTCCGAGTCCTCGACCGTGATCTCCCTGCGGTGCAGCTCCTCGTTGTTCGGCGGCCGGCCGAAGCTCGGGTCGAACTTCGAGACGAAGATGGTGTTCGAGCCGAGAGACTCTATCTGCTCGGCGAAAGCCTTGTTCAAGCCCTGAATAATCGACACCATGAAGGTGAGCGTGACGACGCCGATGCCGACGCCGAGGATGGTCAGCGACGAGCGCAGCTTGTTCGCCCTCACCGTCGCCACGGCCATCGCCGCCGACTCCCTGATGTCGTCGAAAGACATGACGAACCTTAACTACTCCGCCCTCAGCGCCTCAATCGGGTCGAGCTTCGCGGCCTTCCACGCGGGCCAGAGGCCGCTGGCGATGCCGACGGCCGAGGAGACGCCGACGCCTAAGACGGCCGAGCCGGCGCTGAAGAGCAGCGGGAAGCCCATCGCCGCCGCGAGCCCGAAGGCGAGGAGAAAGCCGGCCGCGACGCCCATCAGGCCGCCCGTCGAGGTGAGGACGACCGACTCGATGAGGAACTGCAACAGCACGTCGCGGCGCGAGGCCCCGACCGCCTTGCGCACGCCTATCTCGCGCGTCCGCTCTGTGACCGAGACCAGCATGATGTTCATGACGACGATGCCCCCGACGACGAGCGAGATGGCGGCGACGCCGATGGTGACGACGTAGATGTTCGCGGTCGCGCTCTTGTAGAGGTCTATGAAAACGTCCTGCGTCTCCAGGGCGAAGCCGTCCTCCTCGTCGTTGAAGGTCTTGCCGCGCCGGTTGCGCATGATTGAGCGCGCCTGGTCTTCGGCCGCCGCGAGCTGCGCGTCCTCGCGTACCTGCACGAAGACGACGAGCGAGGTGCGCGCGCCGAAAGCCTTCTTGAAGGTCGGGTAGGGAATCTGGACGAAGTTGTCGCGCGAGAAGCCGAAGATTTTCCCGAGCCGCTCGGTGACGCCGATGATTTCGTAGCTGCGCCCCTCGACGCGCACACGCCTGCCTATCACCCGGTCGGGCGGCGCGCCGTCGAAGAGGTTGTCGACCACGTCGGGCCCGACGACGGCCACGTCGCGCCCGGCCGCCTCCTCAACGTCCGTCCACGCGCGCCCGGCGACGACGTCCGTGTCCTCGATGGCGTACATCGAGAGCGTCAGCCCGCGGACGCGCACGCCCTCCGAAGACTTGTCGCCGGCCTTGGCGGTCGCCTGCGCGTTGGCGGCAACGCCGGTGCGCCAGCAGCTCGCGCAGAGGCGCGTGACGGCCTCGGCGTCGGCCTCGGTCACGTCCTTGCGGCGGTTGAAGCGTATGAAGTCCTCGCGCGAGGTGATGACCTGCGGGCGCTTCGAGACGGTGAAGACGGTCGAGCCCTGCGAGGAGAAGGTGGAGGCGACCGTCTGGTCGAGCCCCTTGATGATGGTCACGACCGCGATGACGGACGCCACGCCGACGACCACGCCGACGAGCGTGAGCGCCGTCCGCAGCTTGTTGGCGCGCAGGGATGAGAGCGCGATTCTCAGTGACTCCCAAGTCTTGTGAAAGACGGCCGGGAGCCGCGTCCGACGCGCGCGCCGCGGGGCGGACGCGCGCCCGAAGCCGCGCGGCGTGCCGCGGCGTTCGCCGGTCGTCCCTGTCAGCAGTGCGCTCATCCGTGCACCCGGCGCGGGGGATAAATTTCACTTGCCGCCCGGCGCCTCTCCGCCCAAGTCGTCGGCCGGCGGGGGCGAAACGAAGACGCGGCGGACAAGCTCGTCACGCCGCGTCTCAAGGATCGGGGTCGGGAGGGCGGCTACTTGATGCGTTCGTCCTTCTCGATCTGGCCGTCGCGAATCGAGATGACGCGGTGCGCGCGCTCGGCGATGTCGTGCTCGTGCGTGACGACGATGATCGTGTTCCCCTCCGAGTGCAGCTTCTCGAAGAGGTTCATGATGTCGGCGCTGGTCTTGGAGTCGAGCGCGCCGGTCGGCTCGTCGGCCAGAAGGATCGACGGGTTGTTAACCAGCGCGCGCGCGATGGCGACCCTCTGGCGCTGGCCGCCCGAAAGCTCGTTCGGCCGGTGCGTCATGCGGTCGGAAAGCTCGACCGACCCGAGCGCGCGCTCGGCCCGCGCTTTCCGGTCGGCGGCCGAGATGCCGGCGTAGATGAGCGGCAGCTCGACGTTATGCAGGGCGGTCGCGCGCGCCAGGAGGTTGAACGTCTGGAAGACGAAGCCGATCTCCTGGTTGCGTATGCGCGCCAGCTCGTCGTCGTCCATCGCGGAGACGAGCTGGCTGTTGATCCAGTAGCGCCCCTGGCTGGGCGTGTCGAGGCAGCCGATGAGGTTCATCAGCGTCGACTTGCCCGAGCCCGAGGGGCCGATGATGGCGAGGTACTCGCCGCGCTGCACGTCGAACGAGACGCCGCGCAGCGCGTGGAGCTGCTCGGTGCCCATCTCGTAGGTGCGCCAGATGTCGCGCATCGAGATGAGCGCGGCCGGCACGGCGTCGTGCGCGAGCAGGTCTCCGTGTTCGAGCGCCTGCGGTTCTATGGTGGTGGGGCTCTCCATCAAAAGTGCTCCGCTCATTTCTTGTCGCCCGCCTTGTCCCCGGGCTTGTTCTGCTGGCGCTGGACGGTGTCCCCCTCCTTCAGCGTCCGCAGCACGCGGCTCGGGCCGGTGACGACTTCCATCTGGGGCTGGAGCCCGCTGACTATTTCAATGTCCGACTCGCCCGTGATGCCGGTCTCGACGGGGACGAACTTGACCTTCTTGCCGTCGAGCACGTAGACGCCCTTGACCTCCTTCGGCTTCTCGGCCGGGGTCGCGGCGGGCTGCCCCTGCTGACCGGGCGGGGTCGGCGTCGGCGTCGGGGCCTTCTCGACGATGGCCTGGAGCGGCACGGCCAGGACGTTCCCCTTGGTCTTGGTCGTGACGGTGGCGGTCGCGGTCATGCCGGGCTTGAGCGAGTCGGCCGCCCCGTCGGGCAGGTCCTTCAGCTCGACGATGACCTTGAACTCCTTGGCCTCCTGGACGTTGACGCGGTTGCCGAGGCCCGACCCCTGCGTGTCCGAGCGCGAGACGGCGAGCGGGTTCTTCTGGATGACGACGCCGGCTATCTCGCGCTCGCCCATCGCGTCGACCTTGACCTTGGCGGGCTGCCCGACTTCGAGCTGCGCGATCTCGGTCTCGTCCACGTTGACCTCGACGTTGATGGTCGTCATGTCGGCGATGGTCATCAGCGACGTGGTCGAAAGGCCGGCGACGGCGAACTGGCCGACGCGCGCCGGGATGTCGACGACGACGCCCGTGAGCGGCGAGAGCGTGACGGCCTTGCTGCGCTGCGACGACTGGCCGCGCAGGAGCGCCTGCTGGCCCGAGGCGCGCGACTCGCTCGTCTTGACGCTGTTGCGCGCCTGCGTGACGCTGTTCTGCGCCTGCTCGATGGCCTTGCGCTGCTGGTTGACCCGCGCCTTCGACTCCTCGACGGCGATCTCGGCCGACTTGAGCTGCGCGCGCGCGGTGTTGAGCGAGACGGTGGCCTGCTTGACTCGATCCTGCGCCGTGTCGAACTCGGAGCGCGAGGCGACGCCCGACTCGATGAGGTCGGTCGTGCGCTTCATCTCGCGGCGCGCGGTGGCGAGGTTGACCTCCTCGCGGTCGACCGCGGTCTGCGCGGTGTTGACGGCCTGGCGCGCCTGCGCGAGCGAAGCCTCGGCGGCGATGGCCGCCTGCTGCGTCTGCTGGACGTTGGTCTCGGCCGAGATGACGGCCTGGCGCGCGTTCTGCACGTCGGAGAGCGCGGCCTGCGCGCTGGCGGCCTGCGCCTCGGCGGAGGATTCGAGCTGCGTGGGGTCTACGCGCACGAGCGGCTGGCCGACCGTCACCCGGTCGCCGGGGTTGACGCTGATCTCCGTGATGCGACCCTGCACCTCGCTCGTCAGGTTGACGAAGCGGATGGGGCGCACCTCGCCCGACGCCGTGACCGTGGACTTCAGCTCGGGACGCACGTCCACCTTGACCACGGTCACCTCGGCCTCGTCCTTACCACGGGCGAAGATGCTGATGACGACGATCATCCCGAGGACGGCGACCGCCGCGACCGCGATGATGATTTTCTTCTTCCGGCTCACAGCCATTGGGGTTCGATTCCTTCTTTTCTAAATCAAGGGGTTTGGATGTCGGGTCGGGAACTCGACGGGCGCGCACACGTGCGACGGAGCTAAACCGAATCACTGCCGCACCTTCCCGCCGCCGGCAACTCTTCTACGTGCAAAATGGTGGAACAGTTTCAGAAAAACTGGTGATAAGTGACGAGTGATGAGGGACGAGAAAGGGCGGAGAGGCAAGGCTCTTATCCCTCGTCAGTCATCCCTTATCACGTGCCTTTGATGCTGTTGGCGCGTCTCGCGTTTCGGGGTACAATGACGCTTCGGCGCACGGGCCGCCTCCCCTGGGCGGGTGCCGTGTCGGGATTCGGGGGCATCTCAGGGGCGTGCCAGCCCGCACCGCCATTCAAAAACGTGTAAGGACGCGGCCATGATCACCTGCGACAGGTGCCAGACGGAGAATATCGAGGGCTCGCAGTACTGCGACGAGTGCGGGGCGGCGCTCGCGGCCCCCGGCCAGCCCCCGGGCCGACGGCACGTCACGGAAGAGTCCGCCGCCCCCGGGCCCGAGCCGCTCGCGGCCGAGACGGGCGTCGCGCGCCGCGCGCCCGCAGAGCTTCGCCCCGCGCCGCCGCCCGCCGCGTTCGCCTCGACGGGGGCTTCGTTCCCGGCTCGCGCGCGCGGCCGCGAAGACTCGCAGCCCCCGCGGCGCGAGCCGGCGCTCGCGCCGCACGCCAAGCTCGTCATACACCGCGGGCGCTCGGTCGGCAAGGAGTTCCCGATGTGCGAGGACGAGTCGCACATCGGCCGCTGGGACGCAGACGGGGGCATCTTCCCCGACGTGGATTTGGACTCCGACGACCCGGAGGCGAAGGTCTCGCGCCGCCACGCGCGCATCACGCGGCGCGGCGGTGTCTACTACATCGAAGACCTCGGCTCGACCAACGGCACCTTCGTCAACAGGGGCCGGCGGCTGCTGCCGGGCGACCGGCAGCCTTTGCGCGACGGCGACGAGGTCATCGTCGGGAAGACGTTCCTGAAATTTCACGTCCTCAACAGCTAGGCTATGCGTCCGCGGCGGGCGCGGGTGTCGCTTCCGTCCGGTGAACTGAAGAAGAGATGTCGTCCTGTTTCGATTGCGACGCGCCCGTGGCCCCGGAAGACCGCTTCTGCGGCAACTGCGGCCTCGCGCTCCAGCCAGCCCCGCGCCCCGTCGCGGCGGCGGAGGGCGGGGGCGCGCCCGCGCCGGCCTCCGCCTCCGAACCGTTCGAGCAGGGCGCGAACGCAGGCCCGGCCGACGCGCCGGCCGACGCGCGCGAGCCGGCCGACGACATGCAGCCGACCATCATCGAGGCGTCGCACGGCGGTTCCGCCGCCGCGCCCGCGCGCGCTCACGAGCCGGCCGCGCCGGCCGCGTCGCCGGGTGAATCCGCGGGGCTCTCGTCCGCCACGCTGCCCGAGCCGGACGACACGGAGACGACCGCCGACACGTCCGACTCGTCTGGCGCCGCCGACGAACAGACGACGGGCGCGCCCGCCGGCGACGCGGCCGAGCCGACCTCCGCCATCGGGCCTGAGTCCGCGCCGCCGTCCGCGCCACCGTCGCGGGGGGCCCCGACCGGCGGGGACGACCGGCGGCGCACGGGCGACCTGCCGGCGCGCCCGATGGCCTACACGGGGCGGACGGGCGGCACGTCCTCTTCGGGCCGGCGCACGGCGAGCCAGCTCGACCCGGGCACGGTGCTCTACGGCCGCTACGAGATCGCCAAGCGCATCGGCGGCGGCGGCATGGGCGCGGTCTACTACGCGAAGGACAGGAACCTCGGCGACGCCCCGCGCGCCGTCAAGGAGATGATCCAGACCCACATCGACGAGTCGCAGCAGGAGAAGGCCGTCGCCGACTTCCGCCGCGAGTCGATGCTGCTGGCCTCGCTCGAACACCCTTCGATCCCGACCATCTACGACTACTTCTACGACGACACGGCGTCGCGCTTCTACCTCGTGATGAAGTACATCTCGGGCGGCGACTGCCTCGCGCGTCTGCGCAACGCGCCCGGCGGGAGGCTCGACGAGCTGACCGTCGCCGACTGGGGCGCGCAGGCGGCCGACGTGCTCGAATACCTGCACAACCAGCGCCCGCCGATCATCTACCGCGACCTGAAGCCCGCCAACCTGATGATCGACGGGAACTCGGGCCGCGTCATGCTCATCGACTTCGGCATCGCGCGCTGGGTCGCGCCGCAGGAGAAGGGCGTCACCGCCGTCGGCACGATGGGCTACGCGCCGCCCGAGCTGTTCAGCGGCAAGGCCGAGTCGCGCACGGACATCTACGGCCTCGGCGCGACGATGTTCCACCTGCTCACCGGCGCCGACCCGCAGGACAACCCGCTGCTCATCTTCGACTTCTCGAAGAACCCCGCGCCGCGCCAGTTGAATCCGGCCATGTCGAACGAGATGGAGTGGATTCTGATGAAGGCCGTCGAGCACGACGCCGAGCGCCGCTTCCGCTCGGCCGCCGAGATGCGCGACGCGCTGACGCGGCACGTCGAGCAGTTGAGGGCCGGGGCCGTCACCTACGGCGTGGTGCGCGGCGCGCAGGAGATGAGCGCGCGCACGCTCGCCGTCGAGCGCGTCTTCTGCGGCTTCTGCGGCAAGTCCATCTCGTCGGAGGACGTCTTCTGCCCGCACTGCGGCGCGCGCCAGCCCATCGCGGCGGCGAGCGCGAGCTTGCGGGCGGCGCGCGCCACGGCGCGGCTCGTCGTCACGGGGACGACCGAGTTGGACGCGACCTTCGTGCTCAACAAGGAGACGAACCTCGTCGGGCGCACTGACCCGCAGTCGAACATCTTCCCCGACATAGACCTCTCGCGCTTCGACCCCGAGACGAAAATCTCGCGCCGCCACGCGCGCGTCTGGCGCGAGGGCGACACCTTCCTCCTGGAAGACCTCGGCTCGGTCAACGGGACGGTCATCAACGACGCCGTCCGCCTGGGGCCGCGCCAGCCGCGCCCGCTCGCCAACGGCGACCGCCTGCGCCTCGGCGAGACGACGCTCCACTTTTTAATCGGATAGTAGACGGTAGTCAGGAGACAGCAGCCGGTAGGCTCCGCCCGACGGAACTCGGCACCGGCATTCGGACGTTTCACTGACGAAGGGTTTTCTGCTGTCTACCGTCTACTGACTACCGTCTACTGCTTCAAATGTCTGTTCAACTGGAACGAGAGCGAGGGGTGGCGGCGCGCGCGGGCGCGCGGGGGGCGGTCGCGCAGCGCGCGCCGGTCAACTTCGAGCGGCTGCGCGCGCCGTTCTCTCTGCGGTGCGGCGCGCTGCTCATCGACTACATCGTCGTCGTCGGCGTGCTGGCGCTGGCGACGCTCGCGGCGCGCGTCTTCGGCGACGACACGCGGCGCGGCAGCTCCTTCATCCTCTTCGTCGGCTACCTGACGACGGCCGGCGTCGCCTTCGTCAACTTCGTGCTGCTCGCGAACCTGAGCGGGCGCACGTTGGGGAAGTGGGTCGCGGGGCTGCGCATCGAGCGCAGGGACGGCGAGGTTTTGAGCGTCAGGCGCGCGCTGCTGCGCCACCTCGTCGGCTACCCCCTGACGATTTTGACGCTGGGGCTCGGCTTCCTCTTCGCGGCCTTCGACGCGCAGGGGCGCGCGCTGCACGACTGGCTCGCCGGCACGGTGGTCGTCCGCAGCCGCGCGCCGCGAGCGCCCGCGCGTTCGCTGAAGTAGAGGCGGGCCGCCGCCCACGCCGAAAGACTCGACTCCCTTGATGCAGAACACCTGCCCGAGCTGTGGCGCGGAGACTTTCCCCGGCGCGCGTTTCTGCCGGCGCTGCGGCGCGGCCGTCGGCGGCGGCGTGGGCGAGACGGGCGACGTTTCGCCCAACGCCGCGACCGTCCCGCTCGCGGCCGAGCAGGTGCGGACGACCGACGGGCTCGCGCCCAACGACGAGCGCGTCGCGCCGCAGACTTCGCGCGTCAGCCTCGCGGAGATGGAGCGCCTGCTGCGCGCGCAGGACGAAGCGCACGCCGCGCCGACGCCGCCCCACGGAGCCGACCCCGAGGCCACGCTCGCCGCGCGCAACCCCGCCGCCACGCGCCCCGACTTCGACCCCGCGGACTACGACGAGGAGTTGACCATCACCGTCCCGCGCACCGCCGAGGCGCGCGAGACCGGCGACTTCGAGACGACCGCCGACTTCGAGGCGACGCTGCTCTCCGACCTCGAAGCGACCCGCCCGGCTTCTTCAACGTCCACGGCTTCGGGGCGAGTGATGCGCGGCACGACGGCCGACGAGCTTGAGAGCGCGGCCCCCACGCCCGCCGGCTCGTGGACTCACGGCGAGGCGGCGGCGGCGGACGGAAACGGTGAAGCGTCCGACGGCTCGGGCGTCGCGCACGTGGGCGGCCCTCCCATCAACTCTGCGCCCGTCAACTCCGCTCCCGTCAAGACCGCGCCCGGCGCGCGTCCGAAGCGCGGGTGGACGGCGGTCGTCGCCGTCGTCGCCATCGTCGCCGTCGTCGCGGGCGGCGGCGCGTGGCTCGCCTTCCGACTGTTCTACAGACCCGCGGTCATAGACGTGCCGACGCAGCCTGCCGCCCCGCCGCCCGCGAGCGACGCCGCGCGCCAGCAATTCGACCAGAAGCTCGCGGAGTCCGAGTCGCTGCTCGCCGCCGGGGACATTCAGGGCGCGATGGCGCGTCTGCGCGAGGCCAACGAAATCGACCCCGCCAACTGGCGCGCGCGCCGCCGGCTCGGCGACCTCCTGTTCGAGTCGGGCGCGCGCCGCGCCGCCATCGAAGAGTACCGCGCCGCCACGCGCAACGCGCCCGACGACTTCGAGGCGTGGCGCAGGCTCGCAATCATGCAGCAGGAGGAGGGGCTCGACCGCGACGCCGTCGAATCCTTCCGCCGCTTCATCGCGCTCACGGGCGGCGAGGCGGCCGTAGACCCGAACGACCTGTTCGCCTACGCCGTCGTGCTGCGCCGCTCCGGGCTCATGGACGAGGCGCGCGCTCTCTTCCAGCGCCTCGCGTCTTCTTCGGACGCGCGCGTCGCCGGCTCGGCGCGCACCGCCCTCGACGAGTTGGCGCGCGCGCAGCCGACGCCGGTTCCGACGCAAGTCCCGGGCGCGCAGCCGAGCCCGACGCCCGGGGTCGAAATGGTTTCCGTCACGCAGCCCGCCGCCCCGCCCGCGCCCGCGCAGCCGACGCCGCCCCCGCCGACCCCGACGCCCGCGCCGCCCGCCCCGGCCGCCCCGGCCGAGCGCTACGGGCGCGGCGTCCAGCTCTGGTCGTCGAACCGCGGGGCGGCGCTCGACGAGTTTCGCGCGGCGGCGGCCGGCGGCAGCCTCGACGCGCACTACTACCTCGGGCTCGCCTACGTCGAGGGGCGCAACGCCGGCTCGCTCAAGCGCGCGGAGGTCGTCGCCGCGCTCCAGCACTTCCAGCTCGCGCAGCGCGGCGGCCAGCACGCCTCGCAGGCGCGCGGCTACGCGCAGCAGTTGGAGAAGGAATTTGACCGATTGCGTCGTCAGTGATAAGAAGGCTGTCGGCTGTTAGCTGTTAGCCCTCTTCTGTCGAGGGCGGCGAGTGTTGAGAACGGGCGCGCCGGCCGCGCCGGCAAAAGCTAAAAGCTAAAAGCCAGTAGCTAAAAGCTTGAGCGAAGCGAGCCATGTCTGAATTACTAGTCAACTACCCGGACCGCGCGCCCGAGCGTTTGCAGCTCGGCCGCCTGCGCATCACCATCGGGCGCTCGGCGCGCAACGACGTGTGCGTCCCCGACCCGTTCGCCTCGCGCGTCCACGCCGAGGTGCGGCGCGAGGGCGACCAGTACTTCCTGCAAGACCTCGGCTCGGCCAACGGCACCTACTACAACGGCGGGCGGCTCGACCACACCGTCGCGCTCACGCACGGCGGCCGCATCCAGATCGGCGAGACCGAGATCGTCTTCAAGGAGCACGCGGCCGAGCGCGCGCTCCCCGAGACGACCATCGAGGAGGACGCGCCCGTCCCCGAGGCGACCATCGCCTTCGACTCGGCGCAGCACACGACCTCGGGCCTCCTCGAAGCCATCGAGGGCGCGCGCACGCAGACCTCGGGCCGCTTCGACCTCGCGGCCGTCATGCCGCACCGCACGGGCTCGACCGCCGCGGCCGCCGCCGCGGCCGGCGACCACGGCGACCTGCTCGCGCTCATCTCGAAGGTCGGCGTCACGCTCCTCGCCTCGGCCACGCTCGACGAGACGCTGGGTCAGGTGGCGCGGCTCGTCTTCGAGGCCGTCCCCGCCGAGCGCTGCCTCATCATGCTGCGCGAGGTCGACTCGGGCGAGCTGAAGATTCGCGCCGCAGAGATGCGCGACCGCCGCCCGGAGGTCGGCGAGGTGAGGGTGAGCCGCACCATCGTCGAGGAGGTCGTCAACCAGGGGCGCTCTGTCCTCACGTCGGACGCGCAGCACGACCCGCGCTTCCGTTCGAGCACCGTCACCTTCCAGGGCATACGCTCCGTCCTGGCCGTGCCGCTCGGCGTCGGCGACCGCATCTTCGGCATGATCTACGCCGACTCGCCGCTCGCCACCTCGCGCTTCTCGGAAGACCACCTCAAGGTGCTGACGACGCTCGGCTCGGTCGCCGCCATCCGCGTCGAGAACACGCGGCTCCTGGAAGAGCACCTTGAGCAGCAGCAGTACGAGCGCGAGCTGCAACTGGCGCGCGAGATACAGCAGCGCTTCCAGCCGACTGCGCCGCCCGTCGTCCCGGGCTTCGAGCTGCAAGGCATCAGCTTCCCCTCTTACCAGATCGGCGGCGACTACTACGACTTCATCCCGTGCCCGGACGGCCGGCTCGTCGTCGCGCTCGGCGACGTGTCGGGGAAGGGGACGAGCGCGGCGCTCCTGATGTCGAGCCTCCACGCCGCCGTCCACGCGCAGGTCGCATCGTGCCGCCCCATCACGGAGACGGTCGGCGCGGTCAACCGCTACCTCGCCGACAACACGCCGGCCAACCGCTTCGTCACGCTCTTCTACGCCGAGCTCGACCCGCTGACCGGCGCGCTCTCGTTCATCAACGCCGGGCACAACCCGCCCATCATCGCGCACGAGTCGGGGACGCTTGAGCACCTGGGCGCGGGCGGAGTCCCGCTCGGCATCATCCCCGACTTCGACTTCCGCGAGGGGCGCACGCAGCTTCGGCCCGGCGACACGCTCGTCGCCTACTCCGACGGCGTGACCGAGACGCAGAACCCGGCCGGCGATGAGTTCGGCACCATGAGGCTGCAAGAGGTCATCACGCAGAACCTCGACCGCTCGGCCGCCGGCCTGCGCGACAAGATAGAGGCCGCGATCTCCGCCTTCGCGCAGGGGATGCCCGCCGTCGACGACATCACGCTCGTCATCGTCAAGCGCGAGAAAGAGAGTAGGCAGTAGGCGGCGGTCGGCAGGCGGTAGAAAGAGAGGCGGCGCGCCCGGCTTACGACCGGAACGCGCCGCCCTTTTTTCTACCGTCTACCGTCTACCGCCTGCTCGTTAGCGCGCGGACGCTGCGTGTGATGCGTTCGGCGGTCTTTTCGCCGACGCCGTCTACGAGGTCGAGGCCGCCGCCCTCTGCGAACTGCCGGAGGTCTTCGAGTGAGGAGATTTTGAACTGCTGGTGGAGCACGGCCGCCGTCTTGACGCCGACGCCCTCGACTTCGAGCAGGTCGAGCGCCGTCTCGGGCGTCTCCTCCTTCAGACGCTCCCACGCGTCGAAGGTGCCGCGCTCAAGCAGCTCGACGATCTTGCCGCTGATGGCCTTGCCGACGCCGGGCAGGCTTTGCAAGCCCTTCAAGCCCTCCTCGCGCGCGATCGCCGCCACGGAGCTGGGCCACGTCTCAAGCGTCCCGGCCGCGTTGCGGTACGAGCGCACGCGGAACCGGTCGTCGCCGCGTATCTCCATCAGCAGCGCCAGCCGCTCGAACCTCCGCGCCAGCTCCTCGTTCGTCATATGAATTTAAGATTTTAGATTTTAGATTCGGAGTTGTCATCAGTCGTCCTGAAATCTGAAATCAAAAATCTGAAATCAAAGATTCCTACGGGCGCGCGCGCGCGAGCAGCGCGTCGCGGCGGCGGCGCGCGAAGTCGAAGAGGGCGGGCTGCTGCGTGCGCGTGGGCTGCCCGGAGACCTTGAGCCTGAGGCCGCGCTCGCCGTCGCCCGCCTCTCTCGCCTCGCCCGGCGGGAGGACGACGACGCGCGCGCCGCCCTCGACGCCCACCCCTGTAGAGGCCGAGGCGGCGCCCGCCGCCTTCATCTCCGCGATGCGCTTCAAGACCTCGGCGTGGAGCGCCGGCACGCGCTCCACGCCGTCGGCGAGCCACTCGGCGACGGTGATGCGTTCGTCCTTAGGCTGAAAGTCGGCGCGCGCCGACTCCAGCGCGTCGCGCGTGAGCGCGTAGGTCAGAAGCCCCTGCTCGACCAGCGCGCTCTCCAGCGCCACGTCGTCCGCCTGCGTCGAAGTCAGTATCCGCATCCCCTTGTCGTAGGAGAGCTGCCCGAGGCCGCGGCTGCCCATCGGGCCGGGCTTGAAGCCGCCGCCCTGCACGCTCGCCGCCGAGTGGCAGGCGTCCACGACGAGAATCAGCTCGCCCGCGTCCACGCCGCTCAGCCACGCGCCCAGCTCGTCCGAAGAGACGGCGCGCGCGAGCGCGTCGCGCATCTGCGAAGAGGCGCCCGCCCCGCCCGCGTCCCCCACGTCGGAAGTGAAGAGGTAAAAGCTGCCGCGCTCGTCCGCGTAGCCGTGGCTTGAGAAGGAGACGATGACGAGGTCTTCGGGCGTCGCGGCCCTGAGCTTCGACGCGTTGGGGACGTTCTTCAGAGCCTCCGCGTCCGGCTCCAGACCGGCGAGCACGTCGAGCACGGCCTTGAAGTTCCGACGCGTCGCCGCCGACTCCTTCATGACGCGCGGGCGCTTCTTCCTTCCGCCCTCCGACTCGTAGTCCGAGATGAGCGGGACGCCGACGACCTCCTCGTACTCGCCGCCGTCGCGCACGCGCGCGGCGACGACCTCCTGCAAACGCCGCGCGTCGTTGGCCGCGAAGCGCAAGTCCCAAGCCTCGTTCTCGTAGGCGTTGACGCCGACCGAGACGACGTACGCGCGCCCCTTCGACGGCGCGAGAGGCTCCTTCGGCTCCACGCCCGCGCGCGCCGTCAGACTCTTCACGCGGTCGTCGTTGAAGGCGTAGGCGCTGAACTCTACGCGCCGCGCGCCCGCCCCGCCCTCGCCGGCGGACGCCGCCGCCGTGGGTCGCGGCAGACGCACCTCGAAGGAGACTGCGGCGCGCCCCGTCTGCGGGTCTGTGCTCAGCTCGCCGCCGCGACCGGGCGCGTGGCCGACCAGCCGGCCGTCGCGGAAGAGGCGCAGGTCGTAGACGCCCGAGCCGCGAGCGCCGGCGCCCGGCTCGGCGCGCGCGACCTCGACCGTGACGCGCGCGTACTCGGGCCGCGCCTTCTCCTGCTCGATTGAGGCGATGTGGACTTGCGGTTGCGCGCGGTTGACCTCGGCGAGCGCGCGGACGGGCGCGAGCCGCTCGCCCGAGATGATGCGCGCCAGCAGGCGCGGCTCGTAATAGTCGCGCATGAAGATTTCGAGCGGCAGAGGCTTCAAAGGGTCGTCGGGCGCGAGCCAGTGGACGCCCTGTATCTCTTCGAGGTCGGAGGCGTCGAAGCGCCCCTCCGGGTCTACGACGACCCAACTGCCGTCGGCGCGCGTGATGAAGCGGCACAACTCTTTGCCGGTCGCCGCCTCGTAGATTCTGACGAAGCCGTCGTAAGCGGTCGTGAGCAGCAGCCGGCCGTCGGGCGAGAAGCCCTCGATTGTGTCGCCCGGGCCGTCGAGCTTGCGCAGCGCCTCGCCGGTCGCGACGCTCCAGACGGTCGCGCGCTCGCCGGGGCCGGTGCCCGCGCCGGTGGCGATCAGCTCGCCGTTCGGCGACCACGCGGACGAGTCCACGCGGAAGCCGGGCTTCTTCAGCGTGTCGAGCGCCGAGCCGGCGTCCACGTCGTAGACCTTGATGAGCATCTGCGGGCGGTCGCCGCCGTTGTTCGAGGTGGCGACGAGGACGCGCCCGCCGTCGGGCGAGAGCTGTAGGTGCGAGGCGTCGGTGTAAGCCTCGTCCGAATCGACCTTGAACGAGCGCACGCGCCCGGGCCGGCCGGCGCGCCAGACGTTGACGCGCTGGACGTTCCTGCCGCCTTCCTCCTCGACCGTCTCCCACGCGGCGGCTCGCCCGTCGGCCGTCAACACGAATCTGCGTTCGGTGTCGGCGAGCGGAAGCTCGACCGCGAGCTTCGCCTCCTTCCAGTCGCGCGTGCTCAGCGTGAGCGTCTGCGGCTCGCCGTAGGCCGAGTCCCTGTAGAAGGTGACGGTGTCGAGCGGCGTGAAGCCGACGAACGTCCACTCGGCCTCGTCCGGCTTCTCGCCGGGGTCGAGCCGGCCCTCGACGCGCGCCAGCCGCTCGCCGGTCTGCGCGTCCCAGACCTCGCCGACGAGGCCCGCGCCGGTCGCGACGAAGCGGCCGTCCCGCGAGACTTCCTCCTTCAGTACACGCCGGCCGTCGGCGCGCCACGAGACGCCCCGGCCGCTCAGCATCTCGCGCGACTGGTAGGCCGCGTAGACCGACGAGACGCCGACGAGGCCCCCCGAAGGCGTGAAGCGGAAAGTCGCCTGGTCGCCGTAGGTGCCCGTCAGCCTGTGCGTCTCCGCGCCGGTCTCGACGTTCCAGAGGCGCAGGAGGTCGTTGGCGATTCCTTCATCGCCTTCCGCCTTCTCGCCCTGGTCGACGGTCGCGAGCGTGCGGCCGTCGGGCGCGACGGCGAGCGCGATCAGGTTGTCGTGCCAGACCTGCCCGGGGTAGGACGTGGTGCGCCCCGGCTTCAAAACGAGGAAGCGCGCCCGCCCGACCTCCCTGCCCGAAGACTTCTCGCTGACCGTGACGAGTCCGTCCTTAGCCTCAGCGACGAAGCGCCCGCCGGGCGACGCGGCCGAGCGCGGCGGGCGCAGGTCGAACGACTCCATCTCCTTTGCCGGGCGCGCGAGCCGCACGCGCGAGACGAGGCGGCCGGTGCGCGCGTCCCACGTCAGCTTGTACCCCGTCCCCGTGACGACGACCTGGCGGCCGTCTGCGGCGAAGGCGACCGGCGCGCGCGCGGCGTCGCCCGGCTCGAAGAAGGCGTTGTCCGCATGCGTCGCGAGCCAGCGGCGCTCGCCCGTCAGCAAGTCCCAGAGCCGCACGTTCGGCCCGACGCCCGTGGCGAGCAGGCGCGAGTCGGGCGAGAAGACGCCCCACAGCCAGCCGTCTATGTCCTGCGCGCCGGGGTCGCCGCTGTTGTCCGTGAGCCGGCGCACCTCGCGCCCCGTGGCAACGTCCCAGACGACCACGTCGCCGCCGTTGTGACCCGTCGCCACCAGACGCCCGTCGGGTGAGAAGACGGCGAAGCCGTTCGAGACGTGCGGCTGCCCCTGCTGTACGACGAGCCGCATCGGCCGCTTCGTCGTCTCGGGCTTAGCCTGCGCGGAGTTCGCCCGCGCGGAGTTCGCCTGCGCGGACTTCGACGGCGCGCGCCGTGCCTGCCCGGCCTTCTGCGCCGACGCCGTCGCGAGTTGTGTTGTCAGGAGTGCGAGCAGGAGGAAGGAAAGAAGGGGAAGGGACTTGGTCATCAGTGGCTCCGGGTTAAAGGGGAAGGATTAAGGCGAAGGTTGAAGGCGGGGGATGGAGGACGAAGCGACGGCCGTAGGGCAATCGCTTCCTCCCTCACCCTCCCGCCTTCACCCTTCCACTCACGCCTTTTCGAGTCCGGCGTACTTTTCGACGAGCTTCTTCTGGCCGAAGCCGGGGAAGCTGACGAGGAGCTTGGCGGCGTCGCCGACGCCCTCGCGGCGCAGGACGAGGCCGCGGCCGTACTTCGGGTGCTTGACGTGCGTGCCGGGCGCGAAGCCGCCGCCCGCGGCCGCAGATGACGAAGACGCCGCCGACGAACGTCCTCCGCCGGCGGGCCGCCCGGCCGGAGGCGGCGCGGCGGGGCGCGAAGGCGGCGCGGGCCCGCGCCGCGTGTCGGCGTCCGCGTTGCGGCGTATCTGGTCGCCGCGCTGCCGGAAGAACTCGGCGATGGAGTCGGCGCTGTCGTAAGTCTTGCCCTCGAAGCGCCGCTCGGGTTTCGGCGTCTCGCCGCGCAGCACGCGCGCCGCGTGGCGCGACTCAAGCGCGGAAGAGCTGCGCGCGAACGAGAGCCACGACGAGCCGCGCGAGAGGTCTTCGACGGTGTCGAGCGGCAGCTCGTTCAAAAACTGCGAGGGCTCCGCGGCCATCTCCTCGCCGTAGACGCGCCGCCGCATCGCGTGCGAGAGGTAGAGGAAGCGCTCGGCGCGCGTGATGGCGACGTAGCAGAGCCGACGCTCCTCCTCCATCTCCGCCTGGTCGGCCGCCGCGCGCGAATGTGGGAACAGCCCGTCCTCCATCCCGACGATGAAGACGACCGGAAACTCCAGACCCTTCGCCGAGTGCATCGTCATCAGCGTGACGGGCGCGTCGCCCTTGTACTGATCCGTGTCCGAGACGAGCGCGGCGGCGTCGATGAAGTCGCGCAGGCCGCCGCCCTCGTCCTTGTCGTAATCGACGGCGGCGTTGACGAGCTCCTGCAAGTTCTCAAGACGGCTCTCGGCCTCGTCCGAGTTCTCGGCCTTGAGCGAGTCGGCGTAGCCCGTGTCGAGGATGGCCGCCTTGACGACCTCGGAGGCCGACTCCTTCTGCGCGTGCGAGACGAGCCCCTCGATGATGGTCTGGAATCGCTTGAGCGCGGCCGTCGCGCGCGGGCTGAAGCCGTCGGGCTGCTCCGTGATGACGGCGATGGCCTCCCACAGCGAGACGCCGTAGTCCTTCGCGCGCCGGTCGAGTTCGTCGAGCGTCTGCTTGCCCAGGCCCCGCGTCGGCGTGTTGACGACGCGCATCAGCGCGACCGAGTCGTGCGGGTTCAGCGCGAGCTTGAGGTAGGAGACGATGTCGCGCACCTCCGCGCGCTCGTAGAAGGAGAAGCCGCCGACGATGTTGTAGCCGAGCCCCGCGCGCCGCAAAGCCTCTTCGAAGACGCGCGACTGCGCGTTGGTGCGGTAGAGCACGGCGGCGCGCGCCTTCGCGTCCTGCCGCCGGTGCTCCTCTATCTTGGCGGCGACGAAGCGCGCCTCGCCCTCGGCGTCCATCGCCTGGTAGTAGCGTATGGGCGCGCCGGCCGGGTTGGCCGTCCAGAGCGTCTTCTCCTTGCGCTCTGTGTTGTGCTTGATGACCGCGTCGGCCGCGTCGAGGATGGTCTGCGTCGAGCGGTAGTTCTGCTCAAGCTTGATGGTGCGCGCCTCCGGGTAGTGCTGCTCGAAGTTCAGGATGTTCGAGATGTCCGCGCCGCGCCACCGGTAGATACTTTGGCTCTCGTCGCCCACGACGCAGATGTTCTGCTGCCTCTGCGTGAGGAAGTTGATGAGGGCGAACTGGAGGGCGTTGGTGTCCTGGTACTCGTCGACGAGGATGTAGCGGAAGCGCTCGTTGTAGTGGGCGCGCACGTCCTCGCGCTTGCGCAGGAGGCGGACGGCCTTAATCATCAGGTCGTCGAAGTCGAGCGCGTTGTTGTTGACGAGCCTCTCTTCGTAGAGCTTGAAGACTCGGGCGATGGCCACGCGCTTCTCGTCGTGGCTTTCGGCGCGGGCGGCGTACTGCTCGGCGTCGAGGCCGGAGTTCTTGGCGTGGCTGATGGCGCTCTGCGTCTGGCGCGGGGCGAGCCGCTGGTCGTCGTAGCCGAGGTCTTTGATGCAGCCCTTGACGACGCGCTGCGAGTCGTCCTGGTCGTAGATGGTGAAGGCGCGCGTGTAGCCCTCTTCCAACTTCTCGATGTCGCGCCGGAGCATCCGCACGCACAAGCTGTGGAAGGTCGAGACGAGCGGCGCGCTCTCAAGCCGGCGGCCTTCGATGAGGCGCGTGACGCGCTCGCGCATCTCCTGCGCGGCCTTGTTGGTAAAGGTGACGGCGAGGATGTTGTGCGGCGCGACGCCCTTCTCCGAGATGAGGTAGGCGATGCGCACCGTGATGACGCGCGTCTTGCCGGAGCCCGCGCCGGCGAGAATAAGCAGCGGCCCTTCGGACGCCTCGACGGCCTCGCGCTGCCGCTCGTTGAGTGAATCGAGCAATTGGTTCATTCCTACTTGATGAGTTTCTGTATCGCCTTGAACTGCTCGTGGCGCGCGTCGCGCATCAGCTCGAAGAGCGCCAGCTCAGTCGAGGAGGGGAGCGCGCCGGAGCGGAACATCTTGTCGAGCCCCGCCCGCCGGTTGTCCACGGCGCGAGACGAGACGCAGTCGGTCAGGACGTGCACCTGGTAGCCGCGCGCGAGCAGGTCGTGCGCGGTCTGGTTGACGCAGACGTGCGCCTCGATGCCGCACAGAAGTATCTGGCGCGCGCCGGCCGCTTCGAGCCGCGAGACGAAGGCTTGCGCGCCGCACGAGCTGAAGGCGGTCTTCTCGACGGGCTCGAAGCCTTCGGGCAGGACGGCGGCGATCTCTGGGGCGGTGCGCCCGAGCCCCTTCGGGTATTGCTCGGTGACGACGACGGGGACGCTGAGCAATCGCGCGGCGTGCGCGACGAGTGCCACGCGCGCGGCCAGCTCCGCGAAGTCCGGGATGTGCGGGCGGAAGGACTCCTGCACGTCGATGACGGCGAGCGCCGTCCGCGTCGGGTCGAGCGTGTTTTCGTGTGGCATCGGAGTCCCTCGTTCGTCCGAGCATTTAAGCACACGGCGACGCGACGGCAAAACAGCGGCCGGCCGGAGACGGTTTAACCGCAGGGACGCCGGGACACAGCCGATTGCTTTAGCCGTGTCCCGGCGTCCCTGCGGTTTATTTCTCGCCCGACGTTAGAGCTTACCGGCGGCGCGCTTGGCCTCTTCGACGAGTCGCGTGAGGCGTGCGATCTTCTGCTCGGGCGTCTCGCCGGGCTGCTCGCGGAACTCGGGGCCGAACTTAAAGCCGCCGCCGCCCTTCTTCGCTTTCGGCTTGGCCTCCGCGGGGGGCGTCGCGGCGGTCTCGGCCTTCGGCCTCTCGTCGGTGGGCGCGCCGGGCGTCAGCTCGGTCGAGGCTTCGGGCGCGAGGTCTGCGGCGGTCTCCGCGCCGGCGGCGGGCGAGGCGGTGGAGGCCGTCGGGCTCAAAGGCGCGGCCGAAGCCTGACCCGTCGCGGCCTGCGCCTCGGCGGCGGGGCGGTGCGCGTCGGCCGACGCGGAAGAGCCGTCCGGTGTTGTCGGCGCGGCCGTCTCCGCCTGCGCGGCGGGCGCGGAACCCGCGGCAGGCGCGGCGGACTTGGCGGCGAGCTTTGCCTTGTGCTCTGCGACGAGGCGCGCCTTCTTCTGCTCGGGCGTCTCGCCCTCGGGCGCGCCTTCCCGCGCGGCGGGCTTCGCGGCCGAGAGCTTCTTCGGCTTGGGCCGGCCGCGCCAGGCCGGCGTCGGGTACTCGTAAGCCGGCAGCGTGCCGCCGGCCGCGCTGAGGATGGCGGCGAGGTCGCGCTCGACGTAGCGCGCCTGCTTCGAGGCGTCGCGGACGTGCCCCATCGGCGGCCCCATGTAGAGCGCGCCGCACGCCTGACAGCGGTGGAGCGAGTCGTCGCCGCGCAGGAAGGCGCGCGCCGGGTGCTGCGTGTTCAGCTCCTTGAGGTGGCCGTTGCAGAGCTTGCCCTTCTCGTTCTTCTCGTTGCAGACGGTCTGCCCCGGCGCGAAGCGCTTGGGCTTGCCGGGTTTCGACTCCTGCTGCTCGGTCGGGGCCTGCTTCGCGACCGCCTCGGGGTTGCCAGTCTGGTTAGCTTCGCTCGACATGGTTTTCGGGTCGGCTTCCTCTTTGCTTCGGTCTAAAACTTCGGTTTGTGAAAGGCGCGGGTCTTCGGCTCGGTCTCGCCGTGGCTTGCCACGAATCTTACGCGCGACGCGCGCCGAACGCAATAAGGCGGTAGCCAGTAGACAGTAAACAGTAGGCTCCGCTTGACGGGCGTCGCCGCCGGCGCGAGGGCGGTTCGACTAACGAGGGGGTTTCTACTGTCTACTGTCTGCCGACTACTGTCTACTGTCTGCCGACTACTGTCTACTGCTAACATGCGCGCATGTTGAAGGGTCTGCTGGCGGGCGCGTGGCGGGGGTCGCCGAGGTTCGTGAGGAGGGCGGGCGTGTGGCTGACGCAGCCGCGCTTCGCGGTGACGGCCGGGGCGGTCATCTCGGACGAGCGCGGGCGCGTGCTGCTGCTGCGCCACGTGCTGCGGAAGGGGAGCGGGTGGGGCATCCCCGGCGGCTTCATCAACGCGGGCGAGCAGCCGGAGGACGCCGTCCGGCGCGAGCTGCGCGAGGAGACCGGGCTCGAACTCGAAGCAGTCGAGCTGGCCTTCGTCCGCACGCTCCCCAACGTGCGGCAGGTCGAGGTCATCTTCCGCGCGCGGATGAGCGCCGCGCGGCTGTCCGCGCTCTCGAAGAACTTCGAGATCGACCGCGCCGAGTGGTTCGCGCTCGACGCGCTGCCCGACGTGGTCGGACGCGACCAGCGCGGCCTCATCCGGCGCGCGCTCGCCCCGCACGGTAGCGCAAACGCCCCCGAGTAGTGATATGCTGGGGAAAAGTTGTCAGCAGACAGTAGCCAGTAGACAGTAGCGCCCCGCGCCGCGGCCGTTGGCCATGACGGCCGGACGATTCGCAATAAGAAAGTTTTTCTACTGACTACAGTCTGCCGACTACTGTCTACTTCTTTTCAGGAGAACGATGACGATGACGATGCCGCGACTGATACCAGAGCAGAGCCAGGTGCTGGAGATGCTGAAGAGTTCGGGGGCGTACCGCGAGGGGCACTTCGTCTACCCCTCGGGGCAGCACACGCCGCACTACTTCCAGATGCCGCTCGCCTTCCGCTACTACGACACGGCGCGCGTGCTGGCCGTCGCGCTCTCGCGCAAGCTCCGGCTTGAGAAGGACATATCGAGCGCGCTCCCCAAGGTCTCGATCATCAGCCCGAGCCCGGGCGGCATCCCAGTCGCCTTCGCCGTCCGCGAGGCGCTGACCGCCGAGCAGATTTACTGGGCCGAGCGCGAGGACGGCAAGCGCATGTTCCGCCAGTACGTCAACGCGGGCGAGGTCAACCCGTGCGTCATCGTCGACGACCTCTCGCGCACGGGCAAGGCGCTCTCCGAGACGGTCGAGCTCGTGCGCCAGCTCGGCGCGCAGGTCATCGGCTGCGGCGTCATCGTCCGCTTCCGCAGCTCGCCCTCGCAGATCGAAGTCCCGGGCACCGACCCCGTCCCCGTCCTCTCGCTCGTGGACTTCGACGCCAAGTGGTACGACGACGGGGAGTCCTGCGGCGAGTGCAAGCAGGACGCGCCCGCCGAGCACGTCCGCTTCTAAGTTCAAAGTTCCAGGTTCAAAGTTCAAAGTTGGAGGCGACGGGTCTGCCCCTGACTTTGAACTTTGAACCTGGAACTTTGAACTTCGGACTAGATTTCGTGCCGGTTGGTGAGCGCCTTGTCCATCGTGACCTCGTCCACGTATTCGAGGTCGCTGCCGACGGGCATCCCCATGGCGATGCGCGTGACGCGGACGCCGAGGGGCTTGAGCAGGCGGCTGATGTAGCTGGCCGTGGCCTCGCCCTCCGTGTTCGGGTTGGTGGCGAGGATGACCTCGCGCACCTCGACGCCGTCGTTGTTCTCGGGGCGCAGGCGCGGCAGGAGGTTCTGTAGCCGAAGGTCTTCGGGGCCTAAGCCCCGGATGGGCGAGAGCGAGCCGTGCAGGACGTGGTAGAGGCCGTTGTAGCTGCGCGTCTTCTCGACGGCGACGAGGTTGTAGGGCTCCTCTATGACGCAGATCATCGAGCGGTCGCGCGAGGTCGAGGAGCAGAAGCGGCAGGGGTCAACGTCGGTCAGGTTGTTGCAGACCGTGCAGGAGACGATCTTGCGCTTGACCTCCTCCATCGCCGTGACGAATCGCTCCACGTCGGCCTGCGACATCCGCAGGACGTGGAAGGCGAGCCGCTGCGCCGACTTGTGCCCGATGCCGGGCAGGCGCTTGAACTCGTCGATGAGCTTGGTGACGGGCTCGGAGTATTCGAGCATAGGTTAAAAGTCCAAAGTCGCAGGTTCAAAGTTGAAAGTTAAGACTCCGGGCTTCAACCTGGGACTTTGAACTTTGAGCCTGCGACTTTGGACTACATCAGCCCCGGCGGGATCATGCCGCCGAGCTTGGACTTCATGGCCTCGTCGATCTTGCGGCCGGCCTCGTTGACGGCGGCGACGATGAGGTCTTGCAGCATCTCCACGTCGCCCTCCTTGACCGCCTCGGGGTCGATTTTGATGGACTCGACCTCCTTGGTGCCGCGCATCTGGACGGTGACGACGCCGCCGCCGGCCGTGGCGTCCACCACCATCTCCTCCATCTCCTTCTGCATCTTCTCCTGCATGGCCTGCGCCTGCTTCATCATCTGCTGAAGGTTCATCCCGCCCGGAAATTTCATCTCGCTTGACCTCGCTCTGGCTGTTGTGAATTGTCCCGAAGAGTCCGTGCGTGCATCCTACCCGCCGCCCGCCGCAAATGCAAAGCCGACTCAGCCGAGGACTTTTGAGACCGACAGGCGCAGCGACGCGAGCGTGTGCGACTGCAACCTCCGGCCGCGAGCGTACGACCGGGCGGTCTGGTACTCGCCGCCTACGGGGTCGCTGTAAACCTCGATGCGCTCGTCGGGGATGTTGACGAGCCAGGCTTCGGGAATCCCCGCGCCCGCGTAGAGGGGCATTTTGACCGTCCGGTCTAATTCGAGTGTCGAGTCGGATACCTCGACGACGACCAGCACGTCCTCCGGCCGCGGGTGCGCGTGCCTGTAGAAGTCTGCGCGGCGCTTGAGGATAAGGAGGTCGGGCTGCGGCGCCGAAAAGTCGTCGAGCAGAACGGGGTTTTGAACGCTGACGGTGACGCTACGTCCCAGGCGTCCTCTTACAATTTCATCCAGCACGTTGACACACGCGGCGTGGCGTTCTCCGATAGGCGACATCTCAATGATCTCCCCGTAGACAAGCTCCACGCGTGCTTCCGGTGAGAAGATGCCGGCCCGGCCCATCCTCTCATACTCGGCGACGTTGAAGCTGTGTCTGTTTATCTCGACTGATCTGGCTTTTTGTACAGACATGGCTTTGTCTCCGTGCGTGAGTTGGCGGCCTCCGCTGGCGTGGGCACATGGTAGCACGGCCCGCGCGGGCGCATGTAGACCGATTTACGCGCCGCGCGCGCGCGTGCTATAAGCCGTTGGGGTATGAAGCGCTACGTCATCAAGAGGCCCGCGGGGTCGCAGGTGCCGGACAGGCTCGCGCGCTACCGCGAGGAGCTGAACGAGGAGCAGTTGGCGGTGGCGACCGCGCTGCCCGGCTCGGCGCTCGTCATCGCGGGCGCGGGTTCCGGGAAGACGCGCGCCATCACCTACCGCGTCGCCTACCTGGTCGAGCACGGGGTCGCGCCGGCGCGCGTCATGCTCGCGACCTTCACCAACCGCGCCGCGCGCGAGATGCTCCGACGCGTCGAGCGGTTGACCGGCGGCGGCGGAGACGTGGCGCGCCGCGTCTGGGGCGGCACCTTCCACCGCATCGCCAACCTCGTCCTGCGACGCCACGCCGAGAGTCTGGGCTACACCTCGAACTTCTCCATCCTCGACGTGGAGGACACGAAGGACTTCATCTCCACATGCGTGGACGAGGCCGGCGTGGACACGAAGGCGCGCCGCTTCCCCAAGCCCGAAGTCCTGCAAGACATCATCAGCTTCGCCACCAACACCGACACGCCCATCTCGGACGTGGTGCCGCGCCGCTACCCGTTCTTCGAGCCCCTGACCGAAGCGATCACGCGCGTGGACCGCCTCTACATGGAGCGCAAGCGCGAGCGCAACGTGATGGACTACGACGACCTCCTGCTCAACTGGAAGCGCCTGCTGGAAGAGCGCGAGGAGGTGGCGCGCATCTATCAGGAGCAGTTCGAGCACATCCTCGTAGACGAGTACCAGGACACGAACAAGTTGCAGGCCGAGATAGTAGACCTGCTCGCGGTCAGGCACCGCAACGTGATGGTCGTCGGCGACGACGCGCAATCCATCTTCGCCTTCCGCGGCGCGTCGGTCGAGGGCATCTACGAGTTCCCGAAGCGCTACCCGGAGGCGCGCGTCTTTCGTCTGGAGACCAACTACCGCTCGACGCCCGAGATTCTGGCCGTCGCCAACGTCTCCATCGCCTCGAACCGGCGCCAGTTCCCGAAGACCCTGCGCGCGGCCAGGCCCTCGCAGGACCTCGCGCCCGCGCTCCTCCCGTGCCGCGACGTGGATCAGCAGGCCGCCTTCGTCGCCTCGCGCATCCTCGAGCTGCGCGACGAGGGGATGCCTTTAAACGAGCTGGCCGTGCTCTACCGCTCGCACTACCACTCGCTCGAACTACAGCTCGAGCTGACGCGGCGCGGCATCCCCTACAGCGTGCGGAGCGGGATGCGCTTCTTCGAGCAGGCGCACATCAAGGACGTGGTCGCGTACCTGCGGCTCGTCGCCAACCCGCGCGACGAGCTGGCGTGGAAGCGGTGCTTGCGCCTCATCCCGAACGTCGGCGCGGCGACGGCCAACCGCGTCTGGGAGCGCATCGCCCACGCGTCCGACCCGCTCGCGCTGGTCGTCAGGGGCGACGCCGACCAGGCGGCCGCCCGGCGCGGCGCGGGCTGGCCCGGCTTTCGCGCGCTCCTCGAAGAGCTTGTGAGGGACGAGGTGCGCGCGAGTCCCGCGCGGCAGATCGAGACGGTGCTGGCGCGCGGCTACGAGGAGCACCTGGAGAACTCTTACGAGAACGCAGAGGCGCGGCTCGAAGACCTGCGCCAGCTCGCGCACTACGCCTCGCGCTACACGTCGGCGGACGAATTCCTCGCGGAGCTTTCCCTGCTCTCGACCGAGCGCTACGGCGCGCCGCAGGGCTTGACCTCCGAAGACGTGGTCGAAGGGGGCGACGACGACGAACTCCTCACGCTCTCCTCCGTCCACCAGGCCAAGGGGCTCGAATGGCGCGCCGTCTTCATCCTCTGGGCCGCCGACGGCAAGTTCCCCTCGCCCCGAAGCTTGCGCGACGCCGAAGGCGAAGAGGAAGAGCGCCGCCTCTGGTACGTCGCCCTCACACGCGCCCGCGACCAGCTCTACATCACATACCCCTTAATGGTCACAGACTACTCTTCGCGCCAAACCGTCCTCCAACGCCCCTCCCGCTTCGTCACCGAAGTCCCCCCCGACCTCTACGAAATCTGGAGCCTCGAAGAAGAAACCCAAGCCCCCACCCTCCCCGCCGCCCCTACCCCCGAAGACGGCGGCTCTTCTGGCGAAGGCGGCGATGGGTACATCAACTGAAAGCCTAAGAGTGGAAGGAAAGATTCAATTATGTCTAAGAAACGAGGCGATAAACAACGTTATGAAAGATTGCGGCAGGAAGTACTGCGGGGAGTGAAGCTGTTAACTACTATTGAAGGACATGGAAGCT
>DASWNR010000552.1:0-3521 GCA_036399155.1 Pyrinomonadaceae bacterium
CAGCCCGAGCACGGTCGCCTTCTCCGGCACGCTCTCTTCGCTGCCCGTCAGGTCGTGCACGCCGCTGGTGAAGACGCCCAGTTGCAGCGACTCGCTCGCGCCGCTGCGCCCCAAAGCCTTCACCAGATTCAGGAGGCTGTAGAGGCCCTTCTCCTGCGCGCGGCCGAACAGTTCCGCCCTCGACGCGGCCGGCTCCAGCCGCGCCAGCCCGCCGAAGTGCAGCACCACGTTCGGCGTCAGCCCGCGACGCTCCAAATCGCCCAGCAGGCGGTGATAGTCTTCCGCCTCCCGCGGGTCGAGCGTGTAGGAGAAGTCGTCGACCCGCGCGAAGCCTTCGCCCGGCGCGGCCGTGACCACCTCCTGCCGCAGCTCGGCGAGCCGACGCGCCAACTGCCCCGCGACCCCGCCCGGCTCGCCGACGAGCAGCCAGCGACGCGACTCGGCGAAGGCCGCGCCGAGCGGCGGCGTCTGCTTCCAGACCGGCACGTAGAACCAGTCCGCCACGTCCGCCTGTTTGCCCGCGGCGCGCGGCCGCGCGGAGCCCGAAGCGTTCCGCGCCACGTCAATCCAGTAACGCTGTCTCTCGAAAGGATAGGTCGGCAGGTAGACGCGGCGGCGCTCCGTGCCCTCGTGCAGCGGTTGCCAGTCGACGGCGACGCCGGACAGCCACAGGCGGCCCAGCGCCGCGAGCGCGAAGGCGTCGTCCGGCTTCTCCTCGCGCGGCGCCGGCAGCGTGGAGATTACTCTCTGAGCGTCGGCTCGACTTCCGTGCTGGCGGACGAGCGACGTGAGCGTCTGCCCCGGCCCGATCTCCAGCATGACGTTGTGCGCTTCGCGCAGAAGCTCCTGCGCCCCCTCGCTGAAGCGCACGGTCTGTCGCAGGTGGCGCGCCCAATACTCGGGGCTCTGCGCCTCGGCCTCCGTCACCCACGTCCCCGTCACGTTCGAGAGGTAGGGGATGCGCGGCGCCTGAAGCCGCACCTTGGCGAACAGCTCCGTGAAGCTTTCGAGAATCGGCTCCATCATCGCCGAGTGGAAGGCGTGCGACGTGTGGAGGCGGCGGCAGCCGATCTCGCGCGAGGTCAGACGCCCCTCCAACTCCGTGACGGCCTCGTCCGGCCCGGAGACGACGCACAGCGAGGGGCCGTTGACCGCCGCCAGGGAGAGCCGTTCGTCGAGCCACTCGCGCGCGTCCGCCTCCGACAGCGTCACCGCCAGCATCGAGCCGCCCGGCAACTGCTGCATCAGCCGCCCGCGCGCGGCGACCAGCGGCAGCGCGTCCTCCAGCGAGAAGACCCCCGAGAGACAGGCCGCCACGTACTCGCCGACGCTGTGGCCGATCATCGCGGCCGGCCTCACGCCCAGACTCTCGAACCAGCGCGCCAGCGCGTACTCGACGACGAACAGCGCCGGCTGCGTGACGAAGGTCTGTTGGAGCTTCCGGTCGGCCTCGGCCTTCTGCCCCGCTTCCGGGTACAAGACTTCGCGCAGGTCGAAGCCGAGGTCTGCGCGCAGCAACTCCGCGCAGCGGTCGACCTCTTGCCGGAAGACCTGCTCCGAGCGGTACAGCCCCGCGCCCATGCCCGCGTACTGCGCGCCCTGACCGGAGAACATCATCACGACGGACTTCTCGCCGGCCGCGCTCACGCCTGCTGGAAGGCGTGAGCGGCCCGCGCCTTCGAGCGCGTCGAGCGCGTCGGGGATGTCGCGGCACACGAGCGCGCGGCGGTGCGCGAAGGCTTTGCGCCCGCGTTGGAGCGTGTAGGCGATGTCCGCGAGGTCAGCGCCGGGGTGCTCGCGCAGATATTCGGCGAGGTAGGCCGTCATCCTTTCGAGCGCCGTCCTCGTCTTGGCCGAGAGCGTGAGCGCCTGCCACTCCCGCGCCGCCGGCCGCGGCGCCGCGGCCGGCTCGAACTCTTCGAGGATGACGTGGACGTTGGTGCCGCCCATGCCGTAAGAGCTGACGCCGGCGCGGCGCGGGTGCCCGTCCGCCTTCCACTCGGCCAGCGCCGCGTTGACGTAGAAGGGGCTGGTGGCGAAATCGATGTTGGGGTTCGGCGTCGTGAAGTGGAGGCTCGGCGGCAGCATCTTGTGCTTGAGCGCGAGCACGGTCTTGATGAGGCCGGCGATGCCGGCCGCCGCGTCGAGGTGGCCGATGTTGGTCTTGACCGAGCCGACGCCGCAGTAGCCGACCTTGTCAGTGCTGCGGCGGAAAGCCTTCGTGAGCGCGGCCATCTCTATCGTGTCGCCCAGCTCGGTCGCCGTCCCGTGCGCCTCGACGTAGGTGACCGTCGAAGGGTCGACGCCGGCCATCGCCTGCGCCATGGCGATGACCTCGGCCTGACCGTCCACGCTCGGCGCGGTGTAGCTGATCTTGTGCGAGCCGTCGTTGTTCATGGCCGTGCCCTTGACGACGGCGTGGATGAAGTCGCCGTCTTCGAGCGCGTCGGCGAGGCGCTTGAGGACGACGACGCCGACGCCGTTACCGCCGAGCGTGCCTTTGGCCTGCGCGTCGAAGGCGCGGCAGTGGCCGTCGGGCGAGTTGATGCTCGCCTCCTCGTACATGTAGCCGGCGTGCTGCGGCCACTTGATCGAAGTCCCGCCGGCCAGCGCCATGTCGCACTCGTAGTTGAGCAGGCTGCGGCAGGCGATGTGGACGGCCGTCAGCGAGGTCGAGCACGCGCTCTGCACGCACACGCTCGGCCCCCTCAGGTTCAGCTTGTGCGAGACGCGCGTGCAGAGGTGATCCTTGTCGTTGCTCATGATGGCCTGCAACGCGCCGACCGAGGCCACGATCTCCTGGTTGGAGAAGATGTTCATCAGGTAGCTGCTCAGGTCTACGCCGCCGTAGACGCTGACGGCCCCGTCGTAAGCGTCCGAGTCGTAGCCGGCCGCTTCGAGCGCCTCCCACGCGCATTCGAGGAAGACGCGGTGCTGCGGGTCCATCACCTCCGACTCCCTCGGGTTGAAGCCGAAGAACGCCCCGTCGAACATGTCGGCGTCTTCGAGCACGGCGTTGGCCTTCACGTAGTTAGGGTTGCTGAGCCACGCGGGGTTGACCGTGTCGGCCAGCTCCTCGTCGGTGAAGAACGTGACCGACTCGACGCCGTCGCGCAGGTTGGCCCAGAACTCCGAGAGGTTGCGCGCGCCCGGGAAGCGGCCCGCGAGGCCGATGATGGCGATTGCTTCGACTTCGTCTTGATTCATGTGGATGACCTCGGTTGAGCCTCCGCCGGCTCAGCTCGCCCTGTCCTCGCCGAGCATGGCTTCGACCTCGGCGGAGGAGAGCGCCTCGAACTCTTCGAGCAGCTTGTCGATGTCGGTCGCGCCCTGCGAAGTGATGGCCGCCGGCTCGGCCGCCGTCCCCGCCGAAGGCTGCGCCAGTCTTTGCTGCTCGACCGCGGCGGCGAGGGCGGCCACCGTGCCGGCGGCGAACAGCGCGCGCATGGGGAGCGCGACCTGTAGAGCGTTTCGCAGGCGCGAGATGACCTGCGTGGCGAGCAGGGAGTGGCCCCCCAGCT
>DASWNR010000553.1:0-3325 GCA_036399155.1 Pyrinomonadaceae bacterium
GCGCGACAGCGTGGTGCGGGTGATGCGGCGCGAGGCGGCGGGGCGGGAGGTCGAGGAGCTGGTCTGCTACTACGTGTCGCGGCGCGAGGTCGAGGCGCTGGCGCTCAGGGAGCACCTGCGCGAGCGTGTGATCGAGGAGACGGCGCCGTCGAGGTACGTGCGGATCGGGCGGGTGCCTTTGACGCTCAACGGGAAGGTCAACCACGAGGCGCTGCCCGACCCGTGGGGCGGCGCGGGCGCGGAGGGCGCGGGGCCGGGCGAGGCGAGCGAGACGGAGCGCGCTCTGGCGGGGATGTGGGCCGAGGTGCTGGGGGTCGAGCGTGTCGGGCGGGGCGACAACTTCTTCGAGCTGGGCGGGCACTCGCTGCTGGCGACGCTGGTGGTGATGAGGGTGGAGGAGCTGTTCGGGGTGGGGCTGGCGCTGCGGTCGGTGTTCGAGGCGCCGACGGTGGCGCAGTTCGCCTCACTCATCGACGCCGCCAGGAAGGAGACCGAGCAGCAGGAGGCCGAGGAGCAGGAGACCGAAACCGGGCGCATCCCGCGGGTGAGCCGCGAGCAACCGCTGCCGCTCTCTTTCGCGCAGCAGCGCCTCTGGTTCCTCAACCGCTTGGCGCCCGACGAAGCCTCTTACAACGCCCCCCTCGCTTACAGCATCAGCGGCCCGCTTGATGTGGCGGCGCTCGAGGAGAGCCTCAACCGCATCGTTGAGCGTCACGAGGTGCTGCGCACGACCATCACGCTCGCCGGAGGCGAGCCCGTGCAGGTCGTCTCGCCGCACTCACGCCTCACGCTAGAGGTCAGCGACCTCAGCGCCGACCCGGCCGGCGAGCGGCTGGCGCGCGCCCGCGCCGAGGTCGAGGAGGAGGGGCGCCGCCCCTTCGATCTCGCGCGTGGCCCCGTCGTCCGCGCCCGCCTGCTGCGGCTCGGGCCCACCGAGCACGTGCTGGCCGTCACCATGCACCACATCGTCTCGGACGGCTGGTCGGTGGGCGTTTTCATCAAGGAGCTCGCGGCCTTCTACGAGGCTTTCTGCCGCGGCGAAGACCCCCCGCTCGCCGAGCTCCCGATCCAGTACGCGGACTACGCGGCGTGGCAGCGGGGGTGGCTTCAGGGCGAGGAGTTGGAGCGCCAGCTCGCCTACTGGCGCGGGCAGTTGGCGGGGGCGCCGACCGTGCTGGAGCTGCCGGCCGACCGCCCGCGCCCGAAGATGCAGACCTCGCGCGGCGCGTTCGAGAGGTTTGAGATAAGCGCCGACGTCATCTCGAAACTCGGGGATGTGAGTCGGCAGGAGGGCGCGACGCTCTTCATGACGCTGCTCGCCGCCTTCGGGGTGCTGCTCTCGCGTTACACGGGGCAGAAGGATTTCCTGCTCGGGGCGCCGATTGCGAACCGCGGGCAGAAGGAGCTCGAAGGGCTCATCGGCTTCTTCGTCAACACGCTGGCCTTGCGGATGCAAATCGAGGACGAGCTCCCCTTCCGCACTTTGGTGCGGAATGTCCGCGAGACTTGCCTCGGCGCTTACGCGCATCAGGACGTGCCCTTCGAGAAGCTGGTCGAAGAGTTGCAGCCCGAGCGCGACCTCAGCCGCCCGCCACTCTTCCAGGTGGCCTTCGCCCTGCAGAACTCGCCGGGCGAGCAGCCGCATCTGCCGGGCCTTTCGCTCAAGCCGTTCAGGGCCGACACGCACACCGCTAAGTTCGAGCTGTTGCTCAACCTGTTCAGGAAAGGTGAAGGGGTCGCGGGAGGCTTCGAGTACAACGCCGACCTCTTCGACGCCGAGACCATCGAGCGTCTCGTCAAGCACTTCCAGACCCTCCTCCGGAACCTCGCCGACGAGCCCGAGCGCGAGGTGGCCGACGTGTCGATGCTGACGGCGGAGGAGGAGCGCTACTTCGTGTACGAGTGGAACGAGACGGCGGCGGCCTACCCGCTCGACCGCTGCGTGCACGAGCTCATCGCCGAGCAGGCGGCGCGCACCCCCGAAGCGGTCGCCGTGGTGTACGGGTCTCAAAGCCTCACCTACGCGCAACTGGACGCCGCCTCCAACCGCCTCGCGCAGTATCTGGTTTCGCGTGGCGTCGGCCCCGAGACGCGGGTGGCGATCCTGCTGGAGCACTCGCCGCAGATGGTCGTCGCCGTGCTCGGGGCGCTCAAGGCCGGGGCGGCTTACGTGCCGCTGGAGCCGGGGCACCCGCCGCTGCGCCTCGCCTTCCAGATGGAAGACTCCGAACCGGCGCTACTACTCACGGAGCAGTCGTTGCTGGACAGCGTCGAGGCCAAGGGCGTGCCGGCCTTCCTGCTCGACGCGCAATGGGAAGAACTGAAAGGCTTTGAGGCTGTAGCACCCGAGGTCGGACAGAGGAGCGAGGCGGAGGCGTACGTGATCTACACGTCGGGCTCGACGGGCCGGCCCAAGGGCGTCAAGATCACGCACCGCTCGCTGGTCAACTACACGTGCTGGGCCGCCTCCGAGTACCTCGGCGACGGCGCCGACTCCTTCGCCCTCTACTCCTCGCTGGCCTTCGACCTCACCGTCACCTCGCTCTTCGCCCCGCTCATCTGCGGCCGCCGCGCGGTCGTCTACGCCAGGGAGGGGCGCGAGTCGCCCATCCTGCGGGTCTTCGAGGAGGGGGCCGCCGAGGTCGTCAAGCTCACCCCTTCGCACCTCGCGCTCGTCGCCTCGCTCGACAACCGGCGTGGGCGCATCCGCCGGCTCGTCGTCGGCGGCGAGTCGCTCACGGCCGAGCTGGCGCGCCGCGCTTGGGAGTCGTTCGGCGGGCGCGTCGAGATCGTCAACGAGTACGGGCCGACCGAGGCCACCGTCGGCTGCATGATCCACCGCTACGACCCGGCGCGCGACGCGGGCGCGCGGGTGCCGATCGGCCGGCCGGCCGCCAACTCCCACGTCTACGTGGTGGACGCGAGGGGGCGCGAGGCGGGCGAGGGGGTGGCCGGCGAGCTGCTGGTCTCGGGCGAGGGCGTGGCGGCCGGCTACCACAACCGCTCGGAGCTGACGGCCGAGCGCTTCGTGGCCGACCCCTACCGGGCCGGGGCGCGGCTCTACCGAACGGGGGACGTGGCGCGGCGGCTCCCGGGCGGCCTGCTCGACTACGTGGGGCGGCGCGACGAGCAGGTCAAGTACCACGGGCACCGGGTGGAGTTGGGCGAGCTGCGGGCGGCCGTCAACTCGCACCCGGAGGTGCGCGACAGCGTGGTGCGGGTGATGCGGCGCGAGGCGGCGGGGCGGGAGGTCGAGGAGCTGGTCTGCTACTACGTGTCGCGGCGCGAGGTCGAGGCGCTGGCGCTCAGGGAGCACCTGCGCGAG
>DASWNR010000554.1:0-12484 GCA_036399155.1 Pyrinomonadaceae bacterium
CGGCCGAATTTCTCGCCGAGGTCGAGCCGCTGACCGTGCAGGCGACCGCGGCTTAAACTGCACTCAGTCCGGGGCGCGGCGCAGACACGCGCGAAAGGGATTCACGCCATGCCAGCCAGCACAGTTAAAGTGACCATGCCCGGCCAGGCCGCCACGGTCAGCGTCAAATACAACGCCAGCACGCGCCACATACTGCGCAGGCTTTCGCGCACCGGGAATGTTTACATGGTCAGGAGCGAAGCCGACGCGGGCGCGCTCAGTCAGCACATCGTCGGGCGGCAGGGGAGCTAACGGCCGTGATCGAGGTGCCGCAAACCGAGGACTACGGCAAGAACGCCGCCAAAGCCAGGGGCGAGGATTACCCCTGCGTGGTTTGCGGTCGCGCGGTCAAATACGGTTCGAGCACCGGCCACGTCGTACATTTAGGCAACGGCGGCGGCTACCTCTTACTCCCCACTGAAGTTGACCCGGCCGCGAGCGACTATCTCGGCCTCTACCCCCTCGGCGGCAACTGCCTCAAGAAGCACCCGGAGTTAAGACCTTACGTTGTCGCGCGGTAGAGGAGGCAGGCCAGGATGAGCGGACGAGTCAAAAAGAAGGCGACGCACTTTGAAGTCGGCACGCGCTTCGGGACCTACCCGGCGTGCAACCCCCACCTTCCCGAAATGGTCGTAATGACAACCGACCGCAGCCGGGTTGATTGTAACGGGTGCAGGCGCACCAAGCCTTTCAAGTCTGACGGCAAAGCCGAAGGGAGCTTGTGATGTTGAAGCGAAGAGGTAGATTCATTCTCGCCGCGTGGTTCGCTGCAATGGCCGTAATCGCACTCGGCACGGTCAGCGCCTGCCGGCGCGCGACGCGGGAGACGCCGACGACGGGCGGCGAAGCCGCGGCCGTCAGCCCGACGCCGGAGGGGCAGAAGTGCCACGCGATAGTTTCGTACATGACGAGCGCCGAGCGGCTAGAGGGGGGCCAGTCGGCAACTCTTTCGTGGCAGATCTCCGAGGTAGAGGGCGCGGGCAAAGTCGCGGCGAAGATAACCGACCTTTTGAGCGGGGCCGAAACGTCGGTCGAGGCGCGGGAGGGAAGTATGTCGGTCTCGCCGGCCAGCTCGCGCGCTTACCGCCTCACGGTCAGCGGCGAACGGTGCGCCGTGACGCAGGACATAGTGATCGGGGTGAACCCGGCGCCGGCGAAGTCGGAGTCACCCACGGTCAAGACCACCAGCGGGGACGGCACGACGGCCACCTATCAGGTGCAGGACGACGGGCGACAGTCGCAGGCGCCGCCGAAATGCCCGGTCATAATGTCCTTCACCGTGAACCGCGAGCGCGTCACGCGGGGCGAGAAGGTCACGCTGTCTTGGGACGTGGCCGCGGTCGAACGTGTCACCATCTACGAAGGCTCGAAGCCGAAGGGCTGGGGGCGGGTGGCGGTCAAGGACGCCGGCGCGCTGGGCGTGGCCCAAGTCACGCCGTCGAAGCCGGCGACCTACTACACCCTGGTAGCGACGCGGGCGAAATGCCCCGGAACCGGGAGAACCTTGTCGGTCATAACCGAGGAGTAAGAGCCATGAGAATCAGGAATCTACGAACGACCGCGCTGGCCTTCATCCTGCTACTCGCCGCCGTGTCGCCGCTGGCCGGGTGCAGGCGCGAGCAGCCCAGCCCCGCGCCGGAGGCCGCGGCCGGCAGCTGCCCGAAGCTTGAAGGCGCATACTTCGGCTCCGACAAGTCATCCGGCACGAGAGGCGAGGCGGCGCGCATCAGCTTGAAACTGCCGCGCGAATACGTCAACGAGCGGCTGCGCGTCGAGCAGGCCGGGGGCGGCGGAACGTCTAATCTGCCTTTCGACCTCGGGGCTTTGCAGGAGGCCGTGACCCCCCCCGCGTTGCAGGGCGCGAAGTTCCCGGTCTGGATCGAGCGCGGCATCGCGGACGTGCGGCCCGAACAGACGACGAAGTACGTCCTGAAGGCCGAAGGGCCGAAGGGCTGTCAGCCGCTCGAACTGCCGGCGACGGTCTATATCATCGAGCCGGACGGCGACGGCCGCGCCGAGGATACGGGCGACGCCTGCCCCGACGCGCGGAAGGTCAAGTTTTGGGTCGCGCCGCAGGCCGAGAATAAGAACCTCGTCAGGTTGATGTGGGACGCGCCCGGCGCGCTCAGGGTGGAGGTTGCCGGCCACGGTTCGGAGGTGACGCGCGGGAGCATGTTGGTTGACCTGCGTTGGCACACGCCGGCCGGCGTCGGCAAGGAGGGACGCCCGGAGTACGCCTTTTCTTTCGTCGCACGGAAGGGGGAATGCCGCCCCGTCGAAGTCGCGTCCAAGCTGTTCACGCAGCTTATCAAGTAGCAGCACGCGAACCTTGACAATTATACTCTTTAGGGAGTATTATTGTCGGCATGGAGACGCGGCAGGCCACGGTAGGGAAACGGCGCGCGTCGAGGCGCGGGCGCAAGCCCAACCGCTTCGACGAGCGCACCCGCTTTAATTGGGGCTACCACGACGGCGCGCTGGACTACCTTCACCCGGAGTTCACCGTGCGCGACCTCGTGAACACTTGCGACCCCTCCAAGCCCCGCACCAGCCAGGTAATCAAATACGAACAGCCCGCCTATTGGTACGGCTACCGCGAAGGCGTCGAGGACGCGCGGATAGGTCTCTACAAGCGCGACTCACAGCAGGCGTGGGACAGGACGAGCAAGCACGCGAGGGTGTTAGTGCTCAGGCCGACCGTGGACAGGTGAGGGGGGGGAAGGTTTGAAATTCCAAGAGCAGATCAACAAGTCGGGGGCGGACTACATCGAGGCGCTGCGCGCGACGGCCGCGCAGCTGTGGCGGCTGGCCTGCGAGCACGAGGGCGTGCCCCCGGAATCAATGTTTGTAGTCTTTAGCGAGGACAACCGGGCGGCCGTCCTGCTCGACTCCGCGCGCCGGATGCTGTCGGAAGCCCGCGCGCAGTACGCGGCCGGGGGCTACGTCGGCCTGCGCATCGAGCGGGGCCGGCGCGCGACGCTTCACCGGCGCGGGCGCGCTGGGGCTACGAAGCAGGGGGGCAAAGCGAGGGCGACAAGATGAGCGTGCAAGTGACGCACTACGTTATCGAGGTCGTGGACGGCACGGCCGACGTGTCCGAGCCTATCACCAGCGAGGAGGCGCGCGACCGGGAGGCGCGCAGGCTCCACGAAGAGACCCCCGAGGCCGTCCACTTTTGGGCGACGGTCGAAGGCGGCAAGCTGGAAATGCAGGCTTACAGCCGCGGGTTTTTCGAGGGGGAGGAGGAGGACGACGAGGACGAGCAGAAGGCGGCATAAGGCAGGCAGGGGGAAGGGCTAACAAGGGTAGGCGAAGAGGGGCGCGGGGAGTCGCGCGCCCCTCCCTTTTTGCGCTTATTATCTTGACAAATATACTCCGAAGGGAGTATTATTGTCGGGTAATTGACACCCCGCAGGGAGCACCAGCCGATGCCGTCACTACTGACCGAAGCCGAGCGCGGAAAATTCCTCGCAGAAACCCCCGTCTGGAAAATGAACCGGACGCAGTACCAGGCCGCGCGCGGCGTACATCAGCCGTGGATTGCTGAAATCTCGCCCATGCAGTACGGCGGGCTTTCGGGGCGCGGGCGCAGGGCATACGACGCGAAGCGGTCGCAGGAGTGGGCGGCGAGCGGCGCGTGCAAAACCGAGTACGACCGTCTGGTATTCGAGGCGTACAAGCGCGGCGAGTTCAAGCTAAAGGATGAGGGAGTCACCAAAGACGCTGAATCGGCCGTCGCCTACCTTAGCGCGCAGGAGAAGCAGGCCGACCGCGAGGAACGTCTAAGGGCGGCGCGACGGGCGAATCAAATCCTCCACGTTGACGACGCCGAGGAAGGCGACCGCGTTTTTATCGTCGGTTACAGCCAATACGCGACCGTCGTTAAGAAGCTGAAAGTCTCATTCAGCCTCAAGGCCGAGGGCAGCGGGCGCGAGTTCAAGATTGCGGCGGGCGCGTGCGTGTGGCTCAGCTACAACGATTTGGTCAAGGCCGTGGACGAGGGGCGAGCCATCAACCCGCACGGAGACCCCGACCTAGACCCCGAACCGACACCACCGGCAGCGGCGGCAATCCCACCGGCAGCGGCGAGCGCGGCGACCAGCTGCGCGCGGTCTACGCCTCAGACCATCGAGGCGCGAGCCGACGAGGAAGAGGCCCCGACCGTCACCGTCGAGCGCGCGGAAGAGTTGATCCGCGCCATGATGGAAAAGCACGGCCTGACGGCGCGCGGCTGGACGTACAAGTTCGACCAGACGCGGCACCGGCTGGCGTCGTGCCACGAGGAGCCGGGGAATAACTATCTTTCCTTTTCCGTGCCTTTCATCCTCTGCAACAGGGAAGAGGTTTTAGTTGACAGCATCGGCCACGAAGTAGCGCACGCCCTCGCCGGCGCCGCCTGCGGACACGGCCGACGCTGGCAACTTCACGCGCTCGCCGTGGGGTGTAAGCCGGAGGCGGCTTGCGGGAGGGAAGTTGTCTCGCCGGATAGCAGATACCACGCCGTCTGTCCGAACTGCGGGCACAGGATAACCAGGGCGATACTCCCGCGGGCGCGCAAGGGGGCGCTAACAAAGAGAGTCGGCAGGGGGCGGCGGCAGAGGACGGGGCCGCTTGAGCCGGTCGCAACTTACTGCTCGGGGTGTCTGGACAAGTTCGGCAGGTCGAGGGAGAGCTTCGACAGGCTAACCCTTACGTGGATAGAGACGGCGACGGGCAGGGTTATCGAGTGGCCGCCGAAGTCAACGCAGCCGGCGGCGGCAGCCGCGCAGCCGCCGCCGGCTGCGCCAGCGCCGGAGATCGAGCAGCAGCCGGCACCGAAGCCGACGCCGGAGCCGGAGCCGGAAACGTGGGAAGTCAAGCCCATCACGCACGCGACACAGCCGAGCCTTTTCTAAGGCCGGGGAGGGAGACGAGAGCGATGCTGAGAATCGAACAGAGAGAGGACCAGGCCGAGCGCGCCGCGCGCGTCAAGGGCAAGGGCAAAGAGCCGTGCTACATCTGCGGCCGTGCCATCAACATCCTCGGGACAAATTACTTCTGGATCGAGGTCGGCAAGGGCGGGACGCACGCGCTGAAACGCGAGGACGTGGACGGCGAGGCCCCGGATTACATGGGCTGTTTCCCCGTCGGCCCCGATTGCGTCAAGAAGCAGCCGGGGCTGGCCGAGTACGCGATTCAGGCGACCGGCCCGGCCGAGGACGCCGAGGCGCTGCGCCGGGCGGGGGGCGTGGAGGGCGCGGCGGTCGAGGGCTGAGAGGGCGGCAAGGGAGGGCGGCACGAAGGGGGGCGCATGAGGAGGTGCGCCCCCCTTCACGCGTCAAGATACATCTTGACAAATATACTCCCGAAAGAGTATATTAGACGGGCTTTTGAACGACGCGCCGGGAGGTAGTGCCAGCCATGAGGGAAAAGAGTTACGTCGTCATAACGCACGGATGGTTGAGGGGCGAAATCGGCGTCATCGAGCACCGCATCAGCACGCACCGCTTCGCCGTCAACGTCGGGGGCTGCGTCCTCCGCTTCGCGCGCTTCGAGATCGAGCGCCTGAAACCCCGCCAGCGCCGGGACTACCGCAACAGTCAGAGAGGCCACTAATGAGCGCCGCCGCAGAAACCAAAGTTTACACATACGAACACGACTTCCGCGCGTTCGTCGCGGCCGTCGAGGGCGGCGACGTGCTTGAGATTGACGCAGAGATGTTCCGCTACCAGGAGAACATTCTGCCGGTCAAGGGCATTTGCGAAGTCGTGACCATTCGCGGCGTCACGCGCTATGTGGACTTCCTACAGGGCGAGGGCGACGAGTTGCTTACCGCGTTCTGGCAGGAAGGCCACGGCGACGCGGCGCGCTACTTCGCGCAGCTTACCCACATTTGGAACCCCGAGGCGTAGGGGAGGGGCTTATGCTGAACGAGTTTCCAGTACCGGACGCGGCAATCGGCCAGGCCGTGAACATCACCGGGGGGCTTCTCGCGGGGAGGAGGGGCGTGATTGACAGCCTACCGGACGACCCGCGCGCGGCTTCCGTCCTGGTCGAGCTTCACCCGAACGGCGCGAACGTCTGGATAGAAGTTGCGCACCTTGAGGAGAGGGCGGCGTGATGAGAGCACTAATCACCTTCGAGGATGAGGCGCGCGACGCGCAACCCTTCTGGACGTGCGCGCTGCCGCACGCGCTCGCCGTCCTCCGGCTCCTGCGCGCCGCCGCGTCCGGGGCGCTCCTCACCGGGTCGAGCGTGACGGCGCCGCTCAGTGTGTTGGACGTGCAGCGGTCGAGCAGCTGGCCGCGCGTGCGCGTCACACGAGGCAGACGCATCAACCTCGGCGAAGCCCGGAGCGCGGACGGCTTCGAGCTTACGATCACCCGGCGCGGCTACAGGTGGACGTACCGAGTCGGGCGAGAGAGCGCGTATACTCAAAGGACGGCGTGAGGGCGGGGACGATGAGCGAACCAAAAGCAACAACAAAGGGGCGGGGGGGCGCGGCGTCGGACGAAGTTGTTTTCGGCGACAAAAGCGGGTTCCATATTACCGTCAGTTCCGACCCCTTCGGCGAGGCCGGGTACTCGATAATGATGTGGAAGAGAAACCAGGGCACGGCCGGCTTCCCGCTTATCAGAGACTACGATAAAGCCATAAAGATCGCCGCCTTCCTCTACGAGAACTTGGCGCCGGAGTGGGAGGTGCAAGCCCGCGCGCAGGAGGAGCTAAGCAATCGGTTGATGGCCGAATTGGAGGCGCGGCCGAAGCCCAAGCCGCCGAGGGTCAAGAAGAACGCGCCGAGAATCCCCGTCCTGGTTTGCCCCGATTGTGATGCGCTGGTCCCCGAAGACGAGGTAAGCGACGAGCGGGTGTATGAGTGCCAACAATGCGGCACGAAGGGGACGGGCGAGGAGGGAAGGCGTTGCGAATCGTGCAGCAAGTTCGCCTCCAAGATTTCGGACACGAGTTGCCCCGAATGCGGCGGCGCGATGGACGACGCCGAGAAGGCCGAAGCGCAGAGGGCGACTGACGGGACGCTAGTGCGGTGCGCCGCACCCGCGACGGGCGCGTGAGACGGACTTTCCCGCGCTTATTTCTTGACATTTATACTCCCTAGCGTGTATTATAGGCGCGTAGTCGAGAGCACGCCGCGAACGCGAAGGGAGCCGGAACCGTGACGACAGCCGCCAGCGCGCAGACCCTTTTCACCACCCACCAGCAGCAGCCCCAGCAGGACGCCGCCAGCCTCTTCGAGAGGCAGCGGACGTTCGTGGCCGCGCACCAAGCCACGATTACACCCATCCACCCCGGCCGGAAGGTGACGAGCCGTGTACGCGGAACGCACGTCGGCCTCCTGCTCAGGATTGACGACCCGCGCGCGTGGGCTGGCTCGCTCAGGTTTCCCGACACGGACGAGAAGAACTTGCCCGCGCAGGAGGAAGTGACCGCGCACGTCGCCAAGTGCATCGGCGAGGGGTTGATGCTCGGCAAAGTCCCGGTCGCGTGGTACTTCGGCGTGGTGTTGTGGGACTCGGCCGACCGGCTGGACGAGTTCAAAGACCCGACGCCGAACACGGAGATTTTTGCCGACCGCCCGGACGTTCTGAAAATACTGGCGGGCTGCGCCGAGACGGATATGCGGAAGGCGCGCAACCATAACGGGGTAATTATGACCGGGACGCGGCGCGGCGTCGTCGCCCTCGACTACGACCGGGCGACCGGCACTTACACCTTGACGACGCAGGACGGGGGCAGTTGGCAGGTCGCGGGCAAGCGGGCGACCATCAAGCCCGAGATAATCAACCTCTACACGGTGTCGGGGGCGGAAGGGCAGGGGGAAGCTGCGCGAGCGGCCTAAACGCCAGCCAGAGGCCGCCAGAGGCCGTAAACGGCCGTAGGAGCGCGCGGAGATGAGTTTCCCATATCGCATAGACCCCCCGGCGCTGGGGAGCCAGCCGACCGCGCTGCGCGTCGAGGCCATCGAGCCGCAGCAGAGATGCAAGCTGCGCCCGACGACCCCCCAGGCGGCTTGGGAGGTCGAGCACAGGCCGCATCACGTTCATCTGTCATGGTCTTTTTTCCGCTGGTGTACGGGGGGCGCGAGCAGCTGCGCGGAGTGCCCCACGGCCGCGGCATATTTAGGGGAGGCGGGGGCGTGAAAGGCAGGGGGGCGGCGGGCAGGATTGTGCGGGCGCTGGGGATTCAGACCGGCGACGTTATCAGGGCGGGCGTCGGCGGGAAGGTGTACGAGGTCGCGGGCGTCGGCCAGCCGCGAAACGTCCTCGTAAACCCCCGGTACGTCATTATCCTTGACCACCCCGAAACGTCCTTGAGCCTGATCGAGCGCGGCCAGCCGCGCGGCGGGCACTACCAGATTAACGACGTGCGGCGCGAGGGCGGCCGATGGTTCACGGCGGCGAACGTAGAGATTTACGTCGAGCGACCGCCACGCGCGCCGGTCCCGGCCGCCTCACTGTTCGACCTCATTGACCCGCCCGACGCGGTTGAAGAGTTGGCGGCGCCCGCGCCCTACAGCCTTAACCCGCGGGTTGATTACCACGCAGGCCCCCGGCGCGTTTGGCGGTGCGAGGATTGCGGGGAGGACTTCAACACGCCGGGGCCGTCTTTCCTGTGCGCGCACGGTTGCGGCGGCCCCAACGGGGCGATCCCCGTCTACTACGTTCAAGCGCCCGAGCCGGGCGACCGCCGCACGTTCACCAGCTACGCCCTAATGACACTCAACCACGGCCGCTACGAGGCGATCAGCTACGGGACGCGGGACGGGCGGCATGACGCCAGGGCGGAAGCCGCCTAAAGGAAGGACGGACGAGGGATGAAAACCGGAAGACTCACGGCCCTGCTTTTCCTCATAGCCTGCCCGTTCTGCAAAGAACCGCTCAGGGACGACGCGGGGCGCATCAGCGAGTTCAAGCCGAAGGACGTTGAGCCGGGCCAGAGGATGCAATGCACGAACCCGGCGTGCAAGCTGCCTTTCCGCCTGCCGACCAAGCTGGAAGCCGCCGCCGAGTAGGGACGCGCGCCGCGCCGCCCGCCTTGACAAATATACTCCGAAGGGAGTATTATTGTCGGGCAATCGGACACGCCACGTTGGGGGGGGCGCGCGGGCATGTTGGCACTACTACAGGCGATCATCACGGAAGCGACGTGCGGGGAAGGGTGCTGGGAGGCGCGCGAGGACGTATGCCGGTGCAGCTGCGGCGGGCGCAACCACGGCAGCTTGAGAAGCCCGGACGGACAGCGGCCGGCGCGCACGGCCAAGATTGACGGCAGGCGCTACGTCTTACGCGCGGCCGACGTTGAAGGCATCCACGACCAGGCGGCGGCGATTCTCGCCACGTTCCCGCCCGCGAGCGTTTCCAACGTCGGCCGAGACGCCTTGACCGGCAAGGAGATAGTTTACCGCTACCACTGGAAAGAGACGGACAAGGGTTCGCCCGTCCGGGTGAAGCCGGCGAGCAAAGACCAGCTCGCGCGCTGGCCGGAGTTGGCCGCGTGGCGCGACCGCCCGCCGTTCGAGCAGTACCGCCGCCCCGTCATGCTGCTTTGGCTCCGCGAGGACGTAGCCGCCGGCAGCGAGCAGGCCGGGGGCGACGCCGCCGCGTAGTCTAATCTTGACATAAATACTCTTTAGGGTGTATATTATCAACGCTCCGAGGCTGAGACGCACACACCCTAACGATGCTCACCCCAATCACACAACGATGGCGCGGCGGCCGAGCCTCCTACCGCCCGGCCGGCGAGACGATCAACACGCGGGAATACGAGGTCGCGTTGATACCCGACGACACGACCGCGCGCACGTTCGTTGAGGAACACCACTACAGTTCGACCTACCCGGCCGCGCTCGTCAGGTTCGGCCTCTACTGGCACGCGCTCCTCGTCGGCGTCGCGGTCTTTTCGATGCCGTGCAACAGCGCCACGCTCACGAACGTCTTCCCGCAGGCCGCGGTCGAGCTACTGCTTGAACTCGGCCGGTTCGTGCTCATAGACACCGTTCCGGCCAACGGCGAGACGTGGTTTAAGGCGCGATGCCGCGAAGTGCTCAAGCGGCTGGGCTACGTCGGGATAGTCTCATTCTCCGACGACCAGCCGCGCACGGACAGCCAGGGCAGGCAGATTTTTTGCGGGCACTTGGGCACGATCTATCAAGCCAGTGGGGGGGTCTTCCTCGGCAGGGGCACGCCCCGCACGCTCCGGCTGTTACCGGACGGCAAGGTGTTCAGCGACCGCGCCGCGCAGAAGGTCAGGAAGGGCGAACAGGGGTGGCGCTACGCGACGAAGCAGCTTGAGGCTTTCGGGGCGACGCCGGCGCCCGAGGACGAGCAGGGGCGCAGGGTGTGGCTCAAACACTGGACGGCGGAACTCACCCGCCCGCTCAGGCATAAGGGCAATCTCAAGTACGCTTGGGCGCTCGACAAGTCCGTGAAGCTGCCCGCTTCGCTGCCGTACCCGAAGGTCAAAGCCGGAGACGTGCAAGCCTCTCTTTTCTAAGTTTTATCTTGACATAAATACTCCGCAAGGTGTATATTTGACAGGATTTTAAGGGGGTTTTGCTTTAAGAGCATCCGACCAAATGAGCCTAATCAAAGCACACATCGAGGACTTGAGGAAGCGCGCCGAGGGGGGCGAGGAGGAGGCCCGCCGCACGCTCGAAGAGGCCGGGCTGTGGCCCGACGACGAGGGGGAAGTCGCGGACGAAGAGGCGGCGTGGGAGGCGACGGAAGAGGGGCGATGAGCGGCGCGCTTAACATCACCGGGGAAGGGGGGCAGGCGGCGTTGTGGGCGGACGTGGCGGAGCCTGCGCCCACGTTCGAGTTGATGATGCGGCATGACCGCCCGTTCCTGATTGTCTGTCTCGGGGTCGGCCGAGACTCTACCGCGCTTCTGGCCCTGTTGAAGAAGAAGGGGATTCGCCCGGACGCGATTTTCTTCGCCGACACCAGGGGGGAGAAGTTCCAGACATACGAGTACATAGCGATCTTGAGCGCGTGGCTTCGCGCCCACGACTTCCCGCCCATCACCATCATCCGGCACGAGAACGGCAAGCGTGATGAAGGTCTCGAAGGCCAGATGCTTCGGCTCGGGACCATCCCCTCGGTCGCGTTCAACAAGAAGTCCGCGTCATGCTCTGACACTTGGAAACAGTCGCCGCAGAAGGCACGCGCCAAGCAGCTGCCCGGCGCGCAGGCGTCTTTCAAGAGAAACCGCCGCGTCGTGTTCGCAATCGGCTACGAGGCCGACGAGTGCGACCGGGTGAAGCGGTCTGACACCTACAACGCCGCCAACCCCAGCCGCTATTTCGTTAATTGGTTTCCTTTGGTCGAGGAGGGCGTAGGACTCGCCGGGTGCATCGAGTTGATCTTGGACGCGGGCCTGCCCTTGCCCCTCAAATCTGCCTGCTTTTTCTGTCCGAGTTCTAAGGTCGCGGAAATCATCTGGCTCGCCGAGCACCATCCCGGCCTGTTCATGCGGGCTTTGATTATGGAAGCCAGGGCCATGCCGAAGCTCACGAAGTTGAAGGGACTCGGGGGGCGCGCGTTCAGGTGGCGGGATCTGCCGTGCGCGCAACCTTTCCTCGCGGAAGTTGACCGCATCGTTGCCGAGATGCCGCCCACGGAGAGCAGGGAGACGGCGCAGACCAGCACGCGCCTGCGCGGGGCAATCGAGCGCGTGCTGGCGATAGACGACGACGAGGCGCGCGGCGTGCAGGAAGCCGGGACGCTGGCGCTGGCGGCGTAAGCGGCATGGCGGTTGCTAAAGGTGTTAGCGATGAAATCGAAGGCGACACCAGGCCAATGCGACCACTTCACCGGCAGTTACGTCGGCACTTGTCGCGCGGGCGTCGCCTACGAATCGGTTAAAGACCAGGACCGGCGCGGCCAGATGGCTCGCTTCCCCTGCGACCGCTCTTTGAGTTCGTTCACCACATGCGACCGGGCGCAATTTACGCCCCCCGTCAGGATACGCCGGCGGATAGACGTGACGGCCAGAAATTGGCAGCGCCCGATCACCTACAAGCCGAAGCGCGGGGAGGGGGAGGGCGTGAGCGGCGTGCTGGTAGGATGTTCGGACGACCAGGCGACGGCCTTCATTCGCGTCAGGCGCTCGCCGAAGCGAACCAGGGTCATAGCCGTGCCGTCCGCGCGATGCCACTTCGAGGAACTGCCGGAGGCAGCTGCCGGCGACGTGGCGCAGGAGCCGAAGGGCGGCACGCTGCCGCTGTTCGAGGTCGGGGAGGGCGCGGCGGCGCCGACGACGTTGGAGAGCCGCAGGGCGAAGAAGGCGGGCAGGTCCCGCAGGGACGATAAGCGGTCGAAGGCCGCTTGAACCGGGAGAGCTTATGAATCCGAAAGAAGCCGTCAGGAGGATCTTCAAAAGCCCAATCGGGCGACTCGCGCTGACACTCGCGCTCTTGCTCGTAGCCGCGCCGCTCGTCGTCAGGTGG
>DASWNR010000555.1:0-6544 GCA_036399155.1 Pyrinomonadaceae bacterium
CTGCCGACTCATACGATCTACTTAGGCGCGAGCCCGCTGCTCGTGGAGTACACCCGTACGTGCGCGCACTCGTTTATATATTCGGAAGAATATCGGCAGGGCGGATACGACGGGGAGATGCGCGAGGCTAGGTCATACTGAGATGACTCCTGATTCAGCACAGGCCGTCATGCAAGATACCGTGTAGTGTTTCGTCAGCCCACAGGTAGAGCGCAGAGCCCCTGCGTGCGAAGAGTTCCCCAGGCGAATCCACCTAGAGGCGCGTAGGAATCGTATAGGGCGGGTTACCCCAGACCAGGATAGGCACACCCCAGATGTCCTCAGAACTCTCGGAGCGTGCTTTAGCTCAGGTTCGTCTCGTTGCAAATGATGGCGATGTTCTTCCCCGGGTTGATGTGTCGACGATAACCGTGCAACTGCCCGTAGGCGTGATATAACGAGCGCCTGGTTAGAATCATTGTTAGTTGAACGGAAGATAGTTTACTTCAAAGAACCATCGTATGAGCAAGGAAGAACCTCTCGACCTCGATTACCAAAAAGTAAGAAGAGAGCTGGTCACACTATTCGAGGCGACGGCGAACAAACTGGAACGAGAGTGGCCCACGAGGTATACCCATGTTGACAGCGCGCGGGTGCTCTTTTACCAGTCCGTCAGGATTGCAATTAACACTTACAACACGATTCTTTGGATTTGCGCAGACACCCCAAAAGACCCGGATCGAAAGCCGGTCTATGCGCTTTCACTGGCGCCGCTGACTCGCACCCTTTTCGAGCAACTGGTCATGCTCCTGTTCCTACTGGAAGACGTGCCTCAGTACATCCAACTTCTGTTCAAGACGGGGTATGCCGCCAGGAGGGCCGAACTGGGTCACGTCTTGAAGTACCACGGCAGCTTACCCGACTGGCAGGATTATATTGACGCGCTCAGAAGGCAGATTGCCGTCGAAGAACGAGAGGTCCGACTGACTCAGGCCGAAATCCAACACCCCGAAAGCACCATCGGGAAGTGGCCGACGCCGGGGAAAGTACTAAAGAGGTTAAGGAGAGATCACCCTGCCTCGCCGAACATTAATTTTATCGAGTATTTAGATTCGTGGATGTACCGGGAGCTTTCGGAACAAACACACTTGGAAGCGCAAGGGTTGACACAGCGCGGGATGTTTTTCTCACCTGACATCTCCCGCCGGCTGTTCGGCGATGACTGGGAAACCGTGATGGACGCACACCTAGAGCGGTATCGGGTCAAGCAGGTTTTCACCGCAATCGCTCTCATGCTCGCTATCTGCTCCGAAATCGAAGTCCATTTCAAGTACGGATTGAATCAAAGGGTAAGATACCTGTGGACGTTCTTCAGACCTTCCAGCGGGATTATCAAAGATTTCTGGGAGACCAAATACTCGGCTTTTATACCCGAGTAGGTTCGATGAACATGCATAAATTTATCGATGACGAGTAGAAAGGAATAACCGCTGGTGCCACCGCGGTAAAGCCTTATGCGAGATGATTTCCATGAAGAGGTGAAAAGAACCGTCGCGGCGCGGGTCGGCTACCACTGCTCGAGCCCGACCTGTCGCGCGCCCACCAGCGGGCCGCAGCTCGACCCTTCAAAGTCTCTTAACGTCGGCGTTGCTTCCCACATCACCGCAGCCTCCCCCGGCGGACCCAGATACGATCCGGCGCTCACCTCGGAGGAGCGCAGGCACGCGGGCAACGCGATCTGGCTCTGCCAGACCTGCGGCAAACTGGTAGACAACGACAAACTAAGATTCACGGAAGAGGAGCTTCGGCGGTGGAAGCGGGATGCCGAGAGTGAGGCCCTGCTTCGGATAGGCAAGACCGCGTCTTCCGCCGATCCCACGCAGGCCGACTGGTCGGAAGAAGAACTGGTATTGCTGTCGGCCTGTGCCGAGGACGGGGAGATCTTCGTTCACGACACGGACCAGACCGGCAAGTTCATAGAAGCGGGACCCCGGCACTTCTACGACGAGTCAGACCCGGCGGTCGCGGCGCTCTACATGGACGCGCTGTATTCCCTCCGCCGGCGCGGCCTCGCCGCGCTCGAAGGGGGGAGCCTCTATCAGCTCACGGGACGCGGGTTCAAGATAGCGCGGGCGCTGAAGAAACAAGAGCAGACCGTCACCGAAACAACGGAAAAGCCACTGCCGCCCATCCCGCTCAACAGGTCGGCGCTCATAGCTTACATAGGCGGAAGCCGGAGGGTGCGCGAACTGGACAGGCGCATCGCGGAGGACGCGGGCATCACTCTGGACAGGCAGGAGGACGGTTCGCTCAACCTGATAGAGAAGGCGCAATACTTCAACATAGAGACGGTCGCCCAATTGGACGAGATCGTTAAAAGGCTGGGAGAGAAGGCCGTTCTACTGAGCCATTATCTCCGCTTGAAAGACAAGCTGATAGCCGGCTATTCGTTGGACTTTGTCTTTGAAATAATGGCGGCGGAGTTGGGCTCGTTGAACGCAATGAGCGCTTACTACGCCTCCCTGAAAATGACTCACACCGCCGGCAGGGCGTGGGCCGAAGGCATACTGGAGGCTTACGAGCAGATCAAAAAGTATGACACCTGACAGGCGAAATACCTGATACCGCCAAGAGAAATGACGGTTGATATGACCGAGTTCACCTACCGCGGCGGAGACGGTTGGCCACTTTACGCCATCACCTTAGACTCCGCCGGCAGTACGACGGCCGACCGCGAAAATCCGGTGCTCGTCCTGCTTCACGGTGGAGGCCCGGACCACCACTGTCTGGCGCCGCTGGCCCGACAGCTCTCCGACCGCTACACCGTGGTGCTGCCCGACGTACGCGGCTACGGACGTTCGGTCTGCGCCGACCCGGCCCGCCACACCTGGTCGCAGTACGCCGGCGACGTCATCGCCCTCCTGGACCACCTCGGCGTGCGCCGCGCCGTCGTGGGCGGGGCCGGCATCGGGACGACCATCACCCTGCGCGCCGCGCTCGCACACCCCGAACGGGTCGGCGCCCTGGTGCTGATCAGCGTCGAAGACATCGAGGACGACGAGAAGAAGGAGGCCGAGATCGAGTTCCTCGACGCCTTCGCCGCCCGCGTCCGGGACGAAGGCATCGAGGCGGCCTGGGAGCCGATCCTGAAGAACCTCGCGCCGGTCATCGGCGCGATGGTGCGGGAAGCCATCCCCCGCTCCGACCCCGCCAGCATCGCCGCCGCGGCGGCCATCGGCCGTGACCGCTCTTTCCGCAGCATAGACGAGCTCGCGGCGGTCGCCGCTCCGACCCTGATCATTCCCGGGATGGACGAAAGACACCCGATCGCCCTGGCCGAAGCCCTCGCCCGCACCCTGCCGCAGGGCCGCCTCGCGCCGGTGACACTCTCGGCCGACCTTCGCTCGGCCGACGACTTCGCCCGGGCGTTCGCCCCGGCGATACGTGACTTCCTCGCCGCCGTAGCTGACCGACTCTGAACGGCGGGGTCACACTTACGCTGCCGGCGTCTTCACCTCCGTGGAGTCGCCCGTCTTGTGGTCCTTGATCTGGAAGCGCAGGAACTCGTGGACGGCCGCGAGCGCCTCCGCGTTAGTAGTCCTGATGCGCACCCGCGCCCCGCGCTCGGCCTCCTCGTAGTCGTACTTGATCTCCCCCTTCAGCCTCCGCATGACGGGGACGCCCGGCGGTGTCCGGTCGTGGATCAGCATCGGGGCCTTGAAGTTCCCCGCGGCAAACATCTTCGCGATGTGGCCGAGGTGCTTCCTGATCTGGTTGCGGCTCTCCACGTCGTTCGCGTCCTTCACCGTGACCTCGATCGTGCCGCCGTCCGGGTGGAGCAGGAAATGGTGCGTCGTCTTCGCGTGGTCGAATCCCATCACGCGGTCGCCGCGCTTATTGACCCCTTCGGCGTGAGTGTCGTGGCCGTGCCCCTGAGGCGGGCGCTTCCCCTCCTGCTGCCGGGCGGAGACGCCGGCGGAGGCCGCAGTAATTAAAGCGGCGGCGAGTGCCGCCGTCATGAAGAGCTTATCTCTCATCAGCCTTGCTCCCTCTTCTTCTCAGGTTGACTTTAGCCGCCCCCGACTCGCCCTTACCGTCTCCCGCGGCGAGGGACTCCAGCAGCCCAGCTCGACCGCCGTCGGGGGTTTCCGCCAGACGGCCGTCCCACTCCTTCACGGCGGCGCGCAGGTCGTCACGCAGCTCAATGAGTTGGGCGAGCCGCTCCTCGACTTCCGTCAGCTTCGCCGCGGCGAGCGCGCGCACCTCTTTGCACGGCGCGGCCCCGCGGTCTCTCACCACCAGCACCCGCGCCAGCTCGTTGAGCGTAAAGCCGACGGCGAGGGCGCGTCTCACGAGGAGTACCCGTCGGAGCGCCTCGGGCGGGTACTGCCGGTAGCCGTTGGCCGAGCGCCGAGGCCGCGGGAGGACGCCCTTACGTTCGTAGTGGCGCAGCGTGTCCGTGCTCACACCCGTCGCCTTCGCCAGCTCGCCGGCCGACATGATCACTACCTTCTCCGTCTGAGCGACCATGAAGCATTCTAAACCCCGGAATCGATTCCGGGGTCAAGGGTTTATTCGGAAACATTGTCGCGGCCCGCGAACACGTCCGCCGTGCGACTATCCGATTGGCTCGTCTGGAGGCGGAGAAAAAGAATGCGCCCCGCGTCTCTAGTCACGCGGGGCGCGAGCTTCCTTACGGGGGGCTGGCGTCTAGCTTCGTGGCGGCGGTGCCAGGGGCTTACCGGCACCCCTCCCCGACCACGTAGTGCCGCCTTTTGTCAGACAGGCGCGGTCACCATTTAACCCGTTTGAGGTCAGGCCCGCAGATGTGGCCGAAGCTTCCCGGCTCCTCGTGCGTGACGTCGTGTGTGACGTGGCCCGCGTACCAGATCACCACGTCCTTGTTGTTGACCGACTCGCCGTTGACGAACTTGTCTAAGTCGGCCTCGGTCGTGCAGCCGCCACCTCCCGTCGTGCAGTCCACCCCGTCGTCCAGCTCCGTCCCTCGGTAGCGCAGAATCCACACGTCGCCGCGCGGGTAGGGCGCGTCCGGCGAGTTAGCGGCCTCGCCGTCCTCGGGGCTGGGGACGATGTCGTAGGCTTCGCCCGTCTGGCTGTTCTCCACCCTCCACTTGCGGTTGCGCGAGGGGTCGCGCGGACGCCTTATCTCGAACTGCTTGGTGTGCCACTTCGAGTTGCCGACGAGGGGCGGGTCGTTGAACTCGCGCACGATGTTGTTGCCGGGCGTTCGGAGGTCGAAGTCGAAGCGCCAGTAGACGTGGTGGTGGTGTCGGTTGCAGACGCAGGACGAGCTGTCCACTGCCGCGAAGCCGAAGCGCGGGCGAATCGTGCCGTCCGTGTGCAGCCGCCACTCGCTGACGTAGCGGTACCAGCCGGCCTCCATCTCGCTCACCAGCACGACCTCCTGCCCCCGCACGTAGATGCCGACGCCGAGGAAGTTGCCCGCGTCCACGCCCGTGTCGAGAATGGTCGTGGCGGGGGTCGGGCACAGGCGGAAGCCGGGCGCGACGTCGGCGCCGGTGGCCTGAATCATGCCCTCCTCGTACTGCCAGTCGCGGTACGGGCCGCAGGCGTCGCCGTCATATTTGACGTTGAGGATGGGGACGTACGCGCGGTAGAGCACGCGCTTGCCTTTGTAGTCTACGAACCGCAGCTCGACGCCGGAGCCGCGCGTCCCCGACGACGCCGCGGGCCGCACGACGAGGAGCTTCCAGACCACCCGGCCGCCCTGCGTGACCGTGACCCAGACCTGCCCGGCCGTGCCGCGGTCGGCCGTCGGCTGCGCCGCGTAGGGCTGGCCGCACGTCGTCGGCCCCGCCATCGAGGAGTCGGGCGCGCCGCGCTCGAAGCGGCCGACGGCGCGCTCGCGCAGGTTGACGCCGACTATCTCGTGTCGGGCGTCCGCGCCGACCGGGGAGAGCCCGACGGCCACCGTCCTTTCGACGCGGCCGTCCGGGTGCGCGGCCCCGACGAGCGGCGGCATCGGGCGGTACGGCCTCAGCCGCTGCTCGCCGAGGAAAGAGCCGAAGGTCTGGCCCGCCGTCAGCGCCCTCACCGCCTCGTCGAACTCTTCGTTCGTCGGCAGCGGCTGGTCGCCCGAGACTTCGACGGCGAGACGCTTCGGGCTGTCGAGACGCCCCTCGGCGCGGACGGTGCGGTCGTTGGTGTAGTCGTAGATGGTGGCGCGGAAGCGCTCGGGCGCTTTAGGGACGCGGGCGCTCTTAATCTCCGGGTCGTCGTCGACCAGCTCCAGGGAGAGGAGCCTATGACGCGCGCGCCCCAGTTGTTCGCGCACCACGGGGGCCTGTAGGAGGGCGCGGCCCAGCTCGTCGAGCGCGGACTGCTCGGGGCCGCGCGTCAGCTTCAGCTCGTCGCCGCCCTTGCGCGACGCGGACGCCGCACGCTTCGCCACGCCCTTTGACGTTCGGCCTTTCTTGCCGGAAGTGGCCATGGTATTCGCTCCTCTGCGTGTCGGTGAGAGCTACCTGAGTCCCAGAAGCAGGAGGATCAGGAGGATGATGACGATGATCAGAAGGATGATTAT
>DASWNR010000556.1:0-52846 GCA_036399155.1 Pyrinomonadaceae bacterium
GGACGAGCGGCGCGACATTCACGAAGAAACTCTACAGGATCGGATTGGCACCCGGCTCAGAAGTCGTCTCTACGAGATGTGCCGAACCGTCGTGTTGGACGGTGAAGACTACCGGCAGCAATTCTGGAGATGCACCTAAGCGCTTAATACGTGGACGTTTGCAGGGAAAGCAAATATCGAGTCCGATAAGGCCGGAGGTTGAGTTGTTATTTGGGGGAGAAGTGTTGGGCGTTTTGTGCTTTGTTACTTTTGATGACTTGCTGGTTGGTGCTTAGTGCGAGGGCGTTTTGAATTAATTTATCGGACGCGATTGGCCGTTGATTATCTTATCTTATTCTTTATCTGTTGGGAGCCTTTGAGGTATTCCTTTTTCCGGACAGCTTGAAGCACGAAAGTCGAGTGGTCTTTTGTTTTGAGTCGAGTAAATGCTTTTACACGGATGGTGAAAACTCGGGGGCGGGGGCTGTGGGTGCCTTTGGGGATTATCGTTGCCGGTGTTTTAGCGCAGAGTCTCGCCGCGTGGGTTCCGTGGACGATTGAATCAGCTTATTCACGCACAGTTTACCCGCAATTACTCTCGATTTTATCGTTACCCGGTAGCCGTCTAAGCCTCTCCGTCAGCGAAATATTCATCTGCGGTCTAATTCTGTTCACGTTCGTGTTAATCGGACGGGTCTGTGTCTTGTTCGTAAAAAGACCGGCGGAGAAGGCGCGACTGTTGAGGGTGTCGGTTATTTACACTTTTTGGCTCGCGGCATTTTTATTGTGGGCATTTTTATTAACCTTCGGTCTGAACTATCAGCGCCCCTTCCTTTTTGAGCTACTTGGTTACGAGCGGAGGAGGGCCGAAATTCATGAGCTTGAAGAGTTGGGGGAGGAGATCGTCCGTGGTGTAAACGAGAACTATCTTGAGGCGCACGCCGAGGGCCGAGCGGCGCCCGACAGTTTGGAAGCCCTTGCGCTGTTGAAAGAAGCCTATGAAACGACGCCCGACGTTGTGTTGCTGCCGAGGGGTGAGTTTACGCGGCCGAAGCCCGTCTATTTTTCGGGTCTGCTGACGCGACTCGGTATAAGCGGCTTCTACTTCCCCTTCACGGGTGAGCCCAACTACAACGCGGAAGCTCCCGATTTTCAAATTATCTTCTCGATGGCTCACGAGATGGCGCACCAGCGCGGCGTGGCGCGCGAATCCGAGGCGAACTTCGTCGCATACCTCGTCTGCGTGAACTCCGGCGACCCGTTCGTGCGCTATTCGGGTTACCGAAACGGTCTCGGCGTGCTGTCAGAGTTGTACGGTCGTGAACCCGAGAAGGCGAGGAAGCTGGCCGCGCAGCTCGGCGCGGGCTACAGGGAGGACTCGCGGCGCGCCGCACAATTCTGGGCCAAGTCGGGCGGGGCTGCCGGAGCGCTCAGCCAGCGCATAAATGATTTGTACCTGCGCGCCAACCGCGTCAGATCAGGCGTCGAAGATTACAGTGGCTCGACCGCGCTCATCATCGGCCGACACCTGCGTAAGTCATCGAGCGGAGGAAGTCCGCCCGGGCGGTGAGAACCCGGGCGTCCGTCCTGTAGCTCCTCCTGAGTCCTACTAGCGCTCCCGCCGCAGCAGGCGATCCAAACTCCAGGGCCCGCCGCCCGCGACCGCGAAGAAAAGGAAGACGAAACAGTAGAGTGCGGCCAGCTCGCCCCTGTTCTGGAGCGGCCAGAATCCGGCCGAAAGGCCCTGCTTCTGAAAGGCCGTCCACGCGTGCATCTGGAAGTAGGCCACGGCCATCGTGCCCGAGAGGATGAATGCGACCGGCCGGGTGAACAGACCGAGCAGAAGCAGCAGCCCGCCGAAGAACTCGATGGCACCGCCGACCCAAATCTGGCTGTACGCTGCGGGCGAAGGCGAACCCGGGGGCGCCAGAAAGCCGAAGAGTTTCTGCGCCCCGTGCGCGAGGAACATGAACGCGGAGACGATCCGCAGGAGGCTCAGGACGTGCGGCGTCCATGCCGCGTAGTTTGCACTCAGATTCGCCATCAATCTCTCCTTATCAAACTCATGCCAGTTCAAACGGCCGAGCCGAAGTCGTAGGCGGCCATGCTCAGGCTGCCCACCGTCCAACCCCTGTGCAGCGCACGCCCGGCCCGAATCCCTTCGCCGTCCGACCCGGCCCCCAGCGCCACGAAGAGGGGCAGGAGGTGTTCGTCGGTCGGGTGCGCGAGCCCCGCGTGTGGTGCGAGGCTCCTGTAATTCAACAGCTCATCCAGATTACCCTCGGTTACCCTTCGGAAGAGCCATTCGTCAAACTCCCCCGCCCAGACTGGCGGCGGGCCGCCCGGGCCGAGCATCGAGAGGTTGTGCGTCGCGCTACCCGTCGCGAGCAGCAGGACTCCCTCCCGGCGCAGAGGCGCGAGGGCACGCCCAACGCTTACGTGGTGTTCCAGGTCGAGCCGCGGTTGTATCGAGAGCTGCGCGACGGGAACGTCGGCGTCCGGGTACATAAGTCTGAGCGGCACCCACGCGCCGTGGTCGAGCCCGCGCTCGGGTTCGGCAGAGCAGCCTATTCCGGCGTCGCCGAGTAGCTCGACGGCCCGCGCGGCGAGCGCGGGCGCGCCCGGCGCGGGGTAGCTTATACGGTAAAGCTCCTCCGCGAACCCGCCGAAATCATGTATCGTCCGCGGCCTCTCGGCGGCGCTCACGGACGGCGCGCTCGTGTTCCAGTGCGCCGAGACGCAGAGGACGGCTTCGGGCCTTCCCAACTCCCGCCCGAGTTTTTTCAGGAAGTCTGTCGTGTCGTTCTCCTCGACGGCGAGCGTCGGCGCGCCGTGCGAGACGAAGACGGCGGGCATGCCCTGAGAAGCCACTTTCGACAAACTTTCCGACCCGGAAATCATGGCCGGAATTATAGTCGTCATAACGACTGTTGTCAAAAGCCCCTAGCGACTTTGAGAATGGGTGGGTGGGCGGCGGGTCAACTCTCTCGTTCGGCCGTGGCCGCCGGCGCGGGGCGGCTCTACACCCAGGCCGGGCGATGAAGCTCGAATCGGCTGATGAGTGATTCGTGTTTGAGGGTCAGGCCGATGTCGTCGAGCCCTTCGAGGAGGCATTGGCGGCGGAACTCGTCTATCTCGAAAGCGGCTTTGAAGCCGTGAGTGTCGCGCACCTCCCGACGCTCCAAATCCACGGTCAGGCGGTGGTCATCAATTTCGCGCGCGCGCCTCATCAGCTCCGAGACTTCGCCCTCGGTAAGTTCGACGGGCAGCACGCCGTTCTTCGTGCAGTTGTTCTGGAAGATGTCGGCGAAGCTCGGCGCGATGACGGCGCGGAAGCCGTAGTCGAGCAGTGCCCACGGCGCGTGTTCGCGCGAGGAGCCGCAGCCGAAGTTGCGCCCCGCGAGCAGTACGGACGCGCCCGCGTGGCGCGGACGGTTCAGGACGAAGGTCGGGTCGGGCGAGCCGTCGGCCGCGAAGCGCCAGTCGAAGAAGAGGAATTGGCCGAAGCCCGTGCGCTCGACGCGTTTGAGGAACTGCTTCGGGATGATCTGGTCTGTGTCTACGTTCGGGAGGTCGAGCGGAGCCGCGACGCCCGTGTGTACGCGAAAGGGAAGCATCGTCAGTTGTATTTCCAGGAGCGAACGTCAGTGAAGTGGCCCGCGACGGCCGCGGCGGCCGCCATGATTGGGCTGACGAGATGTGTGCGCCCGCCCTTGCCCTGCCGCCCTTCAAAATTTCTGTTGCTGGTCGAGGCGCACCTCTCGCCCGGGTCGAGCGTGTCCGGGTTCATCCCCAGACACATCGAGCAGCCCGCCTCGCGCCACTCGAACCCGGCCTCTCGAAAGATTTCGTCTAGCCCTTCGGCCTCCGCCGCGCGCTTAACCGACTGAGAGCCCGGCACGACCAACGCGCGCACGCGCCCGCTAACCTTGTGGCCGCGCACGACGCCGGCCGCCGCGCGCAGGTCTTCTAGCCGCGCGTTCGTGCAAGACCCGATGAAAACGCGGTCAACTGCTACGTCCTCGATTCGAGTGCCCGGGGCGAGCCCCATGTATTCGAGCGCGCGGGCGACAGAGCGGCGGTCGCTTTCGCTGCCCGCGCCGTCGGGGTCGGGCACGCGCCCCGTGACCGGCACGACCTGACCCGGGCTCGTCCCCCACGTGACGAAGGGGGCGAGCGAGGCGGCATCAAACTCGACGATAGTGTCGAACTCGGCCCCCACGTCGCCCGGGAGACTCTGCCAGTATTCGAGCGCCTCGCCCCAGGCGGCGCCGCGCGGGGCGAAGCGTCTGCCTCCGAGGTAAGAGAAGGTCATTTCGTCGGGGGCGATCATCCCCGCGCGCGCGCCCACCTCGATGCTCATGTTGCAGAGCGTCATGCGGCCTTCCATCGAGAGCGCGCGGACGGCCGCGCCCGCGTTCTCGATGACGTGCCCGGTCGCGCCGTCCGTCCCTATCTGTCCGATTAAACCGAGCGCCAAATCTTTCGCCGTCACGCCTTCGGGCAGCGCGCCTGAGACACGGACGAGCATCGTGCGCGGCTTCGTCTGCGGCAGGCATTGCGTGGCGAGGACGTGCTCGACCTCGCTGGTGCCGATGCCGAAGGCGAGCGCGCCGAACGCCCCGTGCGTGCTTGTGTGGCTGTCGCCGCAGACGACGGTCATGCCCGGCCGCGTCAGACCGAGTTCAGGCCCGATGACGTGGACGATGCCCTGTTCGGGCGCACCCACGTCGTAAAGCCCGACGCCGAACTCGCCGCAGTTGCGGCGGAGCGTCTCCATCTGCTGCGCTGCGACGGGGTCTGCGACGGGCACGCGGCGGTCGGTGGTCGGGACGTTGTGGTCTACGGTGGCGACGGTCAGGTCGGGTCTGCGGACGGGTCTCCCGGCGGCGCGCAGGCCGTTGAAAGCCTGCGGCGAGGTGACTTCGTGGACGAGGTGCAGGTCGATGTAGAGCAACGCGGGCTCGCCCGCCGCCTCGCGGACTACGTGCGCTTCCCAGAGCTTGTCGAAGAGTGTGCGTGGCATATCAGACCGCGTGGTAGGCGTGGCGCATGTCGGCGAGTTCGGCGACCGTCTCGGCGACGAGCGTGCCCATCTCGCCCGTCCCGACTATACATCTTCCGTCGCGCCCCTGTATGTCGGCGGTGCGGTAGCCGCGTTCGAGCACGGCGCGGACGGAGGCTTCAACGTCCGACGCCTCGCGTTCGAGCCGCGCCGTGTGCCTGAGAAGCAGGGCGGCCGAGGCGATGGCCCCGAGAGGGTTGGCCAGCCCCCGGCCGGCGATGTCGTGCGCGGAGCCGTGAACGGGTTCGTAAACGTCGACGCGCCCGCCGACGCTGGCCGACGCCAGCATGCCGAGCGAGCCCGCGATGACCGCGGCCTCGTCCGAGAGGATGTCCCCGAAAAGGTTCTCGGTCAAAAGCACGTCGAAGCGGCGCGGGTTCTGCATCAGGTGCATCGCGCACGAGTCCACGTATGCGTGTTCGAGCGTCACGCCGGGGTATTCGCGCGCGACGCGCGTGACGACCTCGCGCCAGAGCCTCGAAGTCTCAAGCACGTTCGCCTTGTCCACCGAAGTCACCTTGCGCCGGCGGCCTTCCGCCGCCCCGAACGCGACGCGGGCGACGCGCTCGACCTCCTCCTCCGTGTAGCGCATCGTGTTGAAGGCTTCGCGCGGCTCGCCCTCCCGGCTCATCCCGCGCGGCTCGCCGAAGTAGAGGCCGCCGAGCAACTCGCGGACGATGAGCAGGTCAGCGCCGGCGACTATTTCCGGCTTCAGGGGCGACGAGTCTGCGGTGGCGTCGTGGCAGACGACGGGGCGCAGGTTTGCGAACGCGCCGCAGGCGCTGCGCAGCGTCAGGAGTCCGGCCTCCGGCCTGACGCCGCCCGCGAGCCCGTCGAACTCGGGCGCGCCGACCGCGCCCAGAAACACCGCGTCGCCAGCGAGGCACGCGTCGCGCGTCGCGGCGGGGAGCGGACTCCCCGTGAGCGCGATGCCCGCGCCGCCGAAGGGGCGTTCGTCGAAAGAGAATTCGTGGCCGTAAACTTCGGCCACCGCCCGCAGGACGCGAACCGCTTCGCGCGTCACCTCCGGCCCGACGCCGTCGCCGGGCAGGACAGTTATCTTTAACTTCATAAACGCATCCGCCTTCACGAAAATCGACCACCGGCCCCGGGCTTCAAAAATCAGGCACAGGGCAGATGGCCGAACCCCTCGGAAAGTTTAGCCGCCGAACGCCTCCGCAAACTCCGGCTCCGGCGACCCGGCTTCCGCGCGCGACCCGCGCCGCTCCCGCGCCGGCACGAGCGAGAGCAAGTCCTGGTCGTAGATGTTCTTCTTGCGGTCGGCGAGCCTCGTGAAACCTCGGTACGCGTCCTCAAGCCCCGCCGCGTCGAGCGTGAACCCGAGTTCTTCAAATCTGCGCGAGAGCGCGTGCCGCCCCGAGTGCTTGCCGAGCACGATGCTGTTGGCGGGCACGCCGACCGACTCGGGCGTCATAATCTCGTAGCACAGCGGGTTCGAGAGCACGCCGTGCTGGTGTATGCCGGCCTCGTGCGCGAAGGCGTTGCGGCCGACGACCGCCTTGTTCGGCTGGACGCCGAAGCCGATGACCTCTGAGAGCAACTGGCTCGTCGGGTAGATTCCCTCCGACCGCACGCCGCATTCGTAGGGCAGGCGGTCGGAGCGCACGCGCAGCGCCATCACGATCTCTTCGAGCGCGGCGTTGCCGGCGCGCTCGCCGATGCCGTTGACCGTGCACTCTATCTGCCGCGCGCCCGCGTCGAGCGCCGCGAGGCTGTTCGCCACCGCGAGCCCGAGGTCGTTGTGACAGTGGACGCTGACGGTCACGTCGCGCCCGCCCGCGACGCGCTCGCGCACGGCCGCGACTATCTCGCGGAACTCTGTCGGCGTCGTGTACCCGACCGTGTCGGGCACGTTGAGCGTGCGCGCGCCCTCCTCGACCGCCGCCGCGAAGACCTCACAGAGGTAGGAGAGTTCGCTCCGCGTCGCGTCCTCGGCCGAGAACTCCACGTCCTCCGTAAACGTGCGCGCGAGCCTGACCGCGTCGCGCGTCATCTTCAACACCTCGGCGCGCGACTTCTTCAACTTGTGTTCGAGGTGTATGTCCGAGGTCGCGACGAAGGTGTGCAGGCGCGGCCGAACGGCGCCGCCGACCGCCTCCCACGCGCGCAGGATGTCCTGCTCGGTCGTGCGGCAGAGCGCGGCGACCGTAGCCTCGCGGCACTCTGCGGCGACGGCCCTGACCGCCGCGAAGTCGCCGTCGGAGGCGACGGGGAATCCCGCCTCGATGACATCGACGCCGAGCGCCTCAAGGGCGCGCGCCAGCCGAATCTTCTCGGCCAGGTTCATCGAACAGCCCGGCGACTGCTCGCCGTCGCGCAACGTCGTGTCGAAGATTTTTATCCGCTCAAGGTGGGTCATCGGCAATCGTCTCAAATGAGGTCGCATACTAAAAGAGGCTCCGTCTAAAACTCAAAGTCATAATTTTTATGACCGGATAAATGTCGCAAATACACTCCGGCGACAGATCGGCTCCGACTCTCCTTCTTCATATAAATAAGTCTCGTCTTCGCCCGCGCGCACGGAACGCCAGACGGGTCTGACGCATCAAAAGTCTTCCGAAAAATTGGCTTTAATGCTCGGCTTCCGCCCGGTAGAAATTTGCCTTCCCGATCTGTCAGTTGAGTTAATTGGTAATACCCTTGAAAAATTATTCCCGAGATTGGTTACAAATCAACTTGACAAAAACTCTGGTTTCATAGAAAATCTGGCTCGCTTTCACGTTTGGCTTTCTCTGGAATCAATTACTGTCAGCTACGCCAGAGATTCCGAAGGCGGTTAATTGGTAAAACCATCAGACCTTACACAATTAGCCCCGACTGAACTCAGAGTTCTCCGCGGAAAGCACCACTCCGAAGTCACTTTAGTTTGAGTGTGCGACACGCGTCCGCCCGGGTCTGTTCGGCCTCGGGCGGTGACAGAATCCGACCGAAAGATTGCGAACCAACGTATGCGCGCCGCCAACCGAAGCTCCTTTTCGGCGAACGGCAAAGACAAACCCCTTGTGTGAACGCACGGTGAGTTGCCGTTCAACCGCTAGTCATCTGGAAAAGGAAGAAAGAGTTATGAGTAAGCACGCATTCAGCCGAGGCTTCGCCGCCGCGCTGCTGCTCCTGCTGTCGTTCGCCGTCGCGGGCGCGCAGGAGTCACGCGGTGCGCTGGCCGGCACCGTGACCGACCCGAACGGGGCGGCGCTCCCGGGCGCGACGGTGGAGATCAGGAACGTTGAGACCAACGTCGCCAACACCGTCACCACCAACGAGGAGGGCAACTTCAACTTCCCGCTCCTCAACCCCGGGAAGTACACGCTGACCGTGACGGCGTCGGGCTTCGCCAACACCACGCGCGAGAACATCGAGATTCGCGTCGCCGACCGCCTGACGCTCGACGTGCCGATGAACGTGACGGGCGTCGGCGAGACGGTGACGACCATCGCCACCGCGCCGGTCTTGGAAACGGGCTCGGTCAGCACGGGCACGACCATCAGCAACCAGCAGATTGCCGAGCTGCCGCTGGCCGAGGGCACCGCGTACCAGCTCGCCACGCTCGCCCCGGGCGTCTCCTACACCGGCAACCCACAGTTCATCGGGCCGACCTCGAACGGCAACCTCGCCGCCTTCCGCACCAACGGCGCGACGGGCTCGAACCAGATCACGCTCGACGGCTCGCCCAACTACGCCTTCGACGGCGGCGTCGGCTTCTCGCCCCCGTCCGACGCCGTGCAGGAGTTCAAGGTTCAGACCAGCCAGTTCGACGCCCAGCAGGGCTACTCGGCCGGCGCGACCGTCAACGTCGCCGTCAAGAGCGGCACCAACGACATCCACGGCTCGGGCTGGTACTTCAACCGCGACCGCAGCCGCACCGCGAACAACTTCTTCGCGAACCGCGCCGGCCTCGAACGCCCCGAGCGCACCTACCACCGCTTCGGCGGGGTAGTCGGCGGCCCGGTCTATCTGCCCAAGATTTATAACGGCCGCGACCGCACCTTCTTCTTCACCACCTACGAGCGGCTGAAGGACAACGTCGCCGAGCCGCAGCTCTTCACCGTGCCGACGGCGCGGATGCGCACCGGCGACTTCTCCGAGCTGATCACAGACCGCACCAACATCAACTCGGCGAACAACACGGTCATCTTCAACCCGTACGACGTGACGGTGGCGGCCAACGGCACGGTGACGCGCCGCTCGTTCGGCTGCCCGACCTCGGGCGCCGTCACCGCGGCCTTCCCGAACTGCAACGTCGTCCCGGCGAACCTGCTCAACCCGGTCGCGCTGGCGGCGCTCCAGTACTACCCGCTGCCCAACACGACCGGCTCGGGCACCGGCGGCCTCCAGAACAACTTCTTCTCGAACCAGAACCGCGTGCAGAACTACCGCGCGTGGCTCACGCGCGTCGACCACCGCATCAGCGACCGCCAGTCGATCTTCGGCAAGTACTACCACAGCTTCAACCCCGAGAACCGGCAGGACGCCTTCGGCGTGGTCAACGACTTCCCCATCACGCTCGGCTTCGAGGATCGCACCAACGACGGCGGCAGCTTCGACTACACCAACACTCTGACGAACAGCAGCGTGCTCACCGTCCGCGTGAGCTTCAACCGCTTCGAGCAGGTGCGCCGCCCGGCGGCCTCCTTCGACCCGGCGTCGCTCGGCTTCGCGGCCGCCACGATTAACGCGATGCGCGGCTACCAGTACATCCCGCGCTTCGTCATCACCAACCTCGACGCGACGCGCAACACCCGCTCGCTGCTCGGCTCGCAGCGCGCCGACTTCAACGAGGGGCGCACGCGGCCCTTCATGATGGGCGCCATCCAGCCGACCATGACGCAGCTCTTCGGCAACCACACGGCGCGCTACGGCTACGACTTCCGCAACACGCGCGAGAACTTCATCACGAACAACTTCCAGGGCGGCTCGTTCAGCTTCGACGGCGTCTTCACCAGCCCGGCCTCGAACTCCAACACCGCGACGCGCAACGCCTACGGCCGCGACGTGGCGGCGTTCGTCCTCGGCCTCCCCTCGTCGTCGGTGATAGACAACCCGCAGTCCTACTCCGTCCAGTCGAACTACCACGGGTTCTTCGTCCAGGACGACTGGCGCGTGACGCAGAAGCTGACGCTCAACATGGGCTTCCGCTACGAGCTGGAGATGGGGCTCACCGAGCGCTACAACCGCATCCTGCGCGGCTTCGACTTCTCGACGCCGACCTCGGTCGACGCCGCGGTTCGCGCCGCTTACACGACGACCTACAACGCGCAGTCGGCCGCCAACCGCGCGTTCCTCGCCGACCCGGCCGGCTTCCGCGTCGTCGGCGGCTACACCTTCGCCGACGAGAACAACCGCGCCATCTCGGACACCGACAAGACGAACTGGCAGCCGCGCGTGGGCGTCGCCTACCAGCTCAACGACAAGACGGTGGTGCGCGGCGGCTTCGGCATCTTCATGGCGCCCTTCCAGGTCGAGACGCCGCAGCAGGTCGGGTTCTCCAACGGCACGCAGAACCCGATCACGACCAACAACGGCGCGACCTTCCTCTACAACCTGACCAACCCGTTCCCCGGCGGCTCGGCGACGCTTCTTGAGCCCTCGGGTTCGAGCCTCGGCCTGCTGACGGGACTCGGCCAAGCGGTCGGCGCGACCGACCTGCCGATCATCCCAATCGAGCGCAAGAACGCGAAGTTCGCGCGCATGGTCATCGGCTTCCAGCGCGAGCTGCCCGGCCAGTTCGTCGTCGAGGCCAACTTCGTCTCGTCGTGGGGCTACGACCAGGCGGTCAACCGCAACGTCAACTTCGTCCCGCGCCAGTTCCTCGGCGCCGACGAGGCGAGCGCCAACCTGGCCAACACGAACCTGTCGGCGACCATCGCCAACCCGTTCCTCGGCCGCCTGCCCGGCACGGGCAGCGTGCTCAACACCAACACGACCATCACGCGCGCCACGTCGCTGCTGCCGTTCCCGCAGTTCGGCAACCTGTTCGTCCAGGAGTACGACGGCACGAACCGCTACAACGCGCTCCAGACGCAGGTCAACAAGCGGTTCTCCCGCGACTTCTCGCTGACGATGACCTACACCTACTCGCGCCTGACCGAGCGGATCAGCTACCTGAACCCGTCGGACACGGAGCTTGAGGATCGCATCTCCATCGCCGACCGCCCGCACCGCGTCACCTTCGCCGAGACCTGGGTGCTGCCCATCGGCCGCGGCCGGATGTTCGGCGGGGACATGAACCGCGTGCTCGACGCCGTCGTCGGCGGCTGGCAGCTCAACGGCACATACGAGTGGCAGAGCGGCGAGCCGTTAGCCCTGAACAACAACCTCTTCTTCGACGGCGACTTCAACTCGCTGACCGCGCGCGTCGGCGACAGCACGGGTAACGGCCAGAGGTACGGCGTCGACATCCCGGCCATCTACAACATCAACGGGCCGAACTCGCCTCGCCTCGTCCAGCTCAACCAGTTCGGGCTGCGCAACGTCCCGACGACGCTCGGCAACCTGCGCAACCAGCCCTACTCGATGGCGAACCTCTCGCTGACCAAGAACTTCCAGGTCGGCGAGGGCAAGCGCCTCCAGATTCGCGCCGAGGCCATCAACGCCTTCAACAAGGCGTACTTCGGCGCGGGCATCGGCCTGAACCCGGGCTCTACGGCCGCGCCCAACGCCGCCTTCGGCTTCGTCACCGCGCAGCGCAACAACCCGCGCGACATACAGCTCGGCGCGAAGTTCACCTTCTAAGCGCCGCCTTTGACAGCGGGCGGCCTCCTTCAAAGAGGCCGCCCGCACACGACCACCGCGAGCCGCCCCCAAGGCCCACAGCCCGAGGGCGGCTCGCGTTTAATCAGCCTATTCATTCATCCATTTCACAGTCGTCATTTAAGGAGTCGGACGTTTGAACAAGTTGAAGGCAACACGGCTCGCCCTCGCCGCCCTAATATTTTCGGCCTCCGCGGCCGCCGCCCACGCGCAGGCTCAGCAGCAGCAGCAGGGCAATCCCCCGGCCCCCGTCAAGTGGCAGAGCGCGCTCAAACAGAAGCCCGATTGGTACGCGGGCGAGGAGGCCCTGCGCGTCGCCGACAACCTGCTCGTCTACCAGCGCGAGGTGGGCGGCTGGCCCAAGAACATCGACATGGCCGCAACGCTCACGGAGAAGGAGCGCGCCGAACTCGTCAGGAAGAAGGGCGAGGTCGGCAACGAGTCCGCGGCCACCATCGACAACGGCGCGACCTTCACGCAGCTCGAATACCTCGCGCGCGTCTACACGGCGCAGAAGCACGAGCGGCACCGCGAGGCTTTCCTCAAGGGGCTCGACTACCTGCTCGCCGCGCAGTACGAGAACGGCGGCTGGCCGCAGTACTTCCCGCTCCGCAAGGGCTACTACTCGCACATCACTTATAACGACAACGCCATGGCCGGCGTCCTCGAACTGCTCCGCGACGTGACGCGGCGCGCGCCGGCCTACGCCTTCGTCGACGAGGCGCGCCGCGCGAAGTCTGAAAGGGCGGTCGAGCGCGGGGTCGAGTGCATTCTCAAAACGCAGGTCGTAGTCCGCGGCAAAAAGACCGTGTGGGGCGCGCAGCACGACGCGTCCACGCTCGCGCCCGCGCCCGCGCGCAAGTTCGAGCCCGTCTCGCTCGCCTCGCGCGAGAGCGTCGGCGTCACGCGCTTCCTGATGTCAATCGAGCGCCCCGACGCGCGCGTCGTCGAGGCGGTCGAGTCCGCAATCGAGTGGTTCCGCGCCGCGCAGGTCTCGGGCCTCCGCTGGGTCGAGCGGCGTGACCCCGCGCAGCCGGGCGGCTACGAGCGCACGGCCGTCAAAGACCCGGGCGCGCCCCCGATTTGGGCGCGCTTCTACGAGATAGGCACCAACCGCCCCGTCTTCGAGGGGCGCGACGGCGTCGTCCGCTACGACGTGTCGGAGATAGAGGCCGAGCGGCGCAACGGCTACGGCTGGTACACCGAAGAGCCCCTCAAGCTCATCAACAGGGAATACACGGCCTGGCAGAAACGTCTCAAGGGCCAGTCAAACGAGCAGGCGAAATAAGAGCATGTCCGACCGACGCGATTTCCTTAAGAAAACTCTGGCCGGCACAGCCGGCGCGCTCCTCCTGAGCGAGCTGACGTGCGTGGAAGCTTTTGCGCGCGTCCTCCCGCAAACGGGAGCTTCGGCCCCGGCCGCAGACCCTTGGGCGCGCGTGCCCGAGATTCTCAAGCGCATCAAGCCGCCCGTCTTCCGCAAACGCGACTTCGCCGTCACGAAGTACGGCGCAATCGCCGACGGCATGACCGACAACACCGGAGCCTTCCGCAAGGCGATAGCCGCCTGCAACAAGGCCGGCGGCGGTCGCGTCGTCGTCCCCGCGGGCGTCTTCATGACGGGCCCGATTCACCTGCTAAGCAACGTAAACCTCCACGTCTCGGAGGGCGCGACCGTCAAGTTTATCCAAGACCCGAAGGCATACCTCCCGCTCGTCTTCACCCGCTGGGAGGGGATGGAGCTGATGAACTACTCGCCCTTCATCTACGCCTTCGAGCAGAAGAACATCGCCGTCACCGGGACGGGCACGCTCGACGGCAACAGCGACCGCGAACACTGGTGGCCGTGGAAGGGTCAGGAGCGGCACGGCTGGAAGAAGGGCGGGCCCAACCAGGCGAAGGCGCGCAAAAGCCTCGAAGAGATGACCGAGCGCGGCGCGCCCGTCGCGGAGCGCGTCTTCGGCGAGGGCCACTACCTCCGCCCGCAGTTCGTCCAGCCCTACCGCTGCACGAACGTGCTGATAGAGGGCGTGCGCGTCATCAACTCGCCGATGTGGGAGTTGAACCCCGTGCTCTGCACCAACGTCACCGTCCGAAGGGTGCGTATCGAGACGCACGGCCCCAACAACGACGGCTGCGACCCGGAGTCGTGCCGCGACGTGCTCATCGAAGACTGTCTGTTCGACACCGGCGACGACTGCATCGCGGTCAAGTCCGGCCGCAACGCCGACGGGCGGCGTCTCGCAGTCCCTTCGGAGAACATCGTCATACGCGGCTGCCGCATGAAGGAGGGGCACGGCGGCGTCACCATCGGCAGCGAAATCTCGGGCGGCGTGCGCTACCTCTTCGCGGAGAACTGCACGATGGACAGCCCGAACCTCGACCACGCGCTCCGCTTCAAGAACAACGCCGTGCGCGGCGGGCTGTTGGAGAACATCTTCTTCCGCAACATCACGGTCGGGCAGGTCGCGCACGCGGTGCTGACCGTTGACTTCAACTACGAGGAGGGCGCGAAGGGCAAGTTCACGCCCGTCGTCCGCAACCTCGTCATAGACAATTTGAAGAGCGGCAAGAGCCGCCACGCGCTCGACGTGCAGGGCTTCGAGAACGCGCCCGTCTACGACCTGCGTTTGAAGAACTGCACGTTCGAGAACGTCGAGCGGCCGGCCGTCGTCAGGAACGTCTCGGGGCTCGTGCTTGAGAACGTCCGCGTCAACGGCAAACTCGTTGACGCCGGGACGCTGGCCGGGGCGGGCAAGCTCAAGATTGTGCTCGTCGGCGACTCGACCGTCGGGGAGTCCGACGGCTGGGGGCCGGGCTTCAAACGCTTCGTCTCGCCCGAGGTCGAGGTCGTCAACATGGCGAAGAACGGGCGCAGCTCGAAGTCTTACGCGGCCGAAGGGTGGTGGAAGAAGTCTCTTGAGTTGAAGCCCGCATACGTCCTGATTCAGTTCGGCCACAACGACATGCCCGGCAAAGGCCCCGAGCGCGAGACAGACCCCGAGACAACCTACGCCGCCAACATCGCGCGCTACGTTGAAGAGGCGCGCGCCGCCGGCGCAAAGCCCGTCCTCGTCACGTCGCTCACGCGGAGGCGCTTCGGCAGCGACGGCCGCGTAAACTCGGACCTGTTCCCCTACGTCAACGCCGTCAAGCGCCTCGCGGCCGAGAAGCGCGTGCCCCTCATCGACCTCCACGCGCTGAGCATCGAGCTGATCGACAAGATGGGGCGCGCCAGGAGCGACGAGCTGGGCAAATGGAAGTCGGACGGCAGGGGCGGACAGGAGATGGACTACACGCACCTCGGCGAGCGCGGCAGCGAACTCTTCGGCCGCGTCGTCGCTGACGAGCTGCGCCGGGTCGAGCCCGCTCTCGCGGGCTACGTCAAAACGGATTTCGAGGCGGGAGTTAAATAACAGGCAATGTCTGAATCGAAAAATCTGAACCGCAGGGAGTTCGTCAGGACGGCGGGCACGGCCGCCGCCGCCACGCTCGCGCTCGGCGGGACGGCGCTGGCCTCAGTCGAGCCGCGCGCGCGCCGCCGCTACGCGATGGTCGGCACCGGCCACCGCGGCACGAGCATGTGGGGCGCAGACCTCTTTAAGAAATACTCGGACGTTGTCGAGTTCGTCGGCCTCGCCGACATCAACCCCAAGCGCCTCGCGGCGGGCAAGGAGCTGATCGGGGCCGACTGTCCGACCTTCACCAGCTTCGACGAGATGTGCGACCGCGCCAGGCCCGAGGTGCTAATGGTCACGACCGTCGATTCGACGCACGTCGATTTCATCACGCGCGCGCTCGACCGCGGCATCGACGTTATCACCGAGAAGCCGATGGTGACCGACGAGAAGCAGGTGAAGGCCGTTCTCGATTCCGAGCGCAAGAATAAACGCAAGATAGTCGTCGCCTTCAACTACCGCTACGCGCCGAAGCACCAGAAGATCAAAGAAATTCTCCAGTCGGGCGAGATCGGCCCCGTCACGTCCGTGGACTTTAGCTGGTACCTCGACACGAGCCACGGCGCGGACTACTTCCGCCGCTGGCACCGTCTGAAGTCGCGCGGCGGGAGCCTCTGGGTTAACAAGTCAACGCACCACTTCGACCTCATCAACTGGTGGCTCGGCGCAGACCCCGTCGAGGTGATGGCCTTCGGCGAGCTGAACGTCTACGGGAGGGCGAACCCGTTCCGGCACACGCACTGCCGCCCGTGCCCGCACAAGGCGAAGTGCCCCTTCTACTTCGACATGACGAAGAACGAGCGGCTGATGAAGCTCTACGCTCAGGCCGAGGACGTTGACGGCTACCACCGCGACGGCTGCGTCTTCCGCGAGGACGTGGACATCTACGACACGATGAACGCCGCCGTGAAGTACTCGAACGGCGTCCAGATGAGTTATTCGCTCAACGCCTCGATGCCGATAGAAGGTTACCGGCTGGCCTTCAACGGCGAGCGCGGCCGGCTCGAAATACGCGACTACGAGCGCCAGCCGTGGAAGGTCGAGGTCGACCCCGAGGTCTACCTCGTCAAGAACTTCAGCGGCAAACGCGTGCAGATAGAGATGCCGCACATACAGGGCGGCCACGCCGGCGGCGACGACCGCCTCCGCGACGTCATCTTCCGCGGCGCGGCCATGCCCGAGTACATGCGCCTGCCCGACTCGCGCGCGGGCGCGATGTCCGTGCTGACGGGCGTCGCCGCCCGCACGAGCATCGAGAAGCGCCGTCCCGTGAAGATAGCCGAGCTGGTCAAACTGTAAGCCCGTTTAATTTTCGTTCGGCGGGAATGAACGCCGGGCGGCCTTCCGTCGAAGGCCCTTTCCGAGTCAAGGAGAATCGCATGAGTGACGCATTGAAGCTTGAGAAATACTCTTTCGGGGTCGGCGACAGGTTCGCGCACCAGGCGAAGGCGCAGCTGCGCGCCTGCCAGCAGGCCGCCGAGCGCGGCGTCGAGGTGACGCCCGTCTGGAACAAGTCATACCGCGAGCACGGCATCGTCGGCTCGAAGCCGCCCGGCGTGCTGGCCGCCGCCGAGGCCGCCGTCAGCGAACTCGGCTGGACGAAGCCCTTCCACGTAGACGCCGACCACATACGCCTCGACATCGTGGACGAGTTCATCGGGACGAGCGACTTCTACACGCTCGACGTGGCCGACTCCATCGGCCAGCCCGCCACCGACGAGGACGTGCGCGCATTCGTCGAGCGCCACCCGGAGCTAATCGGCCGCATCCGGATTCCCGGCATCACCGAACCCTTCCAGACGACGCGCGAGGAGATAGAGCGCATCGCGCGCAAGTTCCTCCGCGCCGTGCAGGACGCGGGCGCCATCTACCGACACGTCGCCGCCGCGAAGGGCGAGGGCAACTTCATCGCCGAAGTCTCGATGGACGAGACCGACACGCCGCAGACGCCGCCCGAGCTGCTCGTCATCCTCGCCGCCATCGCCGACGAGAAAATCCCGGCGCAGACCGTCGCGCCGAAGTTCACAGGGCGCTTTAACAAGGGCGTCGATTACGTCGGCGACGTGGCGCAGTTCGAGAAGGAGTTCAACGAGGACATCGCCGTCATCTCGCACGCCGTCTCCAACTACGACCTGCCGTCGAACCTCAAGCTCAGCGTCCACTCGGGCAGCGACAAGTTCTCCATCTACGAGCCCATCCGCAAGGCGCTCGCGCGCACGGGCGCGGGCATCCACGTCAAGACCGCCGGGACGACGTGGCTCGAAGAGATCATCGGGCTCGCGGAGTCAGGCGGCGAGGGGCTGAAGCTGGCGAAGGAGATTTACGGCAAGGCGCTCGCCGACATCGACGCGCTGTGCGCGCCCTACGCGTCCGTCATCGACATCGACCGCTCGAAGCTGCCGACTAAGGAAGAGGTCGAGGGCTGGACTTCCGAGCAGTACGTCGGCGCGCTCCGCCACGACCAGTCGAACCCGCTCTACAACCCGAGCCTCCGCCAGTTGCTCCACGTCGGCTACAAGGTCGCGGCCAGGATGGGCGACCGCTACCTCGGGCTGCTCAAAGAGAACGAGGAGGTCGTCGGCCGCAACGTCACCGAGAACCTCTTCGACCGCCACATCAGGCCGCTCTTCGTCGTCGCGGACACGGCCGCCGGCGTCGCGGGCGACTAGGCTGATTTGAAGTTTCAAAGTTGAAACTTCAAATTGATTCAGGCAGGGGACGGAAGATGAACTTAGCCGAGTTGACGAAGATGTACGACTTCGCCGGCCGCACGGTGGTCGTGACGGGCGGGACCGGCGTGCTCGGGCAGGCGATGGTGCGCGCGATTGTGGGCTGCGGCGCGAACGTCGCGCTCGTCGCGCGCAACCGCGCGAAGGCCGAGCCGCAGATTGCGGCCCTTGATGCGCCGGGGCGCGCCGCCGTCTTCGAGGCCGACGTGCTGGACGCGGCGGCGCTGCGCGCGGCGTCCGAAGAGATTGTGCGCGAGTTCGGCCGCGTTGATTGTCTGCTCAACGGTGCGGGCGGCAACCACCCGGGCGCGACGACGAACCCGCAGCAGAAGTTCTTCGATTTGCCGGAGGACGCGCTGCGCTTCGTCTTCGACCTGAACATGCTCGGCACGATCATCCCGAGCCAGGTCTTCGGCCGGCTGATGGCGGAACAGAAAGAGGGCGTCATCCTCAACGTCTCTTCGATGAGCGCGGTGCGCCCGCTGACGCGCGTGCTCGGCTACTCGGCGGCGAAGGCCGGCGTCAACAGCTTCACGCAGTGGCTCGCCGTACACCTCGCCACCGAGTACAGCCCTTCGATACGCGTCAACGCCATCGCGCCGGGCTTCTTCCTGACCGAGCAGAACCGCTTCCTGCTGACCGACAAGGAGACCGGCGGCCTGACCGCGCGCGGGCAGAGCATCATCGCGCACACGCCGATGGGTCGCTTCGGCGAGCCCGAGGATTTGTTGGGGACGCTCCTGTGGCTGCTGTCGCCCGCGTCCGGCTTCGTCACCGGCGTGGTCGTCCCCGTCGACGGCGGCTTCTCGTCCTTCGGCGGCGTTTAAGGAAAGAGAATCACGGAGAATCGAACAAGATGAGTAACGGTCTGAACATCAAGAAGGGGGGCGCGCTCGACTTCGTCTCTCTGGGCGCGCTCGTCCACCGCATCGACCCCGGCGTCATCCCCTTCCGCAAGGCCACGGGCTGCGACATACACGTCTCGGGCGGCGAGTTCAACTGCGCCGCCAACCTCGCCGACTGCTTCCGCCTCAACACCGGAGTCGCCTCGGCGATGGTCAACTACCCCATCGGCGAGCTGGTCGCCGAGCGCGTCCGCGCGATGGGCGTGCGCGGCTTCTACAGGACGTTCGAGCACGACGGCGTGCGCGGCCCAAACATCGCCGCCGTCTACAGCGACCGCGGCCACGGCGTACGCGCCCCCGTCGTCTTCTACAACCGCTCGAACGAGGCCGCCGCCCAGCTGGGGCCCGGCGACTTCGACTGGGACGCCATCTTCGCGGGAGGCGTCCGCTGGTTCCACTCTGGCGGCATCTTCGCGGCGCTCTCCGAGACGACCGCCGAGCTGATCGTCGAGGGCATGAAGGCGGCGAAGGCGGCCGGCGCCGTCACCTCGTTCGACCTCAACTTCCGCGAGAAGCTCTGGAAGATTTCGGGCGGCGAGAGCCGCGCGGTCGAGACGGTCGCGCGCATCGTCGAGAACGTTGACGTGCTCGTCGGCAACGAAGAGGACTTGCAGAAGGGGCTCGGCATCCCCGGGCAGGACGTGACCAAGGCTTCAAAGCTCGACCCGACCGCCTTCTTCGGCATGATCGACAAGGTCGTGAAGATGCACCCGCAGGTCAAGGTCGTCGCCACGACTCTGCGCGAGGTTCACACGACCAACCGCCACAGTTGGGGCGCGGTGGCGTGGATCGACGGAGAGACTTACGTGTCGCCGACGGCCGAGCTTGACGTTATCGACCGCGTCGGCGGCGGCGACGGCTTCGCCTCGGGCTTCTTCTACGGCCTGCTCACGGGAGAGTCGCCCGAGGAATCGCTCAAGCTCGGCTGGGCGCACGGCGCGCTCCTCACGACCTTCCCCGGCGACACCACGATGGCCACGGTCGAGCAGGTGCGCGCCTTCGCGAAGGGCGGCTCCGCGCGCATCCAGAGGTAATATCGATCAGAGGGAGAATTTTATGAGCACCAGGCCCGCGCCAACGACCGTCGGGAAGGGAGCGCCCGACCTCGACCTTTCGCCCGAGGAGCTTCGCTCGATAGTCGAGCAGGCGCTTTTGACCGTCGGCCCCGGCGCGCGCGTCCTCGCCATCGTCCCCGACAAGACGCGCGACGACAACACCGACTTACTCTTTCCCTTCGCGGCCGAAATCCTCGCCGCGCGCGGCGCCGAGCAGTTCGACGCGCTCGTCGCGCAGGGCACGCACATGCCCATGACCGAAGCCGAGAAGCGCACCAAACTCGGCTTGGGCGAGGGCACGTCGCTCCCGCTTCTGGGGCAAATCTTCGACCACCAGTGGAACCGCCCCGAGGAGCTTGTCGACCTCGGCGAGCTTTCGGCCGAGCGCGTGAGCGAGCTGACCGGCGGCCTCATCACGGAGTCCGTCAAGGTCAACCTCAACCGCCTGCTCGCGCCGGGCGTCTACGACACCGTGCTCATCTTCGGCGCGACCGTCCCGCACGAGGTCGCGGGCTACGCGGGCGGCGCGAAATACTTCTTCCCCGGCGTCGCCGGCCCGAACCTGACGCACGCCACGCACTGGCTCGGCGCGCTCGCCTCGATCGAGAACATCATCGGACGCGTCGAGACGCCCACGCGACACATGATAGAGGCGGCGGCTGATTTAGTTCCCGCGCGCGTCATCTCCGTCAACTCGGTCGTCACGCGCACAGAGGACGAGCGCATGCGCACGCACGCGCTCTTCTGCGGCGACTTCCGCGAAGCCTTCCGCCGCGCGGCCGAGGTCAGCCGGCAGGTTCACATCAAGTACACGGGGCGGAAGTACAGGCGCGTCGTCGCGCTGCTCGACGAGCACTACGACGAGCTTTGGGTCGGCGGCAAGGCGAGCTACAAGCTCGGCGGCATCATCGAGGAGGGCGGCGAACTCGTCATCTACGCGCCGCACCTGCGCGCCATCTCCGAGACGCACGGCCTGCTGATCGAAAAATACGGCTACGCCCCAATCGACCGCGTCCGCGAGATGGTCGCGCTCTCGACCGAGCTGCGGTCGAACCTCGCCGTCGCCGCGCACCTCGCGCACGTCTCCTACGCCGGCTCGCGCGACGAGACCGGCGCGGTCATCCCGCGTTACAAGATCACGATGGCCTCCGCGCTCGACGAGGCGACCTGCCGCCGCGTCAACCTCGGCTTCATGGATCACCGCGAGTTCCGCCGCGAGGACTTCGACCGAGACCCCGACACGCTCGTCGTCGAGCGCGCCGGCCGCGACCTCTACCTCGTCGAGCCGCACTAGTTGAGAGTCAGCTACGAAGAGCTTCACGAAACACTCCGGCGCGCACTGCTCAAAGTCGGCTTCGAGCAGGGGCGCGCCGAACTGTGCGCGCGCCTCTTCGCCGACACGGATCGTGACGGCGTACACACGCACGGCCTCAAACGCTTCCCGCGATTCCTTGAGATGATAGGCGACGGCTCGGTGGACGTGAGCGCGCGCGCCGCACGGGCCGAAGGGCTCGGGGCGCTTGAGCGTTGGGACGGCCGCGGCGGGGCCGGGAACCTGAACGCGCACGACTCGATGGCGAGGGCAATCGAGCTTTCGAGACTACACGGGCTCGGGTGCGTCGCCCTGAGGAACACGAACCACTGGATGCGTGGCGGAAGCTACGGCTGGCAGGCTGCCGACGCGGGCGCGCTCGCCTTCTGCTGGACGAACACGATGCCCAACCTCCCGCCGTGGGGCTCCGCGCGACCGCTGCTCGGCAACAACCCGCTCGTCATCGCCGCCCCGCGCGCGTCGGGTCACGTCGTGCTGGACATGGCGATGTCGCAGTTCTCCTACGGCGCGCTCGCCGCCCACCGCGAGCGCGGCGAACGGCTTCCCGTCGTCGGAGGCTTCGACGCAAAAGGGCGACTCACGCGCGACCCGCGCGCCGTCGAAGAGTCCGGGCGTCCGCTCCCCGTCGGCTTCTGGAAGGGTTCCGGGCTCGCGCTCCTGCTCGACATGGCGGCCGCGCTCCTCTCGGGCGGCCTCGCCACGCACCAGATTCCCGCCGACCCTCTGAAGGAGACGCGCGTCTCGCAGGTCTTCGTCGCCTTCGACCTGTCATCCCTCGGCGGCCGCGAGCACGCGGAGCGCGTCGCCGACGACATCATCGAAAACCTCCACACGGCCGGAGGCGACGGCGTCCGCCACCCCGGCGAGCGCACCCTCCGACTCAGACGCGAGAACATGGAGCGGGGCATCCCCGTCGAGCCCGCGGTCTGGGAGCAGGTGCTCAAGCTAATCTGAAAAAGGCTTCAAGGCTTTTGCGGCGTCGCGGCGGCGGGCTTGGGCGCGGGCAGGGGCTTGTCGAAGACCTTGATGAGAATCATCGCGAAGTCTTTGCCGGCGGTGCTGCGCATGTGCGGGGTGCCGCGCGGGACGATGACGAGGTCGCCCTTCTTCACGTCGAACGTCTGCCCGCCCTCGATGCGCGGGCCGCGCCACTCGCCAGGCTCGACCTCCTTCGGCGCTTCGAGCCGCCCGCCGAGCGTGAGCGCGGCCGTCCCTTCGAGCACGTAATAAACGTCGTCCGAGGCGTCGTGAATCTCGGCCGACGCCGCGGCGAGATTGTTCTCGTGCTGGACGGCGACGCGCAGCTCCATCCCCTCGCCGCCTATCAGATCTTCGCCCTTGTTCGTCGCCGGGTGGAGCTTGCGCTCGACCTCCGCCAACGTCCGCGCCGTCATGACGACGAACGGCCGCGCGGGGCTGCTCGGCCCGCGCGTCTCCGTCGCGCCGCCGGCCGCCGTCTGCGCCGAGGCTACGCACGCGAGCGCCGCCGTCAGGATGAAGGCGGACGCGACGTTAACAAAGCGAAACTTCATGATGAATCTCCCTCCCGCTCCGCGCGGAACCTGTTTGAATGTGAGTGGCGTCAACGGCCAGCTGCCGCGACCGTGTAGATTAAATCCAGCACGCCCGATACCGCCTGCCCGTCGCGGCCGTCAACGCGCGGGGGGCGGCCCTCGACGACGGCGCGGGCGAAGTCGTCGATGAGCGGCTGGTGAAAGTTCGTGTGCGGCGGGTGCGACTCGACGCGGGGGCCTTCGGCGGTCTTCACCCTCAGACTCCCCTCGTTGAGCACGTCTGCGCGGACGGAACCGAGGCTGCCGAAAATTTCCAGCGTGTCCTGCGGCTCGCGCGCGGCGTGCGTGACGCAGAGGACGGCCTGCGCGCCGCTCTCGAACTGAAAGAGCGCGCAGGCCGTGTCCTCGACCTCGCGCCCGAAGAGGACGTTGCCCGTGACGGCGCGAACCTGCACCGGCGGGCCGAGAAGGTTGAGCAGCACCTCTATGCGGTGGCATCCGAAGTCGAACATCGGCCCGCCGCCCGACAGTTTCCTGTCGAGCAGCCAGCGGCGCGGGTGGTCGGGCTCGGGGTCGAACCGCTCGAAGGCGTTGACCTGCGCGACGACGGGCACGCCTATCTCGCCCGACCTCAGAATCTCCGCGACGCGTTCGACCGCCGGGTAGAAGCGCCGGTAGTACGCGACGCCCAGCCGCACGCCGTTCGCCTCGGCCGCCGCGTTCATACGCTCGCACTCCGCGCCGTTCAGGGCCATCGGCTTTTCGCAGAGGACGTGCTTGCCCGCTTCGGCGGCGGCCACCGCCTGCTCCGCGTGCAGGTGGACGGGCGTCGCGATGTAGACCGCCTCGACCTCCGGGTCGTTCACGAGGTCGCGCCAGTCCGCGTGCCAGCGCCGCGCGCCGAACTCGGCGGCGAACGCTTCGGCGCGCGCGGCGTCGGCGCGGCTCACGGCCACAAGCTCGCAGTTCCCGAGGTCGCGCAGCGCGGGCGCCACGCGCCTGCGCGCGATGTCACCGCACCCGACCAGCCCCCAACGCACCACGCGCATTCAGAGTCTCCCGACCTTTAACGGCTCTGCCCCAGCAGCCACGCGGCGAGGTCTTTCGCAGCTTTGTAGTTGTCGTACTCGGGCGGGAGCCGCCTCCCGTCAACGTACTCGTTGTAGAGCCACGGGTCGCCGACCGCGAAGACCGTCCCCCGCCCGTGCTTCGCGACGGCCATCACCACGTCGCCGTTGTGTTCGAGCACCGGCGACGCGGGCTCCGTTAGCGCGAGCGTCGAAAGCTCTTTCAGGTAGAGAGAGCGCGCAGTCTTGAATATCTGGTGCCCCGCCGGGACGCTGATCTTGCCCTCGACCCAGTTGGTGCCCTGCACGCGGTTCCGGCTGTCCTTGTTGAACCGGATGCCGAACTCTTTCGCGAGCGTGTTGAAGCGGTCGAACTCGGCGTTGCCCGCGTCGTTGTGCAGGAAGACGAGTACGCCGCCCGACTTGACCCAGTCGGCGACAGCCTTGACGTGCCGCGGCTCGACGAAGTTCGGGCTTGCCGTCTCCTTCTCCGTGTCCGGGTCGACGATGATGTAAACGTCCGCGTTCTTCAAATTCTGCGCGGTCGGCGCGGCGCTCAGCGTCTCGGTCTTCGCGCCGTAGTTCCTGAAGACGTGGCCGAGGACGTAGAAGCCGGGGTGCGGCCACTCGTCCCACTTGTAGTGCCAGACGGTCGAGCCGCCCGAGGCGTCCTTCTTCACCTCGTGGTTGAAGTAGTCGTCGAGCATAACGGTCTTGCCCCGACCGGGCCGGCCCTCTGCGGCGGCCTCCATCTCGGCGGCGGCCAACAGGAACGCGCCCACGCCCTTCGCGTCGTTGGTCACGACCTTCTCGCTCAGGTAGTACTCGTAGCTGCCGTCGCGGTAAGGGTTGCCGCCGAGACCCGCGACGCTCACCGTGCCCTTGAAGTTGACGCCGCCGCCCGCGGCCTCTTCGACGAACTGCCGCCCGATGCCCGCCCAGCCTTTGCGCGCGACCTTCATGTAAGACTCGGGCAGGTAGCCGAGCTTGACGGCCTTCGCAATCGAGTAGACGAACATCGCAGAGGCGGACGCTTCGAGGTAGTTGCCCTTCGCGCCCCCCCTGTCCAGGACCTGCCACCACAGCCCAGACTTCGGCTCCTGGTATTTCTCGACCGCCGCCGCCAACCGCCCGAGTATCGCGACCAGCTCGCCGCGACGCGGGTGCCCGGCGGGGAAATGTTCGAGCGTGTCCACCAGCGCCATCGCGTACCAGCCCATCGCGCGCCCCCAGAAGTGTGGCGAGCGGCCCGTCGTCTTGTCGGCCCAGCGCTGCTGCTTCGACTCGTCCCAGCCGTGGTAGAGCAGGCCGGTCTTCGTGTCGCGCGAGTGCGTCTCCATCAGGACGAACTGTTTGGCGATGTCGTCGAACGCCTCGGGCTCGCCGAACAGGCGCGCGTACTCGGCGTAGAACGGCTCGCCCATGTAGAGCCCGTCGAGCCACATCTGCGACGGGTAAATCTTCTTGTGCCAGAAGCCGCCCTCGGACGTGCGCGGGTGGTTCTTCAACTGCTCGCGGAGCGTCGCGGCCGCCTTGCGGTACTTCTCCTGCCCCGTGACCTTGTAGAGCATGAGCAGGATGCGGCCGGGCTGTACGTTGTCGATGTTGTAGTCGGCCGGCTTGTAAGTCCGAATCGTGCCGTCCTCTTCGACGTAGCGGTCTGTGAGCCGCTTGACGTAGTCGAAGTAGCGACCGTCGCCCGTGTTGAGCCAGACCGCCTGCATCCCCGTCAGCAGCACGCCCTGCTCGTAAGTCCACTTGTCGGGTCGCCCCGGCTCCTTGACCGCGTCCTTCCAGACCGTCATCACCGTCGCCGCCATACGCTCGGACGTGTTCGCGGCGGCCTGCCCGCGGGCCGGCGTCGCAGCCGGCCCCGCCAGCAGCAGTAGAGAAAGAATTGCCTTCGCCGTGAATCTCAAAATCGCACCCCCGTAAAATTCTCGCCCCGGCCGCGGGCCGTGACTCTGAACAGTGAAATTGACCAATCCTTCTAAAATGTTCTGCGCAATCCCTGTCCGACTATCCACATAACCGGAAATGGTTAGACCTTTTCATGCGGACGCGAAACAAACATTCGACAAAAATAGAGAAAGCAGTTAGAATGCGGTCGTCTTTACAGCCGGCGGTCAAAATCGGCCGCCCCCGAGAATTATAACCCTCGCGCCCGTGGTCAACAAAAAACACTGACCGGAGAAATGGTATGACCGCTTTAAATAATGACATCTTCAAAACTATCGACCCGGATCGGCGCGGAACGACTTCCGAGGAGGTCATCTCGCAGCTCCGAGAGATGATTCACCGCGGCGAGCTGCGCCCCGGCGACCGCCTCCCGCCCGAGCGCGATTTGGCCAAGCTGCTCGGCGTCAGCCGCCCGACGCTGCGCGCCGGCATCCGCTCGCTCGCGGCGGTCGGCGTCCTACAGTCTCGGCAGGGCGCGGGCACCTTCGTCGTCAAGGCCGACGGCCCGCCTTCGCTCGACAGCAGCCCGCTGCGGCTGATGGCTTCGCTCCACGGCTTCACCTCGGCCGAGATGTTCGAGGCGCGGCAGTCCCTTGAGATGGCCGTCGCGGGGCTCGCGGCCGAGCGCGCGACCGGCGACCAGATGGCCTCGATGTCCGAGGAGGTCGCGGGCATGTTCGCCTCGCTCGACGACCCCGAGCAGTTCCTCATCCACGACGTGCGGTTTCACCAGACGGTGGCGTCGGCCTCGGGCAACCGCATCCTCACCTCGCTGATGAACATGGTGGCGACCATCCTCTTCGACACGCGCATCAAGACCGTCAAGCGCGCCACCGACCTCAAGGAGTCGGCCGAGATGCACCGGCACGTCTACCGCTCCATACGCGAGCGCGACCCGGAGGGCGCGCGCGCCGCCATGCGCGAGCACCTCGAACGCGCGCAGCGCGCGTGGGAGCTGGAAAAAGAGGTCGCCGCGGACGGCTCGCCCGCCGACGGCTCGAACGGCAACGGCGCGGGCGGCGCTCATTAGACCCGAGCGCCGCCTCGCCGCCTCAACCGACTTTCAAAGAACTTCAGCCCTCGGCGCCGAGGCGCGCGGGCTCAAGTCGCGGCACCAGCAGGTGGATGATGAGCAGCGAGCCGACGTAGGCCGACGCTGCGAGTATGAAGAGCGGCGCGAACGACGCCGCGTCCGGCTTGTCGCCGAGCAGTTGCCCCGTCAGTAGCAGAATCGCCATCGCGCCGAGCGCGCCCGCCATCCCGCCCAGACCCACAATCGAGCCCACCGCCTGCTTCGGGAACATGTCCGAGGCGGTCGTGAACAGGTTGGCAGACCAGCCCTGATGCGCCGCCGCCGCCAGCCCGACGAGAAACACCGCGATCCACATGTTCTCGACGTGCGTCACGAGCACCACGGGGACGACCGCCAGCGCGCAGACGAGCAGCGCCACCTTGCGCCCGAAGTTGACCGAGCGCCCGCCCTTGATGAGCTTCGACGAGAGCCACCCGCCCGCGACCGAACCCACGTCGGCCATAAGGTAGATGACCACGAACGGCGGGCCGAAGTTCTTGATGTCGAGCCCGAAGACCTGTACGAAGAAGAGCGGCAGCAGGTAGAGGTACCAGCGCCAGATGGCGTCGGTGGCGAACTTGGCGATGACGAAAGCCCACGTCTGCCTGTGCGGCAGAAGGCTGAGCCAGGGGATTTTGACGGTCGGCTCCGGCGGGTCGCTCTGGATGTAGGCCAGCTCCTCGCGGCTGATCTTCGGGTGCTCCTCGGGGCGGTGGTAGAAAGCGAACCAGAAGATGAGCCAGACGAGCCCGATGGCGCCCGTCATGATGAAGGCCCACTGCCAGCCCCAGTTGATGTAGAGCCACGGCACGGCGAGCGGCGCGATGATGGCGCCGACGTTCGAGCCGGCGTTGAAGATGCCCGTGGCGAGCGCGCGCTCCTTCTTCGGGAACCATTCGGCCACGGTCTTGATGGCGGCGGGGAAGTTGCCCGCCTCGCCGAGGCCGAGGAGGAAGCGCGCGACGCTGAAGCCGAAGATGCTGCCCATGAAGGCGTGCAGGATGGAGGCCAGGCTCCAGAAGGTGAGCGAGATCGCGTACCCGGCGCGCGTCCCGATCCAGTCGAGCACGCGCCCCGCGCCGAGCAGGCCGATGGCGTAGGCCACCTCGAACCAGAAGACGATGTCCGTGTAGTCCTTCGCGGACCAGCCGAAGGTCTTCTGCAACTCGGGGCCGAGGATGCCGAAGACGAGGCGGTCGACGTAGTTGACCGTCGTCGCGAAGAAGAGCAGGGCGCAGATGACCCAGCGGTAGCGGCCCATGCGCGTGGTCGCCGTCTCGGCCGCCGCGATGGCCGCGCCGGTCGCGCTCGCCCCGGTCGATTGGTCGCCCTCGTTCTCCGATAGCGAGACCGGCCTTTGTGTGGCCTCGACCACGTCGGCGACGGTGTTGTCGGACTTCTCATCCCTGGGCGATGACATAAAAGATGCTTCTCCTTAATAGTGTGCCTCGGGGCTGTCGGGGCGCACGCCGGCACGGCCTCTACAACTTCAGAGTTCCAAAACGTCGGGGGAAAGGTATTCGCGGCCGTCGAAACGGGTCGGGATTTGCGGCCATGCGGGGGATGTTGTCAAAATTTCTACGCCATCGCCGGACGCGACGCAAGTCTCTTCGGCCTTCGTCCCCGTGATGGACGGGTTCCACGCGAACGCCTGTTCGCTTTGCACCGTCTCTGCGCTCGCGGGGTGCGCGACCCAGTCGCGCGTGCGGTAGCCGCAGGCGCCGCCCTGGTGGTGCAGACGCTCCTCGCCCGCGAAGCCCTCTTCGGCGTAAGCGGCGGCGATTGTTTTGAACAGTTCGGAGCCGACCGCGCCCGGCCGCGTCGCCGCCAGCAGACGCGCGTTGACCCGCGCCACGCCCCGCGTACGGCGTCGCAACTCTTCGGGAACCGTGCCGGCGCAGACGATGCGCGTGAGCGATGCGATGAGCCCGCCGCGGCGCGCGCAGGTGACCAGCATCAGGACGCGCTCCCACGCCCGCGAGGTCGGAACCGGGTGGCGGAACTTCCCGATGCGCTCGTCGGCCGCGACGAGCGTCACGACCGAATGAATCCCGCGCGCGGCGAGCGAGTCGTCCAGGCGTCGCGCTACTTCCGACTCGGTCTCGCCGGGCTCCAAACCTTTGGCGAACTCCCCGACGGCCTCGCCCGCGTCGCGCCCGAGCCGGCGGAATCGCTCAAGCTCCGAAGGCGTGAGCCGGTAGCGGCAACGCCCGACGACACCCTCGACGACCTTCAAGCCCGGGCCGGCGGGCAGGTCTGAGCCGAGCGCGTTGCCGCCCCCCGTCAGACGTGCCGCGAGGTCTGCGACAAAAGTCGGCGAAGCCTTCTCGTCCTCCCACGCGTAATCCACCGGCTCGAACTCCGCGCCGGCCAGCTCCTCTTCGAGCAGCCGCGCCATCTCGATGCGGCTGGCGATGACGAAGCGCTTCCCGTCGGCGCGCACGAGGAGCGTCGCCGCACCCGGCTCGCGGCTCAGGTCGATGCCGCTGCGCCCGCCCGCCGTCAGCCATGCGAAGTTGTGCTGCGCGCCCAGAAGCACGCCGCCCAGCCCTTCGGCCGCCATCGCCGCCGCGAGCCGCCCGGTCTTCTCCTCAATCTCAGCGTTCTTATTCACTTTAATTGTGTGACGAATGTCTACTTGTTGACGCCGCTGGCGAGGAAGCCGCCGTCCACGGCGATGATCTCGCCCGTGACGAAGCTGGACGCGTCGGAGGCGAGGAAGACGGCCGCGCCGGCCAGCTCTTCGACGTTGCCGAAGCGCCCCATCGGCGTCCGCAGCAAAAGCTCGCGCCCGCGCTCCGTGTCGTCGAGCAGGTGTCGGTTGAGCGCCGTGCGGAAGACGCCCGGCGCGATGGCGTTGACGTTGACCCCGCGCTGCGCCCACTCGACCGCGAGCGACTTCGTCAGCGAGGCGACCGCCGCCTTGCTCGCGGAGTAGGCCGCGACCTCCGCCAGCGCGACGAACGAGGAGAGCGAGGCGATGTTGATGATGCGGCCGCTGCCGCGCCCAAGCATGTGCCGCCCGAAAATCTGGCAGGCGCGCAGCGTCCCCGTCAGGTTCGTCCCGATGACGCCTTCCCAGTCCTCTTCCGAAACGTCGGCGGTCGGCGTCCGAAGCGTCCGCCCGGCGGAGTTAACGAGGATGTCGACCTTCTCGAAGACCCCGACGGCCGCCTCAAGCACCCCGCGTATGGAGTCGCGTTCCCGCACGTCCGAGGTGACGCGCAGCGTACGACGGCCGCGCCCCTCTATCTCGGCCGCCGTCTCTTCGACCCGCTCGCCGCGGCGTGAGGTCGCGACCACGTCGGCGCCCGCCTCGGCCAGCCCGTGCGCGATGGCGCGGCCGATGCCCGAAGTCCCGCCGAAGACCACCGCCACCTTTCCGCCGAGTTCAAATGGGGCGTAGCTCATCGACTCATTTCCCTCTCCGGGAAGCCGCGCGGTTCCGGAGTCGAAGCCGCGCGCGAGTTTCGGACGTTACAAAGGGGTCGGCGTGCTACGCGGGGAAAAACGCCGGCCTCCGGGCTTTCGATTTTGACTTTAAGAAGGTATTACCAATTAACCGGACTGCGAATATTGTGTAACACCAGTGAGCGATTTGTGTCAAGTACAATTCATGAAGTTAGATACGTTTAGCAAGCTGAATTCTTTGTTTCGGCATAATGACCTTGCTTTACTCGCTCAGAATGTGGTAAAAAATCTCCGCGATTTCTTTAAGTGGTCTAACCACTCAACCGAAAACTTTCTGCCGGCGGCTCTCGTTCGGCAACCGAAAAAGGCTTCCTCCAAAGGGTTTTTGCCCGTTCAGCCGGGAAGAGGGTATTTATTTTGTCGTCCCCCAAACAAAGTAGCTTCGAGCGCCGCGTCGTGGGCAGTAACGTCTGGCTCAGCCGCGCGGGCGAGCAGGCCGCCGCGCTGAACCCGCGCTCGCTCGGCTACGAAGTCATGGCCACGGAAGAGGCGGTCGGGCTGGCTCAGTGGGAAGAGATCCAACGCGCGGCGCGGGAGAAGGAGGGCGACCTCGTCATCCTCCTGCTCGGCGGTCGCGGGGCGCAGGCGATGTACAGGCACGTCGCAGGAATCGCGCGCACGGGCGAGGCCGACGAACTGCTCGGCCGCCTGCACGTCTTCACGCAGGACGCGCTCGCGCCGATGCGTATGGACAACGGGCTCAGCTTCGTGCGCGACTTCGAGCGCCTGCTGGGCGACGCCTTCTTCAACAAGGTGAAGAGCTTCACGCCGATGCGTACGGACACGGACGACCTCGAAGGCGGGCTGATGGAGTACCTCTCGAAGCTTGAGGCGCTGGGCGGCATCGACATCTTCTTCCTCGGGATGGGGCCGGAGGCGGGCGCGGCTTCGCACCTCGCATACATCAAGCCGGGCTCGGGCGCGGCGGCCGGCGACCTCGCGGGCGTCATCCCAATCTCGCCGAGCATCCTCGAACACCACATCGGCAAGTTCAAGGCCGGCGGGAGCAACGTCACGCCCGATGACGAGGCCGAGTGCCGCGCCGCGACGCACATACTGACGCTCGGGCCGGCGGCCATCCTCGGGTCGCGCCGCATCGTCCAGTCGATAGTTGACGCCTCGACCGCGCCGGCCAAGCCCGCGAGCTACCGCCGCCTGCTCGACGAGGAGATTTCAAGCGACCCTGCGGTGCGGGCGCGACAGCTCGACGAGAACCCCGGGCTCTGGCTCCGCGTCCACCCGAACGTGAGGTCTCTGATTCTCGCGGACGTGCTCACGGGCGCGGCGGGCGCGGGCGTTTGAGCGTTTTAAAGGTTCGCGGCAGTGAAGACTTAAGATGTCGAGCAGCACCAGCACGCAGGCTCCGCCGATAAGCTCCTACGCCATCGTCGTCGACCCGAAGGACAACCTCGCGGTCGTCAAAGAGCCGACCGCGGCCGGCCTCGAAGTGACGCTCGACACGGGGCGCGTCATACGCGTGCGCTCGAAAGTCCCGCCCGGCCACCGCTTCGCCACGCGCGACATCCCCGCGGGCGACTTCGTCCTACAGTACGGCCAGCCCATCGGCACCAGCCTCGGCATACGCGAGGGCGAACTCATCTCGCACGACAACATGACGGACGACGTGCCGGTCGTGCGCGACCTGCCCGAAGACCTGCGGAACCCGCCGCCCGACTACATCCCGGAGCGCGAGCGCGCGACCTTCAAGGGCTTCCGCCGCCCGGACGGACGGGTGGGCACGCGCAACTTCGTGCTGATAGTTCCGACCTCGATGTGCGCGAGCCACGAGGCGCAGCAGATCGCTTTGATGGCGGAGTTCCTACACTACAGCCGCGAGCGCTACCCGAACGTTGACGGCGTCGTCGCCATCCCGCACAACAAGGGCTGCGGGTGTCAGGACGGCTCGACCATCGACGTGATGCTGCGGACGCTCTCGAACTACGCCGACCACCCGAACGTCGGCGGCGTCATCCTGATGGATTTGGGCTGCGAGAAGACGAACCTCGAACGCGTCGAGAAGTACCTCCTCAGGCGCGAGAAGTCTTTCGACAAGTCGGTCGCCAGGATTGGCATTCAGGACATCGGCGGCACGCAGGCCGCCATCGAGCGGGGCTTGAAGGAAGTCGAGCGGATGCTCCCCGAGGTGAACCGGGCGAGGCGAGAGGAATTCCCTGTGAGCGAGCTCGTGCTCGGCGTCAAGTGCGGCGGCTCGGACGGATTCTCGGGCATCTCGGCCAACCCGAGCCTCGGGCGCGCGGCCGACACGCTCGTGCGCTCGGGCGGCACCGTCCTCATCACGGAGGTTCCCGAGTTCTGCGGCGCGGAGCACATCCTCGCGCACCGCGCGAAGGACGCCGCGACGGGTCGCGCCGTCTACCGCGTCATCGACTGGTATAAGAAGTACGCCTCGAAGTTCGGCGCGGTGCTCAACCAGAACCCGAGCCCGGGCAACGTCGCCGGCGGCCTGCTCAACATCACCATCAAGTCTTTGGGCGCGATGTCGAAGGCCGGGACGACGCGCGTCGAGGGCGTGCTCGAATACGCCGAGACGGTCGGCGGGCGCGGGCTCCACCTGATGCAGGGGCCGGGCTACGACCAGGAGTCCACGCCGGGGCTCGTCGCGGCGGGCGCGACCGTCGTCGTCTTCACGACGGGGCGCGGGACGACCATCGGCAACGCCATCGCCCCGGTCGTCAAGCTCGCCTCGAACACCGCCGTCTTCGAGCGCATGTCGCGCGACATAGACCTCTCGGCGGGCGGCGTCATCGACGGCACCGAATCAATCGAAGAGGTCGGCGCGCGCGTCTTCGAGCACGTCCGGCGCGTCGCCTCGGGCGAGACGCAGGCCCGGGCCGAGGAGCACAGGCACAGGGAGTTTCAGTTCTGGGCCGAGCAGACGGTCTCTCTATGAAGGACTGCGCGAACGGGGGGAACGGAGCGGAAGAGATGCCGACGAGTAAAGACCCGGCCTCACAAATCAGCGGTTCGGTCGCGACGTTAGAGCCGGACGAGCCGCGCGCGAAGGCAGCGGCACACGCCCCGGACGCGGGCGTGCCCGCTCGCGCGACGGTCATGCTCTTGAGGCTTCTGCGCGCGGCGCAGCCCATCTCGCGCGCGGAGCTTGCGCGCCGCGTCGGCGTCAACCGCAGCACCGTCACGGACACCTTCAAGCCGCTCATCGCGGCCGGCGTCGTGCGCGAGGAGGCGGTCAGCGCACCTGCGCCGGGCGCGGGCAGAAGTCTGGGACGGCCGCCCTCCGCGCTCAGCTTCAGCGACGGGCACGGCTACTTCGCCGGCGTCAACATCGGCGTCCGCCGCACGACGGTCGGGCTCGCGACGCTCTCGGGCGAAGTGCTCGGCGAAGAGGAGTTCGAGACGCCTTCGGAGCCTTCGGACGCGCTCCGTGTGACGGGCGAGGCGGCCGGCCGTCTCACGCGTCGAGCCGGCGGGCGACGCTTGCGCGTCATCGGGGTGAGCGTTCCCGGGCCGACCGACGCGGCGAGGCGGAAGATTACATACGCGCCGCACCTCGGCTGGCACGACGTATCGGTCGCCGACGCGCTCAGGTTCGACGGCGAGGGCAACGCCGCGACGGCCGAGGCGGCGGTGCCGGTCGTCGTCGAGAACGACGCGACGGCCGCCGCGCTCTACGAGCTGCGCCTGCGGCTCGGGCGCGCGGAGTCCGAGCGGCTGGACGACTTCGTCCTCGTCAGGTCGGGCACGGGGCTCGGCGTCGGGCTCGTGCTCGGCGGCGAGGTCTTCCGGGGCGACGCCCTGGGCGAAGGTTTCGCGGGCGAGTTCGGCCACATGACCATCGTCGCCGGCGGGAAAGTTTGCCGGTGCGGCAACCGCGGGTGTTGGGAGATGTACGCGTCGGCGTCGGCCGCCTCGTCGCTCTACACGGGCGACCGCGTCCAGTTGGGAGGACAGACCGCGCCGCGCTTCGTGGAGATTGTCGGGCGCGCGGAGGGCGGCGAGCTGCGCGCGCGGCGGACGCTTGAGCGCGTCGGCGAATACCTGGGCATCGGCATCGCCAACGTTATCACCGGGCTCGGCGTGACGAGAGTTATCGTGAGCGGCCGTCTCGTCTACGGCTGGAGGTTTTTGCGCGAGCCGCTTCACAGCGCCGTGGCGCAGAGCATGGCGGGGCGCCTCTCGGGCTGGTCGGTCGAGCCGGGCGAGGCCACGGGCGCCGGCTTAGGCGGCGCGCTCGAAGTCGCAGCCGAAGGCTTCCTGACGGCGGGACTTGTCTGAACATCGAAGGGGGTTTTTCACATCATGCAGCCAGAGTTGAGTCGCACAGAGATTTCGAGGGAGAACTGTTACGTTCCGGCCACGCACAAGGGCAGGGGGCGGCGGACGGCGGTCGCGCCGGGTCAGACGCCGATGCGCAACCTACACTACGGCCGCGTCACTACGGACGCGGGCGACGAGGCGCTTGCGTTCGAGACGGGCACGCACGAGACGGCGCTCGTCTGTCTGAAGGGCGAGGCGGAGATTTCCGTCGGCGGCGAGACGTACAGGCTCGGCCGCTACGACGCGCTGTACGTCCCGCGCGACTCGCGCGTAGAGGTGCGCGGGGCTTGCGACCTCGCGGAGCTGTCCGCGCCGGTCGAGGGCAACTACCCCGTCCAGCTCGTGCGCTTCGCCGAGGTGCAGGAGAACCCGAAGCTCCACATCATCGCGGGCGAGCCGCCCAACCAGCGCGACATGAACGTGCTCATCGGGAGCAACGTCCGCGCCGGGCGCATCCTGACCGGCGTCACCTTCTCGCGCCCCGGCAACTGGACTTCGTGGCCGCCGCACGAGCACTCGTCGATGCTCGAAGAGGCGTACCTCTACATAGACATGCCCGAGCCCTCGTTCGGCATCCAGCTCGTCTACACAGACCCGGCGAACCCCGAGCTCGTGCAGGTCGTGCGCGAGGGCGACGTGGTGCTGATGCCGAGGGGCTATCACCCGAACGTCGCCGCGCCCGGCGGCCAGATCAACTTCATGTGGATGATGGCGGCCGTGCGCGAGGGCGAAGACCGCAAGTACGGCGTCGTCAACGTCCAGCCCGAGTACGCAGCCGGCGGCTCCGGCCTCGAAGCCGTCAAGGACTGAGATTTGAAATTTCAAACTGGGATTTGAAATTAAAGACTCCGCGTCTCCGTAGTCGATTACTTCCGAATGAAACTCCGTCGGGCTTTCCTCAACATCGTCGCCGTTCTCGTCACGCTCCTCGCGCTCGTCTCGGGCTCGCGCGCGCAGACGGTCTCGAAGGTCTGGGTCGCGGACAACGGCGACGGCACATACAAGAACCCGGTCATCCACGCGGACTTCTCGGACCCGGACGCCGTCCGCGTGGGCGAGGACTTCTACATGACGGCGTCGAGCTTTAACGCCGCGCCGGGTCTGCCCGTCCTCCACTCGAAAGACCTCGTCAACTGGTCGGTCGTCGGCTACGCGCTCAGGCGTCAGCCGCCCTTCGAGGTCTTCGAAAAGCCGCAGCACGGGGGCGGCGTCTGGGCACCGGCCATCCGCTACCACGCCGGCGAGTTCTACATCTACTACCCCGACCCGGACCGCGGCATCTACCTCGTCAAGGCGAAGGACGCGGCCGGCCCGTGGTCCGAGCCCATCCTCGTCAAAGAGGCGAAGGGCTGGATCGACCCGTGCCCGCTCTGGGACGAAGACGGCCGCGCTTACCTCGTCACGGGCGTCGCCGCCAGCCGCTCGGGCGTCAAGAGCATCCTCGTCGTCAGCCGCATGAGCACGGACGGCACGCGCCTGCTCGACGACGGCGTCATCGTCTTCGACGGACACGACAAGCACCCGACCGTCGAGGGGCCGAAGTTCCACAAGCGCAACGGCTACTACTACATCTTCGCCCCGGCGGGCGGCGTCGAGACCGGCTGGCAACTGGCTCTGCGCTCGCGCAACGTCTTCGGCCCGTACGAGGAGAGAATAGTGCTGGCGCAGGGCAAGACGCAGGTCAACGGCCCGCACCAGGGCGCGTGGGTCGAGACACAGACCGGCGAGCACTGGTTCCTGCACTTTCAGGACAAAGGGGCGTACGGCCGCGTCGTACACCTACAGCCGATGCGCTGGGTCGGCGACTGGCCCGTGATGGGCGCGGACGCGGACGGCGACGGCACGGGCGAGCCTGTGCTCAAATTCAAGAAGCCGAACGTCGGCCGAGCGTGGCCGCTCGCGACGCCGCCCGATTCGGACGAGTTTAACGACCCGCGGCTCGGGCTCCAGTGGCAGTGGCACGCCAACCCGCAGACGAACTGGGCGTTCCCCTCGGGGCCGCTCGGCTACCTGCGCGTCATCAACGTGCCGCTCCCCGAAGGTCAAAAGAACCTCTGGGACGTGCCCGCGCTGCTCTTGCAGAAATTCCCCGCGCCCGAGTTCACCGCGACGACCAAACTCACCTTCACGCCGCGCACCGACGACGAGAAGACCGGGCTGCTCGTGATGGGTCTGGACTACGCGTACCTGTCCGTGAAGAAGAGGCCGGAGGGTCTTTTCGTCTCGCAGGTCGTCTGCAAGGACGCGGACAAGCAGGGCGCGGAGCGCGAGGGCGCGGGGCTCCCGCTCAAGACGGGCACCGTCTACCTGCGCGTCAAAGTCTCCGCGAACGCGGTCTGCAACTTCAGCTTCAGCGAGGACGGGAAGACCTTCCGCCCCGTAGGCGAGCCCTTCACGGCGCGGCCGGGGCGCTGGATAGGCGCGAAGGTCGGCGTCTTCGCCTCGCGCGTCGGCCGCACACGCGAGAACGGCTACGCGGACTTCGACTGGTTCCGTTTCGAGTAAGCCCCGGGTGATTTGAAATTTCAAATTTGAAATTTCAACTTTACACACACACGACTATGAGAAAACCCAAACTCTCGCGCGGCTCATTCGCGGCCGCCGCCGTCCTCTGTCTCGCCGCCCTCCTCGCCGCCGCGTGCGTCGAGCAGCCGCGGCAGCAGGCGGCCGACGAAGCCGGCCCGAAGAAGGGGACGATTCGCATCGGGCTCTCGATGGACACGCTCAAGGAGGAGCGATGGCAGCGCGACCGCGACCTCTTCATGGCGCGCGCCCGAGAGTTGGGCGCGGAGGTGCTCGTCCAGTCGGCCAACGGCGACGACCGCGTACAGGTGCAGCAGGCCGACAACCTCCTGACGCAGGGCGTGGACGTGCTCGTCGTCATCCCGCACAACGGCGAGATCGCCGCCACCATCGTCGAGTCGGCGAAGGCGCGGGGCGTCCCCGTCATCTCTTACGACCGGCTGATACGCAGCAGCGAGCCCGCGCTCTACGTCTCGTTTGACAACGAGAAGGTCGGCGAGTTGCAGGCGCGTTACCTGCTTGAGCGCGCGCCGAAGGGCAACTACGTGCTCGTCGGCGGCGCGCCCACGGACAACAACGCGCTGCTTTTTCGCAAGGGTCAGATGAACGTCTTAAAGCCGGCGGTCGACGGCGGCGACGTGAAAATCGTCTCCGACCAGTGGGCGAAGGACTGGCTGGCGAGTGAGGCGCTGCGCATCACGGAGGACGCCCTGACGAAGTCGGGGAATCAGGTGACGGCCGTCGTCGCCTCGAACGACGCGACGGCGGGCGGCGCCGTCTCCGCGCTCGAAGTGCAGAAGCTGGCGGGCAAGGTTCTCGTCTCGGGTCAGGACGCAGACCTCGCTGCGCTCCAGCGCATCGTCGCCGGCACGCAGTCGATGACCGTCTACAAGCCCGTCCACCTGCTCGCGCGCCGCGCGGCCGAGGCGGCCGTCGCACTCGCGCGCGGCGAGAAGGTTCAGACCACCTCCGCCATCAACAACGGAAAGATCGACGTGCCCTCGATACTCCTTGAGCCCGTCGTGGTGGACAAGAACAACATCGTCGAGACGGTCGTCAAGGACGGCTACCAGAAGCTCGAAGCCGTCTACGAGAACGTCCCGCCCGACCAGCGGCCGAAGCCTCGGCCATAACATTAGCCCCGGCCTTAAACGCGCGGCGCTTCAGTTCTCGTAGACGACGCTGACGGTCTGCGAGGTCGGCGTCTCGTCGAGGATGGCCGTCTCTATCCTTACCTCCGCGGGGCGGCCCGAGAAGAGGCGCGCAACGTTTTTGCGCCCGCCCACGGTGATGACGAGGTGTTGGCCGTCCTGCTTCACCCTCACGCCGCCGTCGCGGATCATGGTCATCCTCCCGGCGGCCGTGCGCTCGAACAGGCTCTTCTGCCCGGCGTCGATGAGCGAGGAGAAACTCCCGCTCGCCTCTTTCGCGCCCGGGAACTTCCAGAGGTAGAGTCCGAACGAAAACTCCCGCCCCTCGTTTACGACCTTGACGCTCATCAAGTACTCGCGCCCGTTATCCTTCGTCTCGCCCCTGCGCCAGCGCCACTCGGGGCGCTGCGGGACGGGCAGCGTAAAGCGCGCCTCCGAGCCTTTGACGACGGCCGTGTAAATTTCGCCCGTGCCCACCCCCTGTGACTGCGCGCCCTGTGACTGTGCGCCCGCCCGCCGGGGCGCGAAGGCCGCGCCGCAGAGCAGGGAAGCGCAAATGGCTAGAGCCGCCGCGTGTCTGTTCTTCATCTCTCCCTCCGTGTTTTTAAAAGGTACTTCGCCAGCCCGAGCCTGCGCTCGCGGATGCCTTCGACGGCGAGCGCCGCCATCTCCTCCGCGCCGCGCGGGTTGAAGTGCGTGTTGTCTTCGACGCCGTTAGGGTAGTTCGGACTCTCGCCGGGCTTGAGCTGAAGAAAGAGTTTACGCGACTCCTCCGGCCCGTACCCGACGAGCACGCGCTCGCTCGTGCGGTGCATGTCGATGAGCGGCGCTTTGTGCCCGGCCGCGACCTCGCGGACTATCCCCGGGTAGACGCCGTGCACGTCCTGAAAGACTCCCTCTTTCGTAAAGCGCCGGCGCATGACGGGCGTGAACAGGACGGGCGTGGCCTTCCGCCCGCGCACCTCGCGGACGAAGCGGACGAGGTTGGCGCGGTAGTCTTCGGGCGGCGTGTAGCGGTCGGGTCTGTCCTTCGCCGAGTCGTTGTGCCCGAACTGTATGAAGACGTAGTCGCCCGCCTTGAGCGAGTCGAGCAACGTCTGCCAGTGCTTCTGCTCGATGAAGAGTCGCGTGCTCCTGCCGTTCCTCGCGTGATTCTTCACGCGCACGCGGTCTTCGCGGAAGAACTTGGCGAGAGCCTCGCCCCAGCCCGTCTCGGGACGCTTCTCGGGCAGCTTCTCCGCCATCGTCGAATCGCCCGCGAGGTGGATAGTAATCGGCTCCTTCGCGTTGACGCCCGCCGCCGCGGCCGCGAGCATACAGACGGCAAACAAGATTCTTCTCAACATCTTCATCGTGTGCGTGTCCGGCCCGTCAGAGGGTTCCAGCCGTCCGAGCCGGCGAGAATTTTTTCGGGCGTGATGTTCTTAACTTCCGACTTCGTTAGGCGACGCGCCCAGGCGACGCGCGCGGCCTCGTTCGCGCCCGGCCCCGTGCTCGCGTACTCGGCGTACCGGACGGTCTTCTCGCGGTCGGGGAAGTTCCAGTTGTGCCACCCTTCGGGGCGGACGGCCGCCGACATCTCCGTCTCGACGAACGTCACGGCCGAGTGTGCGCGCCACGGACGGCCGAGGTAGGTCTTGACCGAAGGCGTCTCGGCCGTGACCCTGCCGCGCCGGAAGACGAAGCCGAAGGGCGCGTTGTCGGGCGTCGAGGCGGCGGTCAGATAACCGTCCCTCAGCGCGTGTATGTGGCAGCGCTCGAAGAAGGCCGTCGCCGCGCCGAAGATGAAATCGACGTGGCCTGTGACGTAGCAGTTCTCGAAGTACTGCCGGCCCCGGTTGAGCAAAATCGTGTCCTGCCAGCCGAGAAAGCGGCAGTTGCGGAAGACGACGCGGTCGCCGTCCACGCGCACCGCCAAAGCCTGCCCGACGGGGCCGGCCGAGTTCTCGAACGTGACGTTCTCGGCCGTGAAGTCGTCCGCGTCGATCTGCACGGTGGGCGTGCGGAAAGTCCCGATGGGCTTGCCGTCGAGCCCCTTGAGGTTCGCGTTCAGGTCGTAGGTGATGACGGTCTTCGCGGCGTCTTCCCCCACCAGTCGGAAGAAGCGCTTCTCGCGCTGCACGTAGACCAGCTCTTTATACGTGCCCGGCCTGATGCGTATGACGACGGGGCTCTCGGCCGTCCCCGCCGGCACGGCCATCACGGCCTCCTGCACCGTCCTGTACTTCGCGCTCCCGTCCGCCGCCACGACCAGCTCGACCGGCGCGGCCTTCGCCTCGCACACGCCGAAGGCGAGGAAGGCGAGCGCGAGCATCGCGACGCTTCCTTTAAAACCGCGCGTCTGAGTGTTAGTCGTCATGGCTTTCATCACTGCGCCGTGGTGGCCTGCGGCGAGTTCAGGCTGCGCCCCTTTTTGACCGGTTCGATGGTCACGTTCTCGAAGCCGAACGAGCCGGCGTGGTTCAGGACTTCCGCCGTCTCGACGCCGCGGAAGGTGCAGTTCTTGAATCGTATGTCGTCAATCGTCACGCCGGGGAAGCCGACCACGTACAACACGCGCGGGCTCGAACGGCTCGTCACGTTCTCCAATCGGACGTTGCGCACGACGGGTCTGTGCGGCCCCCGTTCGCCCGCGTACAGGAGGTCGATGGTCAGCACTGCCTCTGCGACGCGGCCGACCTCGACGTTGCGCATGAAGACGTTCTCCATCACGCCGCCGCGCCGCGCGTTCGACTTGAAGCGGAGCGCGCGGTCGAGGTTCGGGCTGTCCATCTTACAGTCTTCTACGAAGACGTTGCGTACGCCGCCCGAAATCTCGCTGCCGATGACGACCCCGCCGTGGCCGTCCTTCATCGTGCTGCGGCGGACGATGATGTTCTCGGAGGGGACGCCCACGCGCCGGCCGTCTTCGTCGCGGCCCGACTTGATGGCGATGCAGTCGTCGCCCGTGTCGAAGACGCAGTCCTCTATGAGCACGTCGCGCGACGACTCCGGGTCGCAGCCGTCGTTGTTCGGCCCGTGCGTGTTGATCTGGACGCCGCGCACCGTGACGTTCTCGGAGAGCACGGGGTGAATCTCCCAGAAGGGCGAGCGGACGATTGTGACATCTTCGATAAGGATGTTGCGGCTGCGGTACGGCTGTATGAAGGGCGGGCGGAGGTGCGAGCCCCGGCCGAAGACGCGCTCACGCACGGGGACGCCGCCGTCGCCCATCTCGCGCAGGCGTCGCACGTCGGCCGACGCGGGCGAAGGCTCCGACCCGCGCCGGCGCGCCCACGCCCACCAGTTCTCGTCAGACGCCCCGCCGTCGAGCGTGCCCTTGCCGGTGACGGCGATGTTGCGCTGCTCGAATGCGTAGATGAGCGGCGAGTAGTTCATCAGCTCCGTCCCCTCGAAGCGCGTGAAGACGGCGGGGAGGTACTTCGCCGGGTCCGTGCTGAACCTGAGCGTCGCGCCCTCCGAGACGTGTAGGTTGACGTTGCTCTTCAGGTGAATCGCCCCGGTCAGGAACGTGCCGCGCGGGACGACGACGCGACCGCCGCCGGCCCGGTTGCAGGCTTCGATGGCCTTGCGTATCGCCTCCGTGTTGTCGAACTCGTTGCCCGCTCGCGCGCCGAAGTCGGTGACGGGGAAGTCGCGCGCGGGAAAACGCGGCGGCCGTATCCGCGCGAGGATGGCGGGGACGGCGTCCCACCCGGTCGCGGCGGGGCTGGCCGACCGCGCCCTCTGTCTCGCGCGCGACTGTGCGACGGCAGAGGTTGCAGGGACGAGAGACTGGAACACGCCGAGGAGCATGACGGCGGCGGCAATCGAGCTGAGCACACGTCGCATCGCGGGATTCACCTCTGCTTTTGAAGACCTTTAATGGCTCGGGGTGAGCCGATGATAGCAGAAAGGTCGGGGGCGGGCTATGGACTCGCCTATTTTTTAGAAAATTATTACTTGGTCAGACCTTTCCCGCTTCCGCCGAAAATTTGGCGGGTCAACAAAAACCCCTTTGAGCCACCCGGCCGGGCAAACTCACAAAGCGCGGAAAACATCTGATTCCCGCATTTCAACCGTCCGTCCGCGGAAATCTTCCTTGACTTCGACTTTTCGGGCGTGTTATACGTTTCGGCGAATTGGTTTTTACCATTTGAGCGAACACTTGTTAATTTGGTTTTCCCAATTCCCGAACCCTTAGCTACTGACTCGGTCGTCCTCCCCTAAGACGAGCGCGAAGTCCGGCACTAAATCCCAACCTCCGACAGGATAATTGACGATGAAAGTTTTCAGGACTCTCTTTCTGTGCGCCGCCCTCGCCGGCGTCGCCGCGTTGGTCTTTCCTTTCGTCGCCGGGGCCGCCGGCACCATGCTCGTCAACGACACCTTCGCGGACGGTAACAGCCAGAATCAGAACCTCGCGAACAACTCTCTACAGGTTTTCAACTCAAGGGCCGCCGCGACGGGGGCGCGCACCGTCAGGACCGACTCGGTCGGTTCCGTCGAGTTCGACATGACGCCGCTCGGCACGGGTTCCGAAGCCTTCTGGGCGTACTTCACCAATTCCGGCTCGCCGGTGACGCTCTCCGTCGGCGATAAAGTCTCATTCTCGGGGACGTTCACACTCGCGGGCTTCCCCGGCGGCAGCGCGGACATACGTTTCGGCCTGCTCGACTCGAAGGGGACGCGCAACACGGCCAACCTGACGGGCGGCCAGAACAACGCCGCCTTCGGCGACGACACCGGCTACGGCGCGCAGTTTTTCGGGAGCGGCACCGGGTCGCCCTTCATCCTCTACCGGCGCGATGTGAGCAACCCCGTCACCACCAACATCTTCAACAGCATGGGCGCCGGAACCGGCTGGGCGTCGCTCTCGGGCGCGGGCGCGTCGGCGCGTCAGACGTTGGCCAACGCCACGCCCTACACCTTCACCTACACGGTCGAGCGCCTTTCGGCGACCGACAACCGCGTCACCATCGCGGTGACGGGCGGGACGCTGTCGGGCCTCACTTACGCGGCGACCGAATCCGGCCCGAACCCCAACACGACTTTCGACTGGTTCACCTTCAGGGTCGCGGGGACGAACTTCGCGACCAGGATGGCCTTCAGCCGCCTCGCGGTCGAATACACCCCGTCGCTGCCGGCCATCACCGCGCAGCCGCAGCCGTCGAACCTGACGGTTCAGGTCGGAAGCAACGTCACGATGTCGGTCGCGGCCACGGGCAACTCGCTCACGTACCAGTGGCGCAGGGACGGCGCGTCAATCGGCGGCAACCCCTCGGCCGCGACGCCGACGCTCAACCTGACGGGCGTGCAGCTCTCGGACGCGGGCGGCTACACCGCGCTCGTCAGCAACGCCGGCGGCGGCGTCGCGAGCCAGCCCGTCACGCTCAACGTCAGCGTCAACCCGGTGCCGCCGCCGCCCGCCATCACGACGCAGCCGGCCGACACCAAAGCGCCCGCCGGGAGCCCTTCGAGCCTTTCGGTCGTCGCGACGGGCGACAACCTTTTCTACCAGTGGTTCAGGAACGGCGCGCTCATCCCCGGCGCCACCCAAGCGTCGCTGGGCTTCGCCAACCCGCAGGTCGGCGACTCGGCCGACTACATGGTCGTCGTCAGCAACTCCAGCGGGAGCGTCACCAGCTCGAACGCAAGGCTGCTCGTCGTCTCGACGATGCAGGCCGCCGGGTTCGCGCCGGCCAGCTTCGCCTCGAACGTGGACGTTGACGCCCCGCTCTACATCACCTTCAACCAGGCGCCGACGGTCGGGAATACGGGCCGCCTGCGGGTCTACCGCGAGGACGGCACGCTCGTCGACACCATCGACATGAGCGCCGCCACGCAGGCGCGTCTGAACGGAACAGTCTCGTTCAACTACCGCCCCGTCATCGTCACGGGCGACACGGCGGCCGTCTACCTGCACCGGAAGCTCGACTACAACCAGAGCTACTACGTGACGATGGAGCCGGGCGTCGTGCGTGACGCGAACGGCGCGCCCTTCGCCGGCTTCGACACGCCGTTTCTTTGGAGCTTCTCGACGAAGACGAGCGCGCCGGCCGCGGGCGCGGCCACGCTGACGGTCGCGGCCGACGGCTCGGGCGACTTCGCCACCGTCCAGGGCGCGGTCGATTACGTCCCCGCCAACAACACAAAGCGAGTCGTCATCCTCGTCAGGAAGGGGACTTACACAGAGATCGTCTACGTCGGCTCGAACAAGCCCTTCGTCACGGTGCGCGGCGAAGACCGTAACCTCTCCGTCATCCAGTACGCGAACAGCAACAACTTCAACCCGACCTCGACGACGCACCGCGCGATGTTCGGCGTGGACGCCGCAGACTTCACGCTTGAGAACATCACGCTACGCAACACGACGCCGCAGGGCGGCTCGCAGGCCGAGGCGTTTCGCGGCAACAACAACCGCATCGTGCTCAACAAGGTGAGCCTCTACAGCTATCAGGACACGCTGCTCTTGCAGGGGCAGTCGAACCAGGGCGGCTTCGTCACAGACAGCTACATCGAGGGGGACGTTGACTTCGTCTGGGGCTCGGGCGCGGTCTTCTTCAAGAACACCGAGCTGAAAATGGTGCTCAGGCAGAACAACAGCGCCGGCGTTTACGCGCAGTTCCGCAACCAGCAGGGGAGAAACGGCTACGTCTTCGTCAACTGCCGCTTCACCCGCTCTGTGGCCGGCGTGACGAACACGCAACTGCACCGCATCGACCCGGACGACTTCCCCTACAGCCAGATGGTGCTCATCGACACGTCGATGGACGCGCACATCCGCCCAGACCCCTGGCAGTTCGACAACCCGACCAACGCGGTTACGGCCGCCAACTACCCGAACATACGGATGTGGGAGTACAACAGCCGCGACCTCGGCGGCAACCCCGTTGACGTGAGCCAGCGCCACGCGATTTCGCGCCAGCTCACCGCGGCCGAGGCCGCGCAATGGAGCGACCCCGTGTTCGTCCTCGGCGGTTGGGCGCCGCAGACACGGCTTACGGCCGCCGTCGCCCTCTCGAACCTGTCGCAGAGCTACGACGGCTCGCCCGCGGCCGCGACCGTCACGACCGAGCCTGCCGGACTCCCCGTCAACGTCACCTACAACGGGAGCCCCGTGCCGCCCTCGGCCATCGGCACATACACGGTCGTCGCCGCCGTGGACGACGCGACCTATCAGGGCACGGCCACGGGCACGCTCGTCATCGACCGCACGCCGGTCGCCGTGACGCTCTCGAACCTTGAGCACACCTACGACGGCTCGCCGAAGTCCGCGACCGCGAGCAGCAACCCGGCAGGCCCGGTCGTCGGCGTCACCTACAACGGCTCGGCCGCGCCGCCGTCGGCGGTCGGCGTCTACAGCGTCGTCGCCACCATCAACGACCCGAACTATCGCGGCGGCACTTCGGCCACGATGACAATCTACGCGCCGGGCACGCAGCCCGTCCGCGCCTTCCCCGGCGCGGAGGGCGCGGGCGCGAACGCACGGGGCGGGCGCGGCGGCGACGTGTACCACGTCACCAACCTCAACGACTCGGGCGCGGGTTCTCTGCGCGAGGGCGTCCGCACCGCGGCTGGGCCGCGCACCGTCGTCTTCGACGTGGCGGGCACCATCAACCTCTCCACGCGCCTGAACATCAACAAGTCTTTCCTGACCATCGCGGGGCAGACCGCGCCGGGCGACGGCGTCACCGTCGCCGGCCACTCGACGGTCGTCAGCGGCAACAACGTCGTCATACGCTACCTCCGCTTCCGCGTCGGCGACCTGAACTGCCCCGTCGTACAGGACGACGCGCTCTGGGTGGACAGGACTTCGGATGTCATCCTCGACCACGTCTCCGCCTCGTGGAGCGTTGACGAGACGCTGTCGGTGACCGAGTCGAACAACGTCACCGTCCAGTGGTCGTTCATCACCGAGAGCATGAAGAACTCGTGCCACGAGAAGGGAGCGCACGGCTACGGCTCGCTCATCCGATACGGCACGGGCGTCGTGACGTACCACCACAACCTCTACGCGCACCACGACAGCCGCAACCCGCGCGTCGGCGACGGCGTGGGGCTGGATTTCGTCAACAACGTCATCTACAACTGGGGCGGCGAGTCGGGCTACAGCGGCCCGGCCGACGAGGGGACGACGCGGCTCAACTACGTCGGCAACTACCTCGTCGCCGGCCCGCAGACGACGAATGTCAAGCTCCGCGCCTTCAACGGCGGGAGCACGAACACGCAGATACACCAGTCGAACAACTTCCTCGACGGCGACAGGGACGGCGCGCGCGACGGTGCCGACAACGGCTGGGCGATGTTCGTCGGCTCGTACACGCGGCGCGAGCCCGCGCGCTTCGACTTCGCGCAGGTCACGACGCACGACGCGCCGACCGCCTACGAGCGCGTGCTCGGCACGGCCGGAAGCTCGCTCAGGCGCGACTCCGTTGACGCGCGTCTCGCGGGCGAGGTGAGGGGAGAGGGCGGCCGTCACATCAACTCTCAGAACGAGGTTGGCGGCTTCCCCGTGCTCGACGCCGGGCCGGCTCTTAACGACGCGGACGGCGACGGCATCCCCGACGAGTGGGAGACGAATCACGGCCTCAACCCGACGGACGGCGCGGACGGCCGCGCGGTCGGCGCGGGCGGCTACACCAACCTCGAACTCTACCTGAACGACCTCGTGCCGACGCCGGGCTTTGACCCGTCGGCGGACGCCGCGCCGCCCGTCACCACGCCCGCGCTCTCGCGGGAGCCGAACGCCGCGGGCTGGCACAACGCGGACGTGACGCTCACGCTCTCGTCCGCCGACAACGTCGGTGGCTCGGGGCTGCGCGAGCTGGTCTACAGCGTCAACGGCGCGTTCGCGCGTGCCGACACTGCGACGGCCTCCATCCCGGTCACGAACGAGGGAACGACGACAGTCGTCTTCTACGCCAAGGACAGGGCGGGCAACACGGAAGTCGCACAGACCGTCACGGTCAGGCTCGACAAGACCGCGCCCGTCTTCGGCGATTCGACGCGCACGCCCGCGAACTTGAACGGCTGGAACAACTCGGACGTGGACGTTCAGTACACGGCCAACGACGGCGGCTCCGGCTTCGTCTCCGGCCAGGCCGACGCCGGCACCGTCACCTTCACGGGCGAGGGAGCGGGTCAGTCACAGACCGTCGAGAGCACCGACCTCGCGGGCAACACGGCGACGATGACTATCGGCGGCGTCAACATCGACAAGACCGCGCCGACCGTCTCAATCGTCCGCCCCGAGGAGAACGCCTTTTACGCGGTCGGCCGGCAGGTGCTCGCGGACTTCGCCTGCGCCGACAACCTCTCGGGTAACGCCGCATGCGACGGCACGGTCGCGGGCGCCGCGCCCATCGACACAGCCACGGCCGGGGCCAAGACCTTCACCGTCATGACGACCGACGAGGCCGGGAATCTGATGACGAAAACGGTCGCCTACACGGTCGGCTACCAGATCGCTCCGCTCTACGATGTCGAGAAGGCGCACAAGTCGAACAGCACCATCCACCTCGATCTGCAACTGCTCGACGCCGCCGGCGCGAACCGCTCGTCAGCCGCCACCTCGGTGCGCGCACTCGGCGTGTCGCTCGTGACGAGCGACACCTACGGGCCGCTGGCCGACGACGGAAAGGATAAGCCCGACGGGGGCTTCAGCTTCGACCCTAGCTTGGGCGAGACGGGCGGCTACAGCTTCAAACTCAAGTCGAAGGGCTACGCCCCCGGCACGTACAAGTTGTACTTCACAGTGGGCGCCGACCCGCACGTCTACACGACGCAGTTCCTCGTCAGGTAAGACCGACCCGGAAACGTTTGAACGAAAGGCCCCGGCCGTAGCCGGGGCCTTTCCCCGTTAACACCGGCTTGTATTTTCGTAAGGAGAATCAGAGCTTCCGTGAGCAGTTAGCCGCTTGTAGTGTGCCCGTGTGGAACGTGCGAAAGCTGATTACCGCTCAACGACATAATTATTTTTATCCGTATCCAGACTCGACATATCATCATTGTATATCTCTCATCCATATAGCACGCGACAGTCACCCATGGCTTGTGAGCGCTACTAATGATCGCGATGTCTTCCGGAGAACGGTCAAGCGGCAGGGGCGCCTCTCGACGAGGACGCCCCTGCCGCTTGACCGTTCACGGAATCACGATAGAGTCCCTCAGTAAAGTGGCGTCAGGTATCCCCCCGGCACCGGGAACTCCGCGTTAACGAAAAGCACCGAACTGCTCCCGCCCGCGCTCTTCAGGATGTCCCACGTTCCATTGCCGGGCAGTTGCACCGCGACATCCGCCTGACCGTCGCCGTCGTAATCGCCCGGCACCGGCCGGTCGCCGCTCATGCCCAACGTCACGCCGTAGTAGGAACTGTCGGAACTCTTCACGATCCACCACTCGCCGTTGCTCGGGCGGAAGATAGCCATGTCGGTCTTGCCGTCGCCGTCGTAGTCCGCTTGGACCGGCCAGTCGCTGTTGAGGCCCCACTGGAAGGAATAGCTTGAGTTGTTGGAACTCCTCAAAACCCACCACACGCCGTAGGTGGTGCCCGGGCGGAAGATGGCGACATCAGTCTTGCCGTCGCCGTCGTAGTCGCCCGGCACGACGCGGTCGCCGGTCTGCCCGAATTGCACGTAGCTCGTGCTGCTGTTGCTGCTGTTGAGGATGTACCAGTAACCGTTGCCCGGGCGGAAGACCGCCACGTCGGCCTTGTTGTCGCCGTCGTAGTCGCGCGCGACGGGGATGTCGCCGCTTTGCCCGAACGGCACGCTGTCGAACGTCGAGGTCGTGATGTCGGTCTCGATGTACCAGTAGCCCGTGCCGGGGCGGAAGACGGCGCGGTCGGTCTTACCGTCGCCGTTGTAGTCGCCGGGCGTGGCGATGTCGCCGCTCTGCCCGAACTGCAACGAGACGTAGGTGTTGGTCGAGCTGTCGACGGATGTCCAGTACCCGGTGCTGCGGTTGAAGGTCGAGATGTCGGTCTTGCAATCGCCGTCGAAGTCGGCGCGGGTCTCGCGCGGGTTGCAGAGGGTGAGATTCCGGGCGTCAGCGGCCATAGGCAAAGCCGTTAAGAGGATGGCCGTCAGGAGCCACAGGTTGAGCCGGCCCGGTGCCGACCGCGTGGTGGTGTTCTCGTGCATGAAGATTTCTCCCGTTCTGTAAGGTGTTGTCCGGCGAGGACGGTGGGCGGCTTGTCCGACACTACGTGAAGGCAGGCCGCATGAGGGTGCTCGGAGATGTCGACGAATGGGCAAAGGGTTATGAGGTTAAAGTCGGCGCGGGTGAGCCGCGCATTGTTCTGTAGTGAAAGTTGTGAGACGGGGGGGATGATACGTGCCGGCGCATCATCGGTCAAGAACAATCTGAATCTTCGGGCTCGGCTCTTGACGGGCCTTGCCCGAAAAGTCCTGACCGGCCACAGCATAATGTGTTTGGCTGTTGACTCCGGCTCAACTAATGGACACGTTTCCGACTTTTCGGGCAAGGCCGCTCTTGACGTAATTCTAATTATAAGACGCGAAGGATTTTCCGGGGAACTCACAATTTGTGACCCTCTGCGCTGAAAATAATTTTCGCAACACTGCCACGCCGCTTACAGCTATGATTTAGACACTCCCTGAAATCTTACCGTCTTGACAACTTTGTGACTTTCGTCTACCGTGTGCCCGCCCTTCGTATTTGACCCTGTTGTGAAGACCTCTATCTTCCCTTCAGCTTATTTCCATAACCAGAATGCCCCGAATCTGAGGCGCGTGATGGCATATCTATTTTGCCCCGTTGTGCCTTACCGCCGCAGTTAAGAATCAATCTCCGCGTAACAAAGACACAGGCTTTCTAAGTATCAGTCTCGCTGTTACCGCCGGCGGTGACGGTAGAGCCTGCTCCGGCAACCCCCGACGCTTCTCCGCTCGGGAATGGACACTCCCGTTCTCAACTTCTAATGGCGCGGTGCGGCACCTCTGCTCGCACGGCCCCGCGTTTGAAACTCGACGCCCGTCACGCGCCCGAAGATACCTGACACGGATAGTACTCATCACGTCGGCCAGAGCCTCGACAACTGAAAAGGAACCCCCGTCATGCTTAACAGCTCCAAGAAAACATCATCATCCCCCAAATTAGCCCCGTCCCTCTGGCGCGGTATCATCGCGCAGCTTCTGGTGGCGTGTCTCCTGCTTCAGACCGCGGTCCCCGCCGCCTTCGCCTCGCAGCCCGGCCCGCGCCCGGCGGGCGCGTCGGCAGGCGGCCCCCTCGACGGCGCGGCGTCGGCGCTGCACGTGCTGGTGCTCGGGGCCGGCAATCTGGCGGCCGGCATCGTCGCTCGCGTTAACGCCGCGCCGACCCCGCAGGAGGGCTGGAACGTCGTCCTGACGCCGCTCGGCACAGAGTTCCGCGACCACGCGGGCCTCGATTACCACCAACCGAGTAAAAAGCTGATCGTCTCCGCCAACTCCCCTTCGGGCTCGCCGAATAACTTCGAGCTGTTGGCGGCCGACGGCGGCCATTCCGCCTTCTCCAACGTCGCCGGGCTGAACGGCGAAGTGTTGGTGGCCGCCGCGCGCGAAGCCGGTCAGGGCGCGAGCCCGGGCGGGTTCCAACCCGGCACGCTCTTCACGACCAACGGCGCGCCCGGCGCGGTCACGCGGATCAGCCCCGACGGGGCCGCCGTCCAGAACCCGTGGGCGACGCTCCCCTCCGAGGAGGGCGCCGTCACGGGGCTGCACGTCGACCGCACGGGCGTCTTCGGCGGCGACCTGCTCGTCGCCACCGCCGGGGGCGGTGTGTGGCGCGTGAACTCGTCGGCGACCCCGACACGCCTGGCACAACTCGGCACGCGCCTGGCCGGCGTGTCGGCCGTCGCCAACGACCCGGAGCGTTACGGCCCGTGGGCGGGCAAGGTCATCGTCGGCGCGCCGGAGCAGGCCGGCGTCTACGCGGTGGACGCACAGGGGCAGGCCGAGTCGCTTCAGGTCGGCCTCAACCCGCAGGACATCGACGTCGTCCCGGCGCACGAAAACTTCTACGCCGTAGACACCGCGGGCCGGAAGATGTTGGGCGCCGCCGAAGGCGCGTTCGCCGGCATCATCGGCGACATCCTCATCACGCAGGCGTCGCCGGGCCGCATCTCGCGCGTGCGCTGGGACGGCGCCGCCTTCACGGTCAACGAGCTGGCTGAGGCGGCCGAGCTGAAGCAGGTGGCCTTCGCGCCGGCCGGGGTCGGACAACTCCCGGCGGTCAGGCAGGTCTACGAGAGAATCGCCGTCGTGCGCCACGCGCCCACCCTCAACAGCGGGCGCGTCGAGGGCGCGCTCTGGCAGCTCTCGGCCGAGTCGGTCGAACTCAACGGCAACGACACCATCACCTCCGACCTCCTCGTCCCCGGCACGCCTGCGGTGACGGCCTCCGCGCCGGCCTCCTACGGCGGCACTGTCGAGGGGACGGGGAGCGCCGAGCCGTCCGGCTACACGCTCACGATTAAGGGCAACGCCAGCCTCCGCCACGTCGTGACGCGGACTGACCCCGTCGAGCTGGAGAACGTCCCCTTCCCGGAGGCCCCCGTGGGGACGCGCGACGTGCAGATCAGGAAGGCCGGCGAGGGCATCGGCGACCCGGCCAGCCTGCGCCACATCGACGTCTCGGGCAACGCCGGCTCCGTCGTCGTCCCGCCGGGCACCTACGGCCGGTTCACGGCCGGCGGGCGCAGCGTGCTCGTCTTCGGCGTCGAGGGTGCGACGCAGCCCGCCGTCTACAACCTCGAAGAGCTGTCGCTCGCGGGCGGCAGCCAGTTGCGCCTGGCCGGCCCCGTCAGGCTGCGTGTGAAGAACCGCGTCACGCTCGTCGGCTCGACGGTCGGCGCGGCCGACGACCCGAAGCGCCTGCTGCTGGAAGTGGCCGACGGCGTCGTGGGCGACGCCGTGAAGGTCAGCGGCAACGGCGTCCTCTACGGCGTCGTGCGCGCGCCGCAGGGCGACATCACCATCGAGGGTAACGGCCGCGTGCGCGGCACCGTCGCGTGCGACTACCTCTTCGTCAACGGCAACGGCGTCTTACAAATTACCGAGAGCGACATCCCCCCGCCGCCCGTCAACCGCCCGCCCGCGGCCGACGCCGGCCCCGCGCACACCATCACCCTCCCGACCGACACCGCCGCCCTCGAAGGCACTGCGGGCGACGACGGCCTACCCGCCGGCAGCACGCTCTCCGTCACCTGGACGAAGGTCAGCGGCCCCGACACGGTCACTTTTGCCGACCCCCACAGCGCGTCCACGGCCGCCACGTTCGGCGGCGAGGGCGAGTACGTCCTCAAGCTCACGGCGACCGACGGCCAGTTGAGCAGCAGCGACACGACGACCGTCAACGTCATCCCGCGCAACCAGCCGCCCACGGTCGACGCCGGGCAGGAACAGACCGTCACGCTGCCGGGGCCGGCCGAACTCCGCGGCACCGTGACCGACGACGCGCTGCCGCGCGGCTCGACCGTCACCTCCACCTGGATCATGGTCTCGGGCCCCGGCACCGTG